>JAUVHU010000105.1 GCA_030593145.1 Desulfobacteraceae bacterium
AAGCAATTAAGATGTTCATCGTTAAGAAATGCAAGCTGTTTGAGGCCGTTAGGCCGAGTTCTTGCATTTTAGATGAACATCTTAATTGCGCCCAAAATGGTCATGAAGTGAATAAAATGGACTTTTTACGAGGCCATCAAATGTATGACTATTTAATTTCCGGCATAAGCGTCCATTTTATCGCCCACCAATGGCTATCCGTATCCTTATCCAGACACACAATGCCTCCATTCTGGAATTTTATCACCGGCTTTGCGATAGACTCTGTTATCAGAAAAGAGACTAATTTTTCCATAAAAGGCAAATGTCCTACAAGCATTAAATCTTCTCCGCTGTTTATGCTATCGGCAAAGCTTGCAACGTCATCCATTGGATTTATTCCGCTAATTTCCTGGACGCTGTGTGCGGGTTGTAAGGCAGATGCAAAAATATCGGCGGTTTGACGCGCCCTTTTTTTGCCGCTATGCTTAATACATGATACATTAATGCCGTATTTTTTAGCCGCATCCGCTATACGTTTAACATCAATGATTCCTTCATCGGAAAGACCTTTTTCAGGATCTTTATCTTTTGGCAGGCTCTTGCCATGCTGCACAAGTAATAGCGCCAAATTATCCCTCCTCATATAATTTCAACTTAGGTTCAATCCATTTAAAATGGGTATAAAATCCCATCCTTTCTAACGGGGTTTACTATAACCGCAACCCTTCTGTCAAACATCCAGGTTAGTGTCGATCCACAGGTTAAACAATTTCGGCACGATTAGTAACGGAATCAATGGAAAAGTTGTTATATTGATATATCTACATTATAAAATCGTTCGTTTTGCTGAAATATTATATAAGACCTAAAATGAGCAATTAGCCATTAGCTTTTAGCTGTTAGTCAAGCTATATCAAGATGTTATTAAACAATAACATTTCACCCGATGGGTGATTAATAGAAAATTATACAAATGCATATTTCATAAGAGCTAACGGCTAATTGCTAACAGCTAATCGCTTAACTTAGGTAAGATCAAGATCTACAAAAAATTTCTCATGTAATTCTGTAATATTCAACATTTTAATATTAATCAAATCAAGCACTGCCTTCTTATTTTCTTGTAGATTAATCGTTGTCTCAATAAAACGCTCTTCCCTGACCTGATCCCCCCTGTAATCAACGGCTTCGTCAAAAATTATGCCTCTAATTTTATAGTAAAAACCAATGGTTATTTTCTCTAAATTCATGCAATAGATAAAAATTATGTATTTTTTTGCTGAATTATCCACACCTTCAAAAGATTTCGAACCACCGTTGGCAACAAAGTAAAATCCGTTATCCTCAAGCCATCTATATAAATCATTAAGAATCTGCTTTGCCTCTGGAACAGTAAACTTCATATCTGCCACCAAATGACCTCCAAGATAAACGGTAAAAGCATTTTTAATGCTATATTGCCTTGCGTAGCCGGATTGCATTCCGCCTAATGGATCCGGCGGCAGAAACTCCCGAGACCACCTCTTCCATTTTGCCAGGTTTATTTCAAGTTTTTGTGAAAGTTCTCTGTTTGTATAGTATGTTACCATATCAGCTCCTTGGTTGGTTGGTATGTTAATATATCAACTAAAATATTTTGTCAATAGTCTTGCAATAAAAAAATTTATGCTTTATAGTAACAAATCCATAAAAAATCAGTTTTTCATATTTTTTATTTCGTGCTTTTATTCTTTCGTGTTTTGCGGCATACGCCTTGAGAAACGGCATGACTTAAATTGAGGTTTTAAAATGAAATCAAACAAAAACATTTACCAAAATACTCCCATCGCCATCATTGGAATCGGATGCCTCTTTCCAAAATCGTCTGAATTAAAAGAATACTGGCGTTTAATATTTCATGGTGAAAATGGAATTACCGACATCCCGAAAACACACTGGCTGTCAGAAGATTACTTTGATAAAGACCCTAAAAAACCTGACCATGTTTATTGTAAACGTGGCGGCTTTCTATCACCTGTCTCATTTGATCCAACAGAATTCAGCATTCCTCCATCCTCCATTGAAGCAACCGATACATCCCAGCTCTTTGCTCTGACTGCCGCAAAAATGGCGCTTCACGACTCAGGTTATGGAGAAGGAAAAAAATATAACAAAGATAGAACAAGCGTAATGCTTGGAATAACGGGAACACAGGAGCTTGTCATTCCTCTCGGTGCCAGACTTGGTCATCCAAAATGGCGAAAAGCTCTTTTAAACTCCGGTATTTCTCCTGAAAAAACAGAAGCAATTATAAAGGATATATCTGATTCATACGTTTCCTGGCAGGAAAACTCATTTCCCGGGCTTCTGGGAAATGTTGTAGCCGGAAGAATATGCAACCGTCTTGACCTGGGAGGCACCAACTGCGTTGTTGATGCGGCATGCGCCAGTTCAATGGCCGCCATGCATCTTGCCGTCATGGAGCTTGTATCCGGTCGCAGTGACACAGTTCTAACGGGCGGTATTGACACCTTGAACGACATCTTCATGCATATGTGTTTTTCAAAAACTCATGTTCTTTCACCGACCGAGGATGCAAGACCTTTTTCAAAGGACGCGGACGGCACGGTTCTTGGAGAAGGTGTTGGAATACTTGTTTTAAAAAGGCTTGATGATGCTGAAAAAGATAATGATAAAATCTATGCTGTTATAAAGAGCATCGGATCTTCAAGCGACGGTAAAGCACAAAGCATATATGCGCCCAAACCTGAAGGACAGGCAAAAGCGCTCCGCATGGCTTACAAAAATGCAGGTATTGACCCCTCAACCATCGGACTTATCGAAGCTCACGGCACAGGCACAAGGGTCGGAGACATGGTTGAGTTTCAGTCTCTAAGTCAGGTCTTTGGCGAATCTAATAAAAAATCCGGCAAATGGTGCGCGTTAGGCTCGGTCAAATCCATGATCGGCCACACCAAAGCTGCTGCCGGAGTTGCCGGTATTATAAAAACCGCTTTATCTCTTTATAACAAAGTGCTTCCACCCACTTTGAAAGCCGATGAACCTGATCCAAATCTCAAGATCAATGAAACACCTTTTTATCTTAACTCAACGTCTAAACCCTGGTTTTCAAAAAAGAAACATCCACGACGCGCCGGTGTAAGCGCTTTCGGGTTCGGGGGAAGCAATTTTCATGTGGTTCTTGAAGAATATAAGCAAAACAAAACTGAAATATCATGGGACGGCTCGGTTGAAATTTTTGCGTTGTCGGCTTCAACCAAAAAAGAACTTGCCGCAGATCTCAGCAGTCTTAAAAGCTCCCTAAAAAGCTCTACTGATCAGGGACAGCCGGACAAAGAGCTCTCGAAAAAAGCTTCTATTTCAAGATCAAAATTTTCAACTAAAGACAAACACAGGATCCTTCTTGTTGTTGAAAGGTCTTCAGACAATTTAAAAGAACTGTTTGCCGCTGCATTGGATGGCCTTGAAAAAAACACCGGCAAATCGGCCTGGAATCTGAAGAATATCTTTTATGGCGGTCCTGATTATACGAACTCCCAAAAAGCCGGTAAAATCGGATTCATGTTTCCAGGCCAGGGGAGTCAATATACCGGCATGGGCCGGGACATTGTTTGCTGGTTTCCTGAAGCTTTAGATATTCTTGAAATCGCAAACGCAAAATACGATAATTCATATTCCTTATGCGAACATATCTACCCTCTTCCTTCTAAATCCAACAAAGAAAAACTGGCTCAGGAAGAAACCTTAAGAAGAACTGATATTGCTCAACCTGCCATTGGCGCTGTAAGCCTGTCAATGCTGAAAACCCTTCAAAAGTTTGGAGTAAAACCTAATGCGGTCTGCGGACACAGCTATGGCGAACTACCGGCCCTTTATGCGGCAGGCTGGATCGACATTGACACCTTTTTCGATCTTTCAATCGCCCGCGGCAGTTTAATGGCTGACGCAGGTCGAAATAACAATCAGAATGGCGCTATGTTAGCTGTAAAAGCGCCGGTTGACGAACTTGCCAGACTTGTTGAAGATACAAATACAGGCGTTGTCCTTGCCAACAAAAACAGCCCTGACCAGGGAGTTTTATCCGGCACAATCGAAGCTATTGACCAGGCAGATAAAATATGCAGGCAAAAAGGATACAAAACAATAAAACTGCCGGTATCCGCCGCTTTTCATAGCGATCTTGTTAAAGATGCTCAAAAACCGTTTGCGAAGATCGTTAAAAAAGCTAAAATAACTCCTTCAGATATCCCTGTTTTTTCCAATACAACCGGCAAGCCATACCCTCATGATTCGGGCAAAGCAAAAGATTTACTTAGCAGGCAGATTTTATGTCCCGTGGATTTTGTAAGCGAAATTGAAAATCAATTTAAAACAGGTGTTCGCACATTTATAGAAATAGGACCCAAAAGAATTCTGACCGGTCTTGTAAAATCAATATTAAAAGATCAAGATTTTCATGTAGTTTCAATGGACTGTTCTTCAGGAAAACAATTCGGGGTGGCGGACCTCGCTAAAACTCTTTGCCATCTCGCCTCAATAGGTCACCATGTTGAACTATCCGGATGGGAACATCCTGTTTTTGAAACCAGGAAGCAGCTGATGAGCATTCCCATTTCCGGAGCAAACTACAGGCCGGAGCCAAAACAAATAATAGAAACTACAAAAATGAGCCAAAAGGTTAATATAAACAGCATACAAACAGAAACTCCACCCAACGAGGATTTTGCCCACACTCAACACCTCAATAAATCGGATAAATCTATGAACGCATATAAAAATAAAACTGTCCCGGACATAACGAAAAATACAAACTTAATTTCCGATGCATTAAAGATTACACAGGAAGGCCTGAAATCAATGCAGGCTCTCCAGTCTCAAACCGCTGAAGCGCATAAAAAGTTTCTGGAAACCCAGACAGAGGCCAATCGCATGCTGCAAAACATGATGGAAAGCACACAGCGTCTGGCAGAAGCTTCCTTGGGGCTTAAAGTGGAATACAATACCCCCCCCCATAACAAATCGGACTACAAATTAGATAACAAACCGGACTACTCCATTCCGAGCAAAGAAGATATAAAACAGACCGACGTTTTGATAAAACAGCTTGAAAAACAGACTCAACATACAATTTCAACTTCTGATGTAAAACCGCAATCAGACTATAAAGATGTTGAGCTGTCAACCGGTTCTCAGGAAGAAAGCGCTCCCCTGGAGCAAACCTCCCAAACCGATAAGAAAATCCAAAACCAGATGTTAGAAGTAGTCAGCCAACTTACAGGGTATCCTGTAGAAATGCTGGAGCTTGATATGGATATTGAATCAGATCTCGGCATAGATTCAATCAAAAGGGTGGAAATACTCTCCGCTATAGAGGAAAAAATG
>JAUVHU010000017.1 GCA_030593145.1 Desulfobacteraceae bacterium
AAGCAATTAAGATGTTCATCGTTAAGAAATGCAAGCTGTTTGAGGCCGTTAGGCCGAGTTCTTGCATTTTAGATGAACATCTTAATTGCGCCCAAAATGGTCATGAAGTGAATAAAATGGACTTTTTACGAGGCCATCAAACTTTAAAACTAACAATTTTCTATGTATGCCCCGATCAATTCTACAGCTTCATGTTCAGAAGATATTTGCTTTATAGATTCACGAAATTTACTGGAATAACGAAGGCCTTTCACAAACCATCCAAGACGGCTGCGCAGCATATAACACGCTTGTTCTTCGCCATAGTATTTTACCATAATTTTAACATATCGTATCATAACGCTGTAACGATATGCAATATCAACCGGAGATAAATCTTCACCCTTGATAAGGCTTAATACCTGAGAAAAAATCCACGGTTTTCCTATAGCTGCCCGTCCTATCATCAATGCATCGCAACCTGTCATGTCCTGCATTTTTAAGGCATCTTCCGGTGTAACAATATCTCCGTTTCCAATAACAGGAATTGACACGGCTTTTTTAATCTTTGCTATGATCGACCAGTCGGCCTTGCCCCTGAATCCCTGGGAGGCAGTGCGTGGATGAACTGCAATTGCGTCAACACCGCAGTCCTCAGTGATTTTAGCTAATTTAACAGCCTGGTTTCCGGAGCTGTCCCATCCGGTCCTGATTTTTATAGTAAAGGGAATATTGATTGCTTTTCGAACAGATTTGATAAGCGCCTCGGCTCTGTCAAGATCTTTCATCAACGCAACGCCGGCGCCGGTTTTGACTACCTTTTTTACGGAACAACCGAAATTAATATCAATTAAATCTGCGCCTGAAAGTTCAACAATTTTTGCTGCTTCCGCCATTATTAACGGATCAGCACCAAACAACTGGGCAGACAGAGGTTTTTCCTCGGGCAGACTGGCAAGCATCTGCTTTGTCTTTTGTGATCCTCGAACAAGTCCGTTGGAACTTATCATCTCGGTGTAGACAAGTGCGCAGCCGGCTTCTTTAGCAAGAAGCCGAAAAGGCAGGATGGTAATTCCCGCAAGAGGGGCTAATATTGTAATATTATCAAGAGTAAGGGAACCGATTTTCATTATTACCTAAAATGAGCCATTAGCTATTAGCTATTAGTCAAGCCATATCAAGAGGTTATTAAACAATAATTCGCCAGAGCCCGTTGGCGGAGGTAATTAATAAATAATTATACGAATGCATATTTCATAAGAGCCAAAGGCTAATTGCTAACAGCTAATCGCTTAACGTATATATTATGAAACAGAACATGGGTTTGCATAACAAAAAAGGCAGTTATGATAACATGGATGAAGATTGTACGAACCGATATCAACAGAAGTCATACATCCGCAGCCATCCTTTATCCTCTGGCCTGCGTCTTTTTTGAGGGAAAGACTGCCGCCGTATATTTTGATTAGAAGATCATTTGGTATGCACGAACTTTTTTTTATACCCGAAGTTGCGGGAAGAATATCTATCAGATTTTTTTCACAACAGGCATATAGCTTAATCTTTTCCGCTGTCAGCTTCTTTTCAATACTTAGAATTATCTCTTTTTTTCTGTCCATAGGTGGATCTATAAATGAAAAACCGGGAATTAACGCAATCCTTTTGCGAATTTTCCGATAATCATCCATAAAGCTGGTAATACATCTTCTAATGCCATATTCGGAAGCTCTGCGCGCAATTACAAGCAAATCACGCAGATTGTCCTTAATGTCTCCATTATTTGTCTTGTAAAAACATATTGGATCAAACCTCCAGTTTATACACCTTGCGCCAAAATTGCCGCATAGATATTCAAGCTGATTTAAGCGTTGTGTTAAAGAAGGCACATTTGGCTCAAGCTCGGCAGAACTGGAATTTATTGTAAAATTAAAAAAAAGATTGAATCCAGCGTCAATAAGCTTTTTCCCAAACCTTCCTTCAATGAACGGGCCAAAATTTTTTGACCAGAACACAATGGTATGAACCTTGTCAGTACTTGCAGGCGCTATTGATACATGCCTGTTGTAAGGATTTATTACTTCAAAGAAACCCTTTTTGATTTGCTCCATAAACCAGTTCATGTAAAAAGCCGGGATATCTGTTCTGCGGGAAGCGGAAATTACTATTTTGTGTGAAGGATTCATTCAAATGTTTTGAAGATGTTTTTGTTAAACCTTCTTTCTGTCGAGCATTGATATTACCTTTCCGCTCTTTGAACCTCGAACTTTCTTGCCCTTTTTTTCATGTATTTCAGATGGCTTAGCAACCTCCGGACATTCTACCAGCTCCAAACGCACTTTTCTTCCATCCATTGTAAATTCTTCACCATTAATATATGAATCTTTTAAAATCCATGTTACAGGTTGAGGAGGCATCTGGAGAAGAAGCAACTTTACAAGATACCAGTTTGGTTTTATATCCGCTGATATTTCCTCTATTCTTGCAAAGGTAAGAGGTGTATTCTCTGAATATATAAGTACAATATCTTTCTCGGTCGCCATTTTAATTAGTTTTCCTTATTTTAATGAATTAGTAAAAAGTTACGAAATTAACTATGATGAACTCGTAAAAAGTTTCACATACAAAGCGTAGTAATTTTTCAAGATCGAAGGCATGCATACAGTATGTTGAGAGCCTGAAAAAAATACTGCAACGCAGTAGATGGAACTTTTTACGACGCCATTACTCTTAAAGCAAGGTTTTTATATCATGATGGTGCTTGGCTTACAGGGAAGTCCACGGAAAAATGGTAATACATCATTTTTGCTTTCAGCCTTTATGGATGAAGCAAAAAAACTTGGCGCCCAGACACATGTTATTGAAGTGGACAAAAAAAAGATTATCCCTTGCAAAGAATACACAGTGTGTTCAAAAAAGGGATTTTGTCCTATTGATGACGACATGAAGAATGAAATATATCCCCTGCTGCGTAAAGCGGATGTTATAGTAGTTGCCACTCCGATATTTTTTTGCAACGCGACTGCCCAGCTAAAAGCGCTCATCGACAGGTGCCAGGTGCTCTGGTCAAGAAAATATAAACTAAAGCTAATCGATCCGGGGCAAAAATATAGACGCGGGTTTCTGCTTGCGCTTGGGGCTACAAAGGGAAAAAATCTATTTGACGGCATCAACCTTACAGCAAAATACTTTTTTGATGCTGTTGGAGCAAGCTTTGAGGGAAGCCTGACGTACAGGAGTATTGAACATGCCGGCGATATGGAAAAATACAACGCTGTTTTAAGCGAGGTAAAAGAAGCGGCAAACATTCTTTTAACACCGCTTCTCAGCAGAAAAAAAATTTTGTTTGCCTGCCGTGAAAATACCTGTAGGAGCCAGATTGCCGCTGCTTTTGCCCAGCGCCTTGCGGGGGATAAAATCGAAGCTGTAAGCGGAGGAAACAGCCCTGCAAATGAAATTAACCCTGTCATGGTTGAAGCAATGGGCAAAAAAGGAATAGACATGGCGTTTCGCCCGCCAAAATCGATTGAGGATGCACTTTCAGGCGGAAAGCCGGATATGATAATAACCATGGGTTGTGGCGAAGAATGCTCATTTATATCAGGTGTCAACATGTGTGACTGGGAAGTGCCCGATCCCTCCGGCAAATCCATCGATTTTATGATTAAAGTGCGCGACGAAATTGAAAAAAGGGTCAATCATCTTATTGCCGAAGTTTTGCTTACTGTTTAAAGCTTTTGGTAAATAAAAAGGTTGCGAAACTTAAGTTAACTTATATATTTCTATAAAATCTTGATGGTCTCGTAAAAAGTCTTTTGTGAACAGCTTTGAGCATTTTGGGGAAAAAGCAATTGAGATGTTCATCGTCAAGAAATGCAAGCTGTTTGAGGCCGTTAGGCCGAGTTCTTGCATTTTAGATGAACATATCAATTGCACCCAAAATGGTCATGAAGTGAACAAAATCGATTTTTTACGAATTCATCAATCTTAGGAGGTTTTATGAAGGATCTGAACATGAAGGAGGAGGCTGCGAATAAATTTAAACCTTTTCTGGATGTTGTATTAAACAATTACAAGAACAAGCTCCATTCAATTCATGTTACAGGCAGTGCTTTGACTGAAGATTTCAAACCCGGCGCTTCGGATATCAATTCTATCCTTGTTCTTAATAAAATGGATTTGAAATTTCTTGAAGATTTTGCGCTCCTTGGAAAGAAATTCGGAAAAAAACAGATTTCTTCCCCCCTTATTATGACCCCTGAGTATATTTTTAGCTCTCTTGATGTTTTCCCTGTTGAATTTCTTACAATAAAGACAATTCATAAAACCGTTTTCGGCGAGGACATCTTTAACGATCTTGAAATTAAAAGCGCTGATCTCAGGCACCAGTGTGAGCGGGAACTGAAAGTCAGATTAATCGGACTCAGGCAGGGATACCTTTCTTCGACTGGAAACAGGAAATCTCTTTCAGACCTGTTTATGAGTTCCTTTTCAGGATATATTCCGCTTTTCAGAGGCATAATTGTTCTTTTTGGAAAACCGGCGTCCAGAGAAAATAAAGAAGTGCTGTCAACCCTGCAGGAGCTATCCGGTGTCGACACCAGCGTATTCAGGACGGTTTTAAAGGCCAGAAAAGATAAAACAAAACTTTCTATTGAAGTTCTTAACTCAATATTTGAAGACTATTACAAAGCTATCGAGAAGCTGGGGGATATTACAGATGAAATTAAAGTATAATCTAATTCCCCTTCTTTCAATCCTGTGTTTATTTCTCCTGCTGGCGCCTTTTTCGCATGCTGTCAGCATACCGAGAAATCCAGGCAGCCATGTTGTTGACCTTGCAGGAATCATTGATAACTCTACCGAGGTTAGACTTAATCAATATCTGAAAGAACTCGAACAAAAGACAACAGCACAGCTTGCCATTCTTACCATCAAGAGCCTTGAAGGAGAATCGATTGAAGATTTATCAATAACCGTGGCTCATGATCGATGGAAACTCGGCCAAAAAGGAAAAGACAATGGAATTTTACTGCTGGTATCTTACAGGGAAAGAAAATACAGGATTGAAGTCGGTTACGGCCTCGAGGGCGTGATTCCCGATAGCCTGGCCGGAAGCATCGGCCGTTCTTATCTTGTTCCTTTTTTTAGAAAGGGTGACTATTCAAACGGTATTTTTGCCGCTGCCGCAGTAATGGCCAATTTGATTGCCGAGGACTCTGGAGTAAAGATAACCGGAATGCCGGAATTGAAACGCAGTGTTCAACGAACAGGAAAAGATAAACCTGTCGGTATTTTTGGTAGTATAATGTCGCTGCTTTTTCTTGTAATTCTTGTTATTCTGTTTATAAAAAATCCAAGACTCTTCATCATGTTCTTTCTTCTATCAGCAATGGGCGGAAGGCGTGGTTCATGGGGTGGCGGTGGCGGATTCGGAGGTGGCGGTTTTGGTGGCGGGGGCGGCGGTTTCGGTGGAGGCGGCGCTTCCGGGGGCTGGTAGTTTTATATTTTCATGGAGGGTTTTATGTCAAAATCATTAAAAACAATTCTTATAATTGCAGGTGTTGTTTTACTTGTTGGTGTTCTTGTAGCAGGAAGGCTTATCGGAGGTTATAATACAGTCATCATAATGGATGAAAATGTTAAGGGCAAGTGGGCTCAGGTTGAAAACCAGCTCAAGCGGAGATTTGACCTCATTCCGAATCTAATTGAAACGGTTAAAGGTTATGCAAAACACGAAAAAGAACTGTTTGAAAATATCGCGGAGGCCAGAACAAAATACTTCCAGGCAAAAACCGTAAAAGATAAAGTTGAAAGCGCAAACCGTCTTGAAGGCGTGCTCTCAAAACTTCTTTTTCTTCAGGAGAGATACCCGGTGCTTAAAGCAAATCAGTCCTTTCTGAAGCTTCAGGACAGTCTCGAAGGCACCGAAAATAGAATCGCGGTTGAACGAAAGAGGTATAACGACGCGGTTCAGGGTTTAAACACATATAGCCGGACATTTTTCGGAAGGTTATATGCGGGATTTGCCGGGGTTTCTAAAGCTGAATATTATGAAATTCCAGAAGCTGAGAAGGCTGTGCCGAAAGTAAAATTTTGATGGCGTCGTAAAAAATCCCATCTATTGCGTTGTAGTATTTTTTCAGACCCTCGACATACTATACGTATGCCTTCGGCCCTAAAGAACTACTACGCCTTGTATATGAACCTTTTTACTTAGCCATCTATGGTTGATAGCGTCGCAAAAAGTCCCATCTACTGGAGTTGTTGGGATTCCCTCAACTAATTAGACTTATGGCTATTAAATCGATAAAATTGGTGTCAGGCAAGAGTGCGTACAGCGAAACATTCATGATTTTATGCGTTTTTCATTATTATTCATGAAATACTCAGTTTAAGTCATTTTGCGATACTGTGACAAAACGATCAGCAGAATTATACCTGGTATAATTAATGTGGCGGTTCTCCCTATACTATACATTACAATCTGATTAACGGCAATAAATGCCAGATAAAGCATTATCGACCATTTCTTCATTTCCCAAAAACCGTATATACAGATCAAGATAATTACTGCTGAAAAACCTAAATATGGTGGCCACCAAAAACCGATAGACCATGCTTTATCACTGAAAGGCACAAAAATTATACCTAACACATTAAAGATATACAAAGCGCACATAATTGTAATAATCTTTGGCCGTTGTGTATCTCTTGATTCATTTTTGGATTTTAACAGACTGTCTTGATCCTTATTTGTGATCTCCTCCATATAAATATTCCCTGTACAGCACGCTCTCTGTGCTCTTCGTGGTGAAGAAAATACATCGAAATTCGGGCTAATACCTGTAAGAATCAGGTTTAAATGGCCCGCTAATTGGAACTCCCAAGTAATCAGCCTGGAACTGGGTGAGTCTGGTGAGCTTTACGCCAAGTTTATCTATATGAAGCCGCGCTACTTCCTCGTCAAGTTTTTTGGGGAGTGTATAAACCTTTTTTTCGTATTGCTTTGATGCAAGTTCTATCTGTGCCAAACACTGATTTGTAAAGCTATTACTCATAACGAAACTCGGATGTCCTGTTGCGCAGCCAAGATTTACCAGCCTTCCTTCCGCAAGCACAATAATAGATCGCCCTGATTTAAGAGTCCACTTGTCAACCTGTGGTTTAATCTGCTCCTTTTTACAATCAGGATTATCATCAAGATGCAGCATCTGTATTTCATTATCAAAGTGACCGATATTACATACTATTGCTTCATTTTTCATCTGTTCCATATGCTCGCCGGTAATCACATGGTAACATCCTGTGGCTGTTACAAAGATATCCCCGATCGACGCGGCATCTTCCATTGTTAATACTTCAAATCCTTCCATCGAGGCTTGCAGTGCGCATATGGGATCGATCTCAGTAATAAGCACGCGTGCGCCGTATCCGCTCATCGACTTTGCGCATCCCTTGCCAACATCGCCATAGCCGCATATTACCACGATTTTGCCTGCAAGCATAATATCTGTGGCACGTTTGATTCCATCTGCCAAGGATTCCTGACATCCGTAAAGGTTGTCAAATTTTGATTTTGTAACCGAATCGTTTACATTAAAAGCCGGGAAAAGCAACTCGCCGCTCTTCGCAAGGTGGTAAAGCCTGTGAACGCCGGTAGTAGTCTCCTCGGAAACGCCTCTGATTTTTGATGCAATTTTTGTCCAGCGTTTTGGGTCCTGCTCATAACTTGCTTTAAGGCGCGCTATAAGAAATTGCATATCAAGACTGTCATAAGCCTTATCCAAAAGCGCCGGGTCTTTTTCTATTTTTACACCCTCATGAACGTATAAGGTAGCATCACCACCATCATCAACAATAAGATCAGGACCACTACCGTCAGGCCATGTAAGAGCCTGTTCCGTACACCACCAGAAGTCTTCGAGAGTTTCGCCTTTCCATGCATATACTGCCGCTGAACCGGCTTTGGCAATTGCAGCCGCAGCATGATCCTGTGTAGAAAAAATGTTACATGTGGCCCAGCGAATATCGGCGCCGAGTTCTTTTAGCGTTTCAATAAGCATGGCGGTTTGAATGGTCATATGGAGACTCCCCATAATTTTCATTCCCTTAAGCGGTTTTTGAGGCCCGTATTTCTTTCGTACCGCCATTAGACCCGGCATTTCATTTTCTGCAAGTTTCATCTCCTTAAATCCGAAATCTGCAAGCGAAATATCGGCCACTTTATATGGAAGTAAGGGATCTATCTCTAAAACCCCCTTTGTATCTTTCATTGCTTTTAAAACAGACATTTTATTATTCTCCTCAGTTCAGGATTGCTGGTTACTGGTTGCTCGTTGCTGGTTCTCTGAGATCTAACTTCTGACCTCCGACCTCTGATTTCTGACTTCAGGGGTTATAATCCGGCCTTTTCTCTGATAACATCCGCCATATTTGTTTTCTCCCACGTAAACTCCGGCTCATTGCGGCCAAAGTGTCCATAAGCCGATGTTTTTTGATAGATAGGCCGCAAGAGATCAAGATATTCGATAATTGCAGCAGGCCTCAAATCAAAAACCTCAAGAATAATCTCCTTGACCCGCTGTTTGGGTATAACTCCAGTACCTTTAAGATCTAACATGACAGAAACCGGTTGTGACACACCGATTGCATAAGCAACCTGCAACTCGCATTTTTTCGCAAGGCCGGCAGCAACGATATTTTTTGCAATATGTCTTCCCATATACGATGCGCTGCGGTCAACCTTGGAGGGATCTTTTCCTGAAAAGCATCCACCCCCGTGACTTCCCTGGCCGCCGTAAGTATCAACTATAATCTTTCGACCTGTAAGTCCACAGTCTCCCATGGGTCCGCCAAGAATAAACTTGCCTGTAGCATTAACAAAATATCGGGTATCACCATCGGTCATTTCTTTTGGGATTACCTTTTTGATGACTTCTTGAATAATAGCTTCTTTTAACTCATCGTAAGTAACATCCGGTTTGTGTTGAGCAGCGATTACAACCGTATCAACCCGTTTTGGAGTGCCGTTTTCATATTCGACGGTTACCTGGGATTTGCCGTCGGGCCTTAAGAAATCAAGAGCCCCGTTTTTTCGAACAGTGGCAAGACGTTTGGTAAGATTGTGAGCAAGCATAATCGGCATGGGCATCAATTCCGGAGTTTCATTGCAGGCAAATCCAAACATAAGACCCTGATCTCCCGCGCCTTGATCCTTGAACAACCCTTCGCCGACATCAACCCCCTGAGCGATATCGGGAGATTGATGATCAATGCTGGTTACAACCGAGCAAGTTTGCCAGTCAAAGCCCATCTTGGATGAATGATATCCTATTTCACGTATTGTTTCCCTGACAATCTTGGGCATATCAACATAACATTCTGTTGTGATTTCGCCGGCAATAAAGGCCAGTCCGGTTGTAACAAGAGTTTCGCAGGCAACCCTGCAATTTTTATCTTTTTCAATAATGGCGTCCAGGATGGAATCCGATATTGCGTCGGCAACCTTGTCAGGATGCCCTTCTGTGACAGATTCGGAAGTAAAAAAGAATTGTTCTTTTCCCATAATAATTGTGTCTCCTTTGTGCTTTATAGCTGAACTGTTACTCTGGATTCAGCATCATGTTGTCTATAAGACGAGTTTTACCTATCTTAACAGCAAGCGCCATCAAAGCAGGGCTGTCGATTGTTTCCATATCCACAAGGGTTTCGGGATCACAGATTGTGATATAATCTATAGTGGTTCCCATATGTGATTTTATCAATTCTGAAGCTGCGTTAATAATATTTGCCGCATCATTGATGCCGTTTTTAAGAAGTTCCTGTGCTTTTTTTAATGCTTTGTATATGCACAGGGCATCAATCCTCTGCTCTGATGTAAGGTAAGTGTTCCTTGAGCTCATGGCAAGCCCGTCAGGTTCACGCAGTGTCGGAACGCCAACGATATTTATTTCAAAATTCAGGTCGCGAACCATCCGGCGTATGATAATTAGCTGCTGATAGTCCTTTTCACCGAATACGGCGACATGAGGTTTTACAGTGTTAAACAGTTTTGCGACAACTGTTGCAACCCCTTTAAAAAATGTGGGTCTGGAAATTCCGCAAAGATGGTTTGGCAGTTTTTCCAACTCAACATATGTTTGAAAATTCCTGGGATATAGCTCTTTCTCATCAGGAGTAAAAATTACATCAACCCCACTTTTTTCTGCCAAATCAAAATCCCTGTCAAGGTTTCTGGGGTATGATTCAAAATCTTCTCCAGGGCTAAACTGGGCAGGATTGACAAAAATGCTAACAACCAGATTGTCTCCGAGCTCACGCCCTTTTCTGATAAGGGATAGATGTCCTTCATGCAAAAAACCCATGGTCGGAACAAAGGCAATTGTTTTGCCAAGACTACGCATCAGGTCGGAGTGTTCCTGCATTTCTCTTGATTCAGCAATTATTTTAATGGGTTGTACCTCAAATAGAAAAAATCCGCAAAAAACAGATAGCGAAAATAATAGATCTAAGATTTTTTATAATAGAAATGTTTTTTTAAAACAAGGGCAGATAAATGTCAACTTAATCTGCTTTATCAGGAAGGTAGACTTGACGGTCTCGTAAAAAGTCTTTTGTGAACGGCTTTGAGCATTTTGGGGAAAAAGCAATTGAGATGTTCATCGTCAAGAAATGCAAGCTGTTTGAGGCCGTCAGGCCGAGTTCTTGCATTTTAGATGAACATTTCAATTGCGCCCAAAATGGTCATGAAGTGAACAAAATCGACTTGTTACGAGTTCATCAGGCTTGAGACCTTTTCAAAACCTACAACAATTTATTCGGCCTTATCTTTTTCTTTATTTTTTTCTGTCAACTGACAGGCATTCCGCATTCAGGTGGAAATGCCAAGCTTAGGAAGAATATAAAGCTGCATGAGAAAATAAAAACCGACAATCAGCAGTATAATTAGTGTTGATTTCATTCTGAGTGGTTACAAGATAATTTATTATTGATTTTGACGGTAAAGCCAGTATTAATATGTATATTACATTGAGACCTTTGCAAAGATATCTTTTTAGCGAACCCTAAGGGGAAAAATTTATGCCAATATATGAATATAAATGTGAAAAATGCAACCATTCTTTTGAGAAACTTGTTTTCATCAGCGACAGAAAAGTAGTGGTTTGTCCCAAATGCAACGATAAGCATGTAAAAAAGCTTTTAAGCTCTACCTGCTTTATCAGCAGCTCTGGCAGTGGCGGTTGCTCAACAGGGGCTTCATCAAGCTTCTCCTGAACCTGATAGATTCTTGTGGCGGTCAGCCACATCTGGTAAAATAGAATCACAAAGGAGCCAGCAGGATGATTTTAAGGCAAAAAAAAGGGATTTCATTTTTTCAGTTTCCGCATATTGGTAAATTTGCGAATATCCGGCATGGGATCTTTACAAGGGAGTCTGGTTGCAGCAGAAACGCTTTCCAAAGCCTGAACATTAGTTTTGATATTGGAGACGATCACAAAAATGTGGAGAAAAACAGGCGGATTATATCAAAATGTATCGGGGGAAAAGATCTTGTTTTTTTAAAACAGGTACATGCGGCAACTGTTCTGATATTTTCAAAAAATGATAAAACAAATAAGATTAATGGCGCTTCCGGTTCTCCCCTTATCGGAGATGCCATGGTTACCGATATCCCCAATAAATATCTTGTTGTACAGGCAGCCGACTGTCAATCTGTTTTAATGTATGATCCGGTTAGACGCGTAGTGGCAAATGTTCATTCCGGCTGGCGCGGAAGCATAAACAATGTTATAGGTCATACAATAAATGCGATGGAGCGCTTTGGCTGCAATTCAAATAATATTATTGCGGGCATAGGCCCCTCTCTTGGTCCATGTTGTGCGCAATTTGTTAATTATAAAAATGAAATCCCAGATGTATTCTGGCAATACAAAGACAGGTTAGATCATTTTGATTTTTGGTCCATAAGCCGGGATCAGCTTTGCAACGCAGGTGTATTAATTGAAAATATCCATATAAGCAGAATATGCTCCAAGTGTAACACAGATCTCTTTTTTTCTTTTCGTGAAAAGAGAACTACAGGCAGGTTTGCGTCTGTTATTGGATTAAAATGACGTGATTGTTCAGCCACAGATTTACACAGATGAACGCAGATAGGTTTAAATACAGTAATCACTCAGGCACAGAGTGGCAAAGGCACAGTGGCACAAAGAAAAATAAAAACATATAGAGATTTGCAGGTTCGGCAAAAATCAATGACTTCAGGCAAGCCAACTATGCGCCTTTGTGCCTCTGCCACTCTGTGCCTGAATAGTATAAAATTTGTATATGATAATAAAAGAAAAAACATCAGTGATGATCAGCGTAAATCGGCGGCTGAATAGTTGCAAAATGACTTTATACTCAGGAACGGATTGATATGGTTCAGGAAAAAGTTCGGGTTTTGTGGAACAAAAAGGTTAGTTCTTCGTGTTACAAAATCGGTTTAGAGTGCGGCAGGAAATATCTGGAGGCAAAACCAGGACAATTTATAATGTTGCGCCTGCCGGAACAGCCTGTTCCATTTCTTCGACGCCCTTTTTCCATACACAGACTGATTAAAAAAGATGACCGAATAGAGGGCATCGAACTCCTTTACAAGGTTGTAGGTGCAAGCACTGAAAAGCTTTCCGGATACAAGGTGGGCGATTATGTAGACATTGTTGGCCCTTTAGGCACAGGCTTTTCTGTGCCGGATAATTATCGCCGCATATTTATTATAGGAGGCGGAATCGGTATTGCCCCGCTGCTTTTTCTGGCTTTGGCCCTTGATGAAAAAGGTGTCGACCTTTCGAGCAGCACACTGTTTTTGGGTGGAAGAACAAAGGATGACATTCTGTGTAAAGATGATTTTGCCCGCCTTAAACTAAGAGTTCAAATTATTACTAACGATGGAAGTTCAGGAGAAAAAGGGCTTGTAACCGATCTTCTTGAAAAGGGGATAAAGGAGAAAAAACCGGATATTATTTGCGCATGTGGTCCTTTTGCAATGCTGAGATCTGTCGCGCGGATCGCAGAGACATATTCAGTGCCCTGCCGGATTTCTATTGAAACAATAATGGCTTGCGGTATTGGAGCATGCTTAGGATGCGCTATCGAAAGTAAGAACAAATCAGGAAAATATTTACATGTTTGTATGGATGGGCCGGTTTTCGATGCAAATATGCTTAAAATATCATAAAAGCTCAGCCACTAAGTCACAAAGGCACAAAAGGACTTTATTTTTAAAGCGTTATCAAAAAAAGAAAAAAGTTGTAAATGCAGCATATACTGTACATTAAGAATTATATTATAATCTTGGTGTCTTAGTGCCTTTGTGGCCGAACTTTTACAAAATAGCTTGACAACGTATTAATATATTATGTATATAATTCGTTTTCAAATTTTATCGAAAATCCCCGTCTGGATTAAGGTATTCTGAATGAGGGATTTTTTTATTTATCACAGGAAGAAAAGATTATGGGTTACGACGTAAAGAAGCTTAGAAACATTGGAATCAGCGCTCACATAGATTCGGGCAAAACCACTCTTACTGAAAGAATTCTATTTTACACCAAGCGGATATATGCCATCCACGATGTTAAAGGAAAGGATGGGGTCGGCGCTACCATGGATTCTATGGAGCTTGAAAAGGAGCGCGGCATCACAATAGCTTCTGCCGCAACATACTGCGAATGGAATAACCATGAAATAAATATTATCGATACACCCGGCCATGTTGATTTTACAATCGAGGTTGAACGGTCTCTTAGAGTGCTTGATGGGGCTATACTGGTTTTATGCGCCGTGGGTGGTGTTCAATCCCAGTCTATCACCGTCGACCAGCAAATGAAAAGGTATAAAGTGCCTTGCATTGCTTTTATCAACAAATGCGACAGAAGCGGTTCAAATCCTTTTCGTGTAATTGACCAGCTTAAGGAAAAACTGGGACACAATGCTGTAGCAATGCAGATCCCTATCGGGCTTGAAGCGGATTTAGAAGGCGTTATCGACCTTGTTTCCATGAAAGCTTTTTATTTTGATGGCGATAATGGAGAAAATGTTCGCATTGAAGACATTCCGGAAAATCTCCTTGCCGAATCAATGGATAGACGGGAAGAACTCATTGATGCGGCTTCGATGTATTCAGATGAACTTACAGATGTGATTCTCGAAGAAAAAGAAATAACAGAAGAACTGATTATCGATGCGGTGCGAAAAGGAACTCTTACCCGTGAAATGACACCGGTTTTCATGGGATCAGCATATAAAAACAAGGGTGTTCAGCCTCTTCTTAACGCTGTTACAAAACTTTTGCCATGCCCGTCTGATGTGGAAAACGAGGCCCTTGATATGGACAACGATGAGGCGTCTGTTATCCTGGAAAGTGATCCGCAAAAACCTGTTGTTGCTCTTGCCTTTAAACTGGAAGAGGGGCAGTATGGTCAGCTTACATATATACGCGTATATCAGGGTACGATTGCCAAAGGAACAACTGTATATAATGTACGTAGCGGGAAAAAAGTCAAGATTGGCAGGGTTGTTCGCATGCATGCGGACAACATGGAAGATATTAAAAAAATACCCGCAGGATATATCGGAGCGCTGTTTGGCATCGATTGCGCTTCAGGAGACACCTTTACAACTCCTGGAGTCAACCTGAGCATGACATCCATGTTTGTTCCCGATCCGGTGATTTCCCTTTCTATTGTACCAAATGATAACAAGGCCCGCATTAACATGTCCAAAGCTTTGGGCCGGTTTACAAAAGAAGACCCTACTTTTAAAACATACGTGGACGATGAAACCAACGATACGATCATCCAGGGTATGGGAGAATTACACCTTGAAGTATATGTTGAACGCATGCGCAGGGAATACGACGCAGAAGTTACAACCGGCAGGCCCCGTGTGGCTTACAGGGAAACCATCACAAGGAAAGCCGAATTTAACTATATACATAAAAAACAAACAGGCGGCGCCGGACAGTATGGCAGGGTGGCAGGCTACATGGAACCTGTAACAGAGGAAGATTTTATGTTTGAGAACAAGATAGTTGGAGGAAAAATTCCAACCCAGTTTATCTCCTCATGTGAAAAAGGCTTCAGGCTATGCCTTGCAAAAGGTCCAAAAATGGAGTTTCCTGTTACCGGTGTAAAGGTAACTATTAATGATGGAGCATCACATGCTGTTGATTCTTCTGAAATGGCATTTCAAGCGGCTGCGCGTGGAGCCTTTTTAGAAGGATACGCCAAAGCCAAAGCGGTTATTCACGAGCCGATAATGAAAGTCGTTGTCGAAACTCCCACCGATTTCCAGGGAGCCGCCATGTCGCTTTTAAATCAACGAAGAGGGATGATTGTAGGTTCACAGGACGAAGGTACCCAGTCTGTTATTGAAGCAAATGTGCCATTAGCCGAAATGTTCGGCTTTTCAACTGTCTTAAGATCATCAACCCAGGGCAAAGCGCAATTTACCATGGAATTAGGCAGTTACAAACAGGTGCCGCAATCAGTTGCGGAAGAGTTGATTAAAAAAGCAGAAAGTGAAAAAAAGAGTAAGGCCTAAAAAGAGGAGCTAACTATGTTAAATATAGACATTATTCTTAACAACCCGTTTAAAGCCATGGGATATGACAACGAAGACCTAATTCCTGAAGGTGGTTTTGGAGCTGTGCTTGCACGTGCCGGTGTAGGCAAAACAGCCTTTCTGGTGCAGCTTGCCTTAAGAGCCCTTCTTAGAAATAAAAATGTTTTGCATGTCAGCCTGGATGATCCGGTAAACAAAGTCGGCCTCTGGTACAAAGAGGTCTTTAATAATCTTGTAAAACAATACAACATAAAGCAGTCAAACCAGCTCTGGGAAGCCATGCTGCCGCATAGATTCATAATGACTTTTAAGGCTGAAGGTTTTAGTGTGCCAACGCTTGAAGAAAGGATGACCGACCTGTCTGAACAGGATATATTCTCCCCGCAAATAGTTGTTATTGATGGTTTCCTCTTCGATGAATCTGCTCAAAAATGGCTTTCCGACCTGAAAGCCATTGCCAGGAAACTGTCGTTGCATGTCTGGTTTGCCATGCGCACACATCGACACGAAGAACCTGCTTCTGACGGTATGCCGGTCCCTTTTTCGAATGTTTCCGATCTGTTTGACACAGTTATTCAATTACAGCCCAAGGGCAAAGAAATTCATGTGCTGTCTTTAAAGGGAGGGACATCTACTTCAGATTCTTCAGCACTATGCCTTGATCCTTCCACTATGCTGATAAAAAAGCAGTAACTACTTAGCCTGACTACGTGAGTAGTTACAAAAAATATATCTTTTTCTCCCATCCAATAAAAACAACTGTGGCTGTGAAATATATTTTGTGTTCCACAGCCGCGGCTTTACAGTTCAACATAACATCTGATGGCACCAGGCAAAACAAATATTATAGATCTTGATATTGAGCAGTTAGTTTCATGGCTCGAAGATCATAATATCAAGCCGTATCGTGCGTCACAAATCCTTAAGTGGCTCTACAAGTGGCAGGCAGACTCATTTGACGTGATGACCGATATCAAAAGAGAAATCAGAAAACAACTTTCCCTTAATTTTACCATAAAACGCCTTGAAATAACCCGCACTGAAATTTCACAGGATGGCACAAAAAAATATCTCTTTAAACTGGAAGACGGCCAATTTATAGAGAGTGTCCTGATCCCGGAAAAAAATCGTTATACCCTCTGCATATCCAGCCAGGTGGGTTGCGCTCAGGGGTGCAAATTTTGCCTCACCGCCAAACAGGGTTTTACGCGAAATCTAACAAAAGGTGAAATTGTCGCCCAGATACGCGATATACTAAATGATCAAATCGATCCTGATCATCTTACAAATATCGTATTTATGGGAATGGGTGAGCCACTGGCAAATTACCGCAATGTAATCAGCGCCTTAAACACTATTACAGACAACCAGTGGGGGCTTGCCTTTGCAAGCCGGAAGGTTACTGTCTCCACTGCCGGAATCGTATCGAAGCTGCCCAGCCTTGGCTGTGATACAAAGGCTAATCTGGCGATATCACTAAACGCAACGGACAATAAAACCCGCAGTATGCTGATGCCGATAAACCGGAAGCATCCCATTGAAAAACTGCTTGACGCATGCCGCGGATATCAGTTGCAGCCCCGCCGCAAAATCACATTTGAATATATTCTTATAAAAGGAATTAACGACTCTCCTGAAGATGCAACCCGCCTTGCAAAACTACTAAGGCCGTTAAAGGCAAAGATCAACCTGATACCGTTCAATGAACATGAAGGCTGCTCGTTCAAGCGACCGGCAGAATCTATAATTAATGATTTCAGAGAAATCCTGATGAGCAATAATTACACGGTTATTATCCGCCATAGCAAAGGCCAGGATATCTCGGCTGCGTGCGGTCAGCTTAGAGCAGCTATATCAAACAACTCCTGATTTCTGCCGGATTTTTTACGGACACCGTAATGATTTCTGTCTGGTGCTGTTTAATAATCAGCGCTTCGACCTGTGTATCGGTTGGAGCCTTGCTGTATCTTGCGCAAATTGATGCTGCCAGGGCAACAACATTTTTTGAACCTCCCCTCGGCATAACAACAGTAGGCCCAGGAAGATCCTTTAGTTTAATAAGAATATCCATGGCAGGGTTGTAATATCTTTTTATTTTTTCATTATCCTTCTTTGTGCGGCCCACAATAATTTTTGTGCTTTTATCCAAACGCAGATGGCGGCCATATTTAAGCAGATAAAGCTCATCTTCACTGCAAATATCCTGATGATCAAAAAGATCTCTGAGTCGATCTGAATAGCCTTTGTCGGTAAGAAGGCAACCGCCCCCGGGGGAAGAATAATCTTCAAGGCCAAATTCTCCGGCTAGTTTTATTTGCGGCTTGCGCGACCTTCCGGTTATGTCAAGCAACAGGTCTCTGTTTACCAGCCCTTCTTTTTCAGGTATTGTTTCAGGAAGCCTCGCTGCGCTTAAAGGACGCAGTATATAGCCGTCATAACCTGATTGTTTCTCCACATAACGAAGAGACGGTTTTGTCTGGGACATGGGACGCTGCCCGAGCACCTCGCCGCTGAAAAGAAAATCAAATCCATTTTCTTTCATTATTGCGCCTGCAATCCTGAACATCAAGGCATGGCAATCCATACACGGATTCATATGCTTTCCGTATCCGCACGGAGGATTCTTGAGCATCACAAGGTATTGCTTTGTGATATTTTTTACGGAAATGTGTATTCCGGCAATGTGAGCGGCCTTAAGCGCCCTTGCAGAGGAAAAAAACGGCGTTTCAAAGGTTATCCATTCAACATCTATTCCCTGCCTGCGCAAAACCAGCGCAGATAAAACACTGTCAAGGCCACCGGAACAAAGACCCAGCGCCCGCACTTTCTTTGGATGTAATTTCATAATTTAAATATATAATTCTTGATGGCTTCGTAAAAAGTCTTTTGTGAACGACTTTGAGCATTTTGGGAAAAAAGCAATTAAGATGTTCATCGTTAAGAAATGCAAGCTGTTTGAGGCCGTTAGGCCGAGTTCTTGCATTTTAGATGAACATCTCAATTGCGCCCAAAATGGTCATGAAGTGAACAAAATGGACTTTTTACGAGGCCATCAAAGTTCGACGTTCAAAAACACTTTACTCTGTCGTTCAATATTCTCTTATCATAAACCTTTTAGGGTCGCTATGGCATAGCCCGAGGTTTAATTAAAAGAATTATTGGACTCTCGCTTTAGAAAGAATGCCAAACAGATAAACCCCGCAAATACTGCCGAGTATATCCGCCAAAGCATCCATTATATCCGCATCCCTGCATGGAACAAAATACTGGTGCAGTTCATCGCTTATTCCATAAAAAGATGATGCAAGTATGCTGAGTATAATTACAATGTTAATATTGTTTTTAAATTGTGTGGTTTTAAAAGCTCTTAAAAACAGGGCTCCCAGAACTGCGTAGGCAAAAAAATGGAGAAGCTTGTCAAAATAAGGCAGATCAGGCGCTGTTTCAGGGGATGGATAAGAGGACTGGATGAAAATAATGAGACAAAAAATTATTATTGGAAACCAGTAAAACAAAAAATTCTTATATCTTTCTGTCACGACCAGACAACTTCCAGTTCCGGCTTTCTTTTATTTATATGCTCAAGCACTCTTTTTAGAAACTCCTCCATAGCAATACCATATTTGACATTACCATCTAATGTTCTAACGGAAAGGGCTCCTGATTCTTTTTCCTTTTTCCCAATAGTCAGTATAAGGGGGATATGGTTCAGCTGGGCCTCACGTACCTTTTTATTCAGGCTTTCCGTTCTGCTGTCTAATTCTGCGCGCAGTCCTGCTTTTACAAGAGTTGTCATTACTTCATTCGCATAAGGAATAAGGTCATCGTTTATCGGCAGTATAATTACCTGCACCGGCGTCATCCATAAAGGAAATTTACCCGCAAAATGTTCAATCAAAATGCCGAAAAACCGTTCAATAGAGCCAAAAATTACCCTGTGAATCATCAAAGGGCGGTGTTTTTCATTATCCTTTGCAATATACGACAGGTCGAATCTTTCAGGCAGCGCCATATCTAATTGTATGGTTCCGCACTGCCAGGTGCGTCCAAGCGCGTCCTTAATATGAATATCTATCTTTGGCCCGTAAAAAGCGCCGTCACCTTCATTAATTTTATAGTCCTTGCCGTAAATCTTGAGCGCAGACTTTAAGCCTTCTGTTGCAACCTCCCATTGTTTATCCGTGCCTATAGATTTTTCAGGACGTGTTGAAAGCTCCAGATTAAAACCAAGTCCGAAAGTACTGTAGATACGTTCTATCAGCCTGAACACACCCAGGATTTCATCTTCAATCTGGTCAGGTGTCATAAAGATGTGCGCATCATCCTGATGAAAAGCCCTGACCCTAAACAGGCCTGATAAAACACCGCTCAATTCGTGCCGGTGTACAAGCCCTATTTCAGCGGCGCGGATCGGCAAATCTTTGTATGAGTGGGGCTTTGCGCCGTAAAAAAGCATACCGCCAGGGCAGTTCATTGGTTTAATGGCATATTCCGTTTCATCAACTATGGATGTATACATGTTTTCGCGGTAATTTTCCCAGTGGCCGCTTTTTTCCCATAGGCTGCGGGCAAGCATAACAGGTGTCTTTATCTCAACATAACCTGCGGTTTTGTGTTCTGAGCGCCAGTAATCTATCAGAGTTCTCCATATAGCAAGCCCCTTTGGGTGAAAAAAAGGCATTCCAGGAGCTTCGTCATGAAAGCTGAAAAGATCCATTGCCAGGCCGATTTTTCGATGGTTCCTCTTTTTTGCTTCTTCCAGAAAATTCAGATATGCTTTCAACTCCTTCTTGTTAAAAAAGGCTGCGCCGTAAATTCTCTGAAGTTGCTGTTTTGTTTGATCCGCACGCCAGTAGGCTCCTGAAACCTTCATAAGCTTTACTGCTTTGACAAATCCTGTGTGGGGGATATGCGGACCGCGGCACAAATCTGTAAAATCTCCCTGTTCATAGAGAGATATTGTTTCATCTTTCAGCTCTGAAATCATTTCCAGTTTATAAGGCTCGTTTACATACAAATCCATTGCTTCAGATTTTGATACTTCTTTTCTTTTAAATGGAATCTTTGCCTTTATGATTTTTTTCATCTCAGCTTCAATTTTCGGAAAGTCCTCTTCAGAAACCGGCTCCATGTCAATATCGTAATAGAAACCGTTTTCCACAACAGGCCCTATTGTAAGCTTTGCTCTTGGAAAAACATGTAAAATCGCCTGAGCCATAACATGCGCGGCGCTGTGACGAAGAATGTCCAGCGCTTCCGGCTCCCTCTTTGTAATAAATCTTACAAGCGAATCTTTTGTAATCTTTGTGTCCATGTCGACGAGCACAGAGTCAATCTCCATGGCAACGCAGTTTCTTGCAAAATCATCTGAAATGCCCATTGCTACGTCGAAACCGGAAGGAATATTTTCAAAACTCTTTATATTGCCGTCAGGAAATGTTATGTTTGTCATAATATATACTCGCTTTTAAAAAGCTATAATTAGTTAAGTTATTTGAAAGTTAAATTTTCGTACTTTCGTGACAAACAAACATTTATGGGAATCAGCCACGCAGGTCAAGGATAAAAAATGGAAGTAAACGGTAAGCTGAACTATCAGATAGTAGATACAATATCCGGATTGGAAGATTTTGCCAGATCACTGGAAAAGGAAAAAATTGCTGCTGTTGATCTGGAAGCAGATTCCATGTTTCATTTTAAGGAAAAAGTATGTCTTGTTCAAATAGCAACAAAAAGGCTAAATGTGATCATAGATACTTTGCAGATCAAAGACCTTTCTTCGCTTAAACCATTTTTTGCAAATCGTGATATAAAAAAAATATTTCACGGAGCAGATTATGATGTTCGCTCTCTATACAGGGATTTTCGCATAAAAATAAACAATCTGCTTGATACCCAGCTTGCATGCATGTTCCTTGGCATTAATGGAACCGGTCTTGACGCGGTTGTTCAGCAAAGATTTAATATAAAGCTTGATAAAAGATTTCAGAAAAAAGACTGGTCAAAAAGGCCTTTGCCGGATGAAATGATAGAATATGCTGCCGGCGATGCGATTTATCTTTTTCCCCTGGCAAAAATCCTCGAAAAAGAGCTTGCTGAAAAAGGACGTCTTTCCTGGGTATATGAAGAATGCGCGATTTTAAGTAAAGTGAGACCTCCCGCATTAAACAGCAATCCATTATATTTGAAGTTTAAGGGAGCAGGGCGGTTAAACCGGAGATGCCTTGCTGTTCTCGAATCTCTTCTTCAGTTTCGCCGGAAAATTGCAAAAAAGAAAGACAGGCCCCTGTTTAAAATATTCAGCAACGCATCAATGATGAAAATTGCAATTAAACAGCCTGTTAATTTAAAAGAATTAGAAAGGATAAAAGCATTAAGCGCAAGACAGATTGACATGCATGGCAATGCCCTGATGAAAACAATAAACAGCGCTTTGGAAATGCCGGAAAAAGACCTGCCTGTATATCCCCGCGGAAAGGCTCCTGTGATAAAACCTGAAGTTATTGAAAGAACAGTCGCACTCAAGGCCTGGAGAGATAAAAAGGCTAAGGCGCTTGAAATAGATCCTGCATTATTATTAAACAAAGCTCTGATGAATACTATTGCCGTACAAAACCCCCTTGACACAAACGATCTTAAAAAAATGAAAGGAATGAAAAACTGGCAGAAAAATGAGTTTGGAAAAGATATTACAGCGATTTTAAGGAAGGTAAAATAAGAGCTCGTAAAAAGCACAATTTACCACAGAGCACACAGAGACCACAAAGATAACTATTTGTAATTACTGAATGCCTGTTTTTACAGAAATGACAAAATTTTGCATATTTCGACTTTTTACGAATCCACCATAAATTCCATCTTTTTTTTGACAGACACACTAACATATGATAAATTATTTTGAGTAAGTACTTAAGACAATCAGTAACTGTTACAAATTTTTAAATGATGATCTTATAAAAACTCTGAACACCCCCCCCACTTTTGCTCTTTATCGCAGCAGGAGGTCTAAGCATGTTTCGTGCACAGCATAAGATAATGTGGCTGCCGGCAATTATCGTCATAAACGCCCTGATGTTTTTCGGCTGCGATTATGGCCCTGAGCGGAAAGAGATCGACCTGAAGGACATAGCAACTGAGGCTGAGATTCAAAAACATGCCGCAGCAGAAAACATGGATATCCTCAAATTCGGATTTGACCTGCGCGCCTCTCCACAGGAAGATGCCAGGCAGTATCTGCCGTTCCTGCGTTATCTCGAAGATGCGACCGGCTACAAATTCGATCTGCGCTTCACCACCAAGGGCAGCAACATTGTGGACAATCTGGGACAGGGCGTAATCCAGTTGGCGGCAATCGGTGCGGGAAGCTACATAGAGGCACAAACACGGTATGAAGTTGTTCCTTTAGTCCGCGGGCTGAACGTTGAGGGGAAGACAGGGTATCAGTCCGTCATCTTCACAACCCCAAAAAGCCGCATAAAAAAGATCGAAGACCTTCGCGGTAAACGGTTTGCTTTCGGCAGCGTCACATCCACCCAGAGCCACATAATCCCGAGAATCATGTTGGCCGAATCAGGACTTACACTTGGCGACTTAGCCGCCTATGAATATACCGGATCTCATCGCAACTGCGCCAATGCCGTAACATCAGGCCGTTTCGATGCCGGAGGTATGCAGGACGTAATGGGCAAAAACATAGAGGCCGACGGTCTGATCCGCATTATCAAAATCTCCAAGTATTATCCTTCCAGCGGTATCTCAGCAAACAAGAACGTGCCTGCCGAAAAACTAACCAAAATCAAACAGGCTCTCCTTGACTTTGATCCAAAGGGACGTCATGCCGCCGGGCTTTATCACTGGGAAAGAACAGAGATGGCCACAGGTTTTTGTGAGGCAAAAGACGAAGATTACGCCGAACTCCGAAACTGGATGCGAAAATTCGATCTGCTCCGCCAGGGAAAGGAGGGGGCAATACAATGAAGCTGCATGTCAAGTTAGCGCTATTGGTCATCTTCCTTATCCTGGCCACCGGATCTCTGTCCGCATTCTTAGTATCCCAAACCATGCATAAGGCAACGGTTGAAAGACTCGAAAAACAGGCCATGTTAATCGGGGCGACCATGGCGGAACATATCACCCATAGTGTTATCAATAAAGAAGTTGTCGCAGTCAGTGAGGCGCTGGAATTCTTTCTCGAACGTATGAAAGATGTGGAATACGTCTATGTTGTTGACTTTGACGGTCAGGTTTCTGCCCATACCTTTAAAGGGGGATTGCCAAGAGCATTTCTTGAACATAAGTCTGCGGAAAAAATCGCAACTGGTGGCATTAAAAGATATTTCATAAGAGGCGTAAAAATTTTAGATATCTACTATCCCCTCATACCGGGCATGCGGGCACATCTCCACATCGGCATGAAGGAGTACGACCAGTTTGCTTCCGTTATGATACTACGAATCTCAGGTGTTGCTGTCGCTATTATGTTGCTCGGTTTCCTGATAGCCGTCCTTATGAGCCGTCGCATCACCCGGCCACTGAGTCTCCTGTCGGATTCACTTCGATCGTTTGGTAAGGGGGAGACCGAAAAAGAGGTTAAATACTTCGGCGGAGGCCGGGAAATAGCCGAACTAACGGACTCCTTCAACCGGATGATTGTTGACAAAAGACATGCCGAGGAAACGGTGCGTTTCGAAAGGAACAAACTAATCAACATTCTGAACTCCATGGAGGACGGAATCTATATCGTCAACCAGCAATATGACATTGAATATGTAAATCCAGTGCTTAAGAATGACTTTGGCCCGTTCGAAGGAATAAAATGCTATGCGTATTTTCACGATCGGACAGAGATCTGCCCGTGGTGCAAAAACCAAGAAGTTTTTGCGGGTAAAACCGTCCGTTGGGAATGGTATTCCTCTAAAAATCAGAGAACATACGATCTCATTGATACACCCATGAAGAATGCTGACGGCAGCATATCGAAGTTAGAAATATTCCGGGACATCACGGAGCATAAACGGGCAGAAGAAAAGCTAAAAAAATACGCCGAGGCTTTAGAAGAAGCACGAAACAATTTAGAACAAAAGGTTCATAAAAGAACACAGGAGCTCAAAGATGCCCATGAGATGCTGGTCCGCAAAGAAAAACTCATGGTACTGGGACAGTTGTCAAGCAGCGTCGGTCATGAACTTCGCAATCCCCTCGGAGTAATAAAGAACGCCTGCTACTTTCTGAATATGAAGATAGAGACCATCCAGAATGAAGCGGTCAAAGACAACATAGAAATAATGAACCGGGAGATAAATACCGCTAACAAGATCATTACCGATTTATTGGATTTCGCGCGGATCAAAGAGCCCATTCGCCAGAACACCGACATCAATCAACTGATCGCAGATACATTATCCAAATCCTTAATCCCGGAAAACATCAGAGTAAACCCGGACTTTGTCGAAGACATTGCCCCTCTCTCCATAGATCCCATCCAGGTAGGCCAGATATTTCTAAACCTGATCGAAAATGCCGTACAGGCCATGAAAAAAGGCGGAACACTCAAAATATCCACAAGGCTAATAGACGATGCTACAGAGGTCATATTTGATGATGATGGATGCGGTATATCCGAAAAGAACCTTGAGAAAATATTCGAGCCCCTTTTTACTACAAAGGTAAAAGGGATAGGTCTGGGACTTGCAGTATCAAAGAGCCTTGCCAAAGCAAACAGGGCGAGTATTTTGGTGAAGAGCGAGGAAGGAAAAGGGAGCAAATTTGTGGTTAGATTTAGGGAGAAAGAAGTTTAAATTTATACTATAACGAGGCATAGTAAAATATGATAGAGGAACCCAAAAAATCCACAATACAAGGCTCAGCCACTATCCTGATCATAGATGATGACCCTGGGACATGTCAGACCTTGAACCATATCCTGAAGGGAAAAGGGTATCTACCTGCTTGCGTTAATAATGGCAAAGATGCGATTAAGGCTGTCCAAGACGGATTCGTCAACCTTGCCCTGATAGATCTGAAACTACCTGACATGCCTGGTCTCGATGTCCTGGAAAAAATCAAGGAATTGTCTCCGGATACCGAGGCTGTGATCATCACCGGTCATGCTTCAGTCGATACAGCTGTTCAGGCAATGCATGATGCCTTCAGCTATGTGACCAAACCTATCGATATGGATCATCTGCTGTCCATTATTGCCAGGGCTCTGGAAAAGCAGACACTGCGTACAGAACGAAAACAAGCGCAAGATGCTTTACGTGAAAGTGAAGAGAAACTCGCTGGGATTCTCGGTTCTGTGACAGACCACATGAGCATGATAGACAAGAAATACAATATTTTATGGGCCAATAATATCGCAAAGAGTTTATTCGGATCCGATCTGGTTGGGAAGAAATGCTATGCCGCATACCACGGGCACAGCAAGGTTTGCGAACTGTGCGCGGTAGAAAACTGTTTCAAAGATGGCAAGACTCATCATCATGAAATCGAAGCTACAGCAGCCGATGGGAGTCAAATGACCTTCTGGTGTACAACAAGCGTGGCTGCACGCTATGAAGATGGCCGACCAAAGACGGTATTGGAAATTTCACGCGATATCACGGAACGCAAGAAATTAGAGGCCCAGTTCTTTAAGGCCCAAAAGATGGAGGCCATCGGCACCCTGGCCGGAGGGATCGCGCACGATTTCAACAACATATTGACGGTTATTCTGGGTGATGCGCAGTTGATATCTATGGATATTGATCCCGCAAATCCTCATTATGAATTAGCAAAGGAAATTGAGAATCGAGTCAAAGCAGGCGCTAACCTTACAAAACAGCTTCTTGGTTTTGCAAGAAGTGGAAAATATGAAATAAAGCCAATTAATTTAAATGAGGTGGTTCGAGAAAGCTCTACCACATTTGGCAGGGCAAAAAAAGAGATTACCCTCCATCGAAAGCTCCAAAAGAACTTGTCTCCAATTGAAGCGGACAGAGGACAGATCGAGCAGGTTTTGATGAATCTCTATGTAAATGCCGCCTATGCGATGCCGTCCGGCGGAGATCTATATCTAAAAACACGTGTTATCGCCAATGAAGACACTCAGGGCAAGCATTTTAGTATTGAGCCGGCCAACCATGTGCTACTCTCTGTTACAGATACCGGTGTAGGCATGGATAAGGAGACGCTGGAACGAATCTTTGACCCGTTCTTTACTACCCGGAAGATGGGACGGGGGACAGGTCTGGGGTTGGCTTCTGTTTACGGCATCATCAAAGCCCACAAAGGATATATTAAAGTAGAGTCTGAGCAAGACCGTGGGACTACCTTTAAGATCTACTTCCCCGTATCTGAAAAGGAAGTTGCGAAACCTGCAAAAATTGCTGATCAGGTGCTCAAGGGCACAGAAACAATACTTTTGGTAGACGATGAAGCACCGGTATTAAAAACAGGCGCGAAGATCTTGAATACGTTGGGTTACACCGTACTCAAAGCCAAAAGCGGCCATGAGGCAGTGAACATCTATAAAACCAACCAAAAGAAAATTGACATGGTTATCCTGGATATGATCATGCCTGATATAGGCGGCGGCAAAGTCTATGATCTAATGAAACAGATCAATCCGGACATAAAAGTCCTTCTTTGCAGCGGCTACAGCATTGATGGGCGATCAACTGAGATATTGGAACACGGATGCAATGGATTTATCCAGAAGCCGTTTGACGTAAAGAATCTGTCCGGGATAATAAGAGAAATTCTGGAGGAATAAAGCGTAAAAAAATTTAAAGTTTGAAGTGCCTAAAGCAATTCAAGTGCCTAAAGTTTGAAGTTAAGGAGTGCGCTTTCAGCGCAGGCAATTATAGAAATTGGCAGAATACCTTAACTTTAGGCACTTTAAACTTTGAACTTCAAACTTCTCAAATGGCAGCATACCTTAACTTTAGGCACTTTAAACTTATTAGTGTACTTTGGGCACTTGAAATTTCTTATACGGCATGAGAGAAAGGAAAACATGACACAGAATCCAGCAAACCCGTTCAGTATCCTGATAGTTGATGACGATGACGGGATGACACAAACCCTGAACTATATCCTCACGGAAAAAGGCTATGAAGTAGAAACAGCCAAAGACGGCCTCAGCGCTCTATCGCGGCTTAAAGAAAAATCATTTGATTTTGTCTTAACAGACATCAGGATGCAGGGCATGAATGGCGTGGAGCTATTAAAAAAGATCAACAAATTGTCCCCAGGCACCACAACAATAATGATGACGGCTTACACCCTGCCCGAACTGGTCGAAGAAGCAAAGAGAGAGGGAGCGCTGGCTGTTTTTCCCAAGCCCTTGAACCTGGACAAATTAATCGTCTTTATTGATGAAATTATTGCTCATAAGTCGATATTGATTTTAGACGATGATGTCGATTTTTGCAAGTCACTTCAAAACCTGCTTAATAGCAAGGGTTATAATATCACCTTTGCCACCGAAGTCGATGAAGCCATCAACCTTATGTTAGGATCTAAATACTACGTCATATTTCTGGACATGAAGTTAAACGGAACAACCGGCCTGGATGCCCTGATCGCCATAAAAAAAGTTGACCCCAAGGTAATCGTAGCGCTCATAACAGCTTACCGGCAGGAGATGGCGGGATTGGTTCAAGAATCTCTCAAAAAGGGCGCTTGCAACTGCTTTTACAAGCCACTGGATATAGACAAGCTTCTGAGATTATTGAAAGATATAGAAAGAAAAAAGTTACATGGGATACTGGGAGGGTGAGGAAAAGTTTGAAGTTTAAAGTGCCTAAAGTTTGAAGTTAAGGAATGCGCCTTTCGGCGCAGTCAATCTATAGAAAATGGCAACATTCCTTAACTTTAGGCACTTCAAACTTCTCAAATGGCAGAACACCTTAACTTTAGGCATTTCAAACTTTAAACTTCAAACTTATAATGTAACGAGGCATAGTAAATATGATAGAGGAGTCCAAAAAATCCATAATACAAGACTTAGCTACTATCCTAATTATAGATGACGACCCTGGGACATGTCAGACACTGACCCATATCCTGAAGGAAAAAGGGTATCTCCCCTCTTCCGTCAGCAATGGCAAGGATGCCATCAAGGCTGTCCAGGACGGATTCGTCAACCTTGCCCTGATAGATCTGAAACTACCTGACATGCCTGGTCTCGATGTTCTGGAAAAGATCAAGGAATTATCGCCGGATACCGAGGCTGTGATCATCACCGGTCATGCCTCAATCGACACAGCAGTTCAGGCAATGCATGACGCGGCCTTCAGCTATGTGACCAAACCTATCGACATGGATTATTTACTGGCCATTATTGCGAGAGCACTGGAGAAACAAAAATTACAAATAGAGCGAAAGCGAAACGAGGAGGAATTGCGGGAGGAAAAAGAGTTCTCTGACACTTTGTTTCAAAATACGCCTTTTGGCATCATGCTGGTGAACAGCAAAAAAAAGGTTATTGAAATAAATCGTGCCGCGCTTGATATTCTCGGTCGATCAAAAAAGGATGTGCTCGGAAAAGTCTGTCATGAATTTATATGCTCGACAGAAAAAAATGAGTGTCCCATTTTTGATAGAGGAGAAGAAATTAACAATTCTGAGCGATCAGCCCTTAACGCACAGGGTGACACGATACCTGTTTTAAAGAGTGTGGTGCCGATCAAGATAAAAGGCGAGACATGTCTTTTGGAAACTTTCCTGGACATAAGCGAACGCAAGAAACTGGAGGCTCAACTACTTCAAGCCCAGAAGATGGAGGCAGTTGGAACACTTGCAGGCGGCATCGCCCATGACCTTAACAACATTCTTCAGGCCATTTCCGGCTATTCCCAGCTCCTGATGTTAAAAAAAGATACAAACAACCGTGACTACAATATGTTGAAAGCGATTGGGCACTCAATCCAAAGAGCCGCTGAACTCACAAAACAGCTTCTGACATTCAGCCGTAAGATAGAAAGCAAGCTACGGCCGGTCGATCTTAATCATGAGGTTTTACAAGTCTCTAAATTACTTAAAAGAACCATTCCCAAGATGATCAGTATAGAAACAAACCTTGCGGGCGATCTGAGAATAACCAATGCAGACCCGTCACAACTTGAGCAGATAATGATGAATCTCGGGGTCAACGCCAAGGATGCCATGCCTGACGGCGGCAAACTGATCTTTCAAACAGAAAATATTACGCTTGACGAACAATACTGTAAAGCATTTGAGATCAAACCTGGCAACTATGCACTGTTGAGCGTTTCAGATACCGGCTTCGGCATGGATCAAGAGACTGTGAAACATATCTTTGAACCATTCTTTACTACCAAGGAAAGGGGTAAAGGCACCGGATTGGGCCTGTCCATGGTCTATGGCATTGTAAAAAACCATGGCGGCCATATCACATGTTACAGTAAACATGGCCAGGGCACCACCTTTAGAATCTATTTTCCGGCGCTGGAAGCAGAAAGCAGGGAGCAAAAAGCCGAGAGCAAAAAAGAAGAAATTGTCGGGGGAAGTGAAACTATCCTCATGGTAGATGATGATGAGATATTGCTCAACCTTGGGCAAGATATGTTGGGCGAATATGGTTATACCACTGTCGCGGCTGAGACCGGGGAGAAGGCTATTGAGTTATACAAAGCGCAAAAAGATCGAATCGACCTGGTAACTCTCGATATAGGCATGCCCGGAATGGGCGGCCACAAGTGCCTAAAGGAACTTCTCAGGATTGACCCGGACGTAAGGATTGTAATCGCCACCGGTTATGCCGCCACCGGAAAGGTCAAAGAACTTCTGGACTCCGGCGCTAAAGACTATATTGGAAAGCCGTATCAGTTAAAAGATATACTAAAGAAGGTGCGGGAGGTTTTGGATAAGGGAAAATAAGTGCCTAAAGTTAAGGTATACTGCCAATTTTTATAGATTGACTGCGCCGAAGGCGCACGCCTCAACTTTAAACTTCAAACTTTAGGCACTTCAAACTTTAACGGGTAAGGATTTATGAAAAAAGGACTATCCACAAGCACACTAATAGCCTGCGTGGCGGCTTTGTCGGTCATCATCACCACTATATACATAACTTACTTATTTCAAAAGAATTTTGAAGCAACCCTTGTTTCGCAAACGCAGCAGCAGTTGTTGACAATTGCAAAATCTACCGCAAAGAACCTGGAAGAATTTATCGCTGAGTATTCAAAAGATCTAAATCTCCTTGCAAGAAACCCGTTTCATCAAGAAGAACTCTACAGAAAGATCCTGCATGACAAGCCTGACAGTGGATATTGTCCGCTCAAGGATTTTTATGAAGTTCACCAAAATGAAATAGATGCCCTTACCGCATTGGACGCTAACGGCATTATGCTTCATAGGCACCCTTTTATAAAAAACAGACCTGGAATAGATAAAACGGATAAACCAGGTGTGACTTCTGTGCTGAGAGAACTTAAGCCTAATGTCAGTGAGGTATTTTATAACAACTTGGGGAAACCCGCCATCTCTATCTCAGAGCCGGTATTCTATAAAAGTGAATTTGCGGGAATAGTTCGATGGATGATTCAAATCGATACTATCTCTGAACGTTTTGTTCTGCCGATCAAGGCGGGAAAGAAAGGCCTTTCCTGATCTTGATTGGTCCGGCGTACACAAAATGGCAGAAGAACGCTCCAAAGGCAAAGAGGGGAGCGCTATTGTCTATTGCCCCATGAAAGCGAAAAAAGAAAGCGCTAATAAACTCATAAAGAGAATAACAAGCTATTCCCCTATTCGCATAGGAAACAGAACCTGGTCGATTACCGTCAATATACCGTATTCTGAACTCACAGGTCCGCTTCACAAACACGCAAGGAACACATTTGGGCTTGCAGGGATTGTTATATTGCTGTTCGGAGCCGGAGGAGTCGCTTTTTTCAGAGTCCAAAAGAAGAAAGCCGAGCTTGAAACAGAGGCCAAATATCTGAAGCAGCTCGTAAGTGGGGCAATGGCGCTGAAGAAGAGCGAGGAGAAACTTGCAGGGATTGTCAGTTCTGTAACGGATCATATGAGCATGGTGGATGAGAAATTTAATATTGTGTGGACCAACGATGTCGCAAAGGGTCTGTTTGGGCCGGACATAGTAGGCAAGAAATGTTATGCCGCCTACAAGGGACGTAACAAAGCTTGCGAAAGCTGTGCGGCGAAAAGCTGTTTTGAAGATGGAAAAACTCACCACCATGAAGTAAAAATTGTCCGGGCAGATGGGAATCAAAAAATATACTGGTGCACAGCCAGTGTGGCAGCTTGGCATGAAGACGGTCGTCCACGAATGGTCGTGGAGTTTTTGCGCGATATCACAGATCGCGAACAGCGTGAGGAACAGCTAAGGCAATATACCGCTGCCCTGGAAGAGGCTCGAAGTAATTTAGAGCAAAAAGTTGAAGAAAGAACAAGGGAACTGAAAGAGACGCAAAAAGCGCTGGTTCGCAATGAAAGGCTTGCCGCTCTGGGACAATTGGCGGGCAGCGTCGGCCATGAGCTTCGCAATCCCCTCGGGATAATAAAGAATGCCGGCTACTTTCTCAATATGAAGATAGATACCTTTAAAAATGATGCTGTCAAAGAGAATATCGATATAATCAACAAAGAGACAAATATCGCCGCCAAGATCATCTCCGACCTTTTGGATTTCGCGCGTATCAAGGAGCCGGAACGCCGGGAGGTAGATATCAATCAACTAATCACGGATACACTATCCAGATCCTTGAAGATGGAACGTATCACAGTGACCAAAAATTTTGCTGACAATATACCCCCCGTCTCCATCGATCCGCTTCAGGTAAGCCAGGTATTTCTCAACCTGATTGAAAATGCCGGGCAGGCCATGGAAAAAGGCGGAACCCTCAAGATATCCACAAGGGTGATAGATGGCGCCACAGAAGCCGTCTTTGCCGACGAGGGCCGAGGTATCCCCAAAAACGATCTGGATAAGATATTCGAGCCCCTCTTTACCACCAAAACGAGAGGAATAGGCTTGGGGCTCTCAGTCTCAAAAAGTCTGGCCAAGGCAAACGGGGCGAATATTCTGGTGGAGAGCGAGGAGGGAAAGGGGAGTAGATTTGTGGTGAGGTTTGGGGGGGAGGAAGTTGGCAAGGTAGATCGCGAAATATAGGAGGCATCATGAGGTCATGGAAAATTGCACTGATAATATCTGCTGCGTTTATCATTACAAATCTTTCCGCATGCGAACAAGCTGAAAGAGACAGCGAAGCTAAGAAGACTGAAAAGCCGTATAAGGTGGCTATCCTTCTGGTCTCAGACATGTATCTGCCTCTGTCGGCTGAAGGGCTTAAACAAGGGATGCTGGAATTAGGCTATCGTGAAGGAACCGATGTAGAGTATATCATTTACAACGCCGAAGGGGATACCGCCAAACTCCCGCTTTTAGCCCGGAAGATCGTAGACAGCAGTCCAGACGTTATATGCCCCTCCATCATACCCGCCATCAATGCCGTCAGGAAAACGGCTACCGACCTCCCTGTGGTCTTTCTGGAGTCCATGTACCCTGTAGAATTCGGCGTGGTAAAGAGCCTTACAAGGCCGGGCGCCAACTATACCGGAGTGAGCAATATGACAGGCCCCATGTCCGGGAAACGCCTGGAACTCCTGAAGGAAATGGTTCCGGATATCAAGCGGGTCGCAGTCATTTGCAATCCTGACAATCGCGTCTCTAAATTGTCCCTTGGGGAGACGAAAAAGGCGGCATTCAGGCTCGGTCTGGAACTGGAAGTCTATCTTGTTTATAAACACGAGGAAGTGGACGAAGCAATTGCCAGGGTGGCATCAGGAACCGCCGATGCCCTGGTCCTGAATCCGGACTTCATGATATTTTCGCGGTTAGACAAAATCGCGGCCATGGCCCTGAGGAAGAAAATCCCGACCATTGGAATTGACCAAACACAGGTAAAGACAGGAATTCTCGCAAGCTACGGAGGAGGTCTGAAGGAGATCGCCCGTCAGGCAGCACGCCATGTTGATAAAATCCTGAAAGGCCATTCGCCCGCAGAAATCCCTGTTGAACCCCCGCGCAGATACAAGCTCTATGTAAACATGAAAACCGCTGAAGCAATCGGCGTTAAATTGCCTGAAGAGATATTGCATCAGGCAGCAGGATATTACCGATGACAAATCAAAACCAAAAACAGAGCGCACAAGACATCAAGATCCCCTGGCGCAACAGAATCCTGACCAGAACATTGGTCCTGCTGTTGATAATCAGCCTTATACCCATCCTTCTGATCGGAGGCGCAGCCGGATATTTTGTGGGAAAGGATGCCAAAAAGAAGGCTGAAGATTCACTGGTTACAACAGTCAGTGATATAACCAACCTGATAGACAATTACATTATCGATTTAACAAAAGATATGGAGTTCATTGCGAGCCATATCGACCAGAAAGATGTTTTCAGTAAAGACAATATTCGCTTGCTTTCGGCCTTTACCTCCAGCCATCGCGATATCCAGACAATATGGGTAACAGATAACGAGGGAAAGGACAGAGTCCTGTTTTCGCATGACAGAATGATCACAGCAGCCGACTTTGAGGTCGATACTCAAAGTCCTGTGTCACACCCGAGGGACAAGGGGCTTGTCTGGCACGGCACAAAAAGGAATATGTTCGGAGAGTATCTTGTCATTGCCTCCATTTTTATTATGGCCCCATGGCAGACACAATCCGCCGGAGTCATGTTTTTTGAAATCCGTCTGGAAGATATCCAAAACATACTTAAACGCATTGGCGTAGGCAAAACAGGCTATGCATTTGTCGTGAATAAGTCCGGTCAGCTTATTGGCCATACCGACAGAAGTCTGGTTTTAGCCGGCACAGACATGACATTTCATCCTGAAGTGAAACTGATGCTGGATGACCGTTCAAGGGACTTCAAGCCTCACCTTTCCCCCCACAAAGATGTCAGCGGCAAAGCGCTGCTGTCTGCGTACCAGAGGGTCACTCCTCTAAGATGGGGGGTTGTTGTTGAGCAGAAGAAATCAGAAGTATATCAAATGCGAAACCGGTTGATCTGGTTGACAACAGGTATCTTCACAGCGTTGATTTTGCTCGTAGTACCTCTGGCAATCCTGTTTTCATTAAAGCTGACGCATCCTATCAAAAAGCTGTTTGAGACCACAAGGAAGCTAACAGGAGGGAATCGAGATGCCCGGGCAGAAATAGCTAAAAACGACGAAGTAGGTGCGTTTGCAAAAATGTTTAACCAATTAATCGAATTTCATCAGAAGTCCGAAAGGATCATAGTTGAAGAAAGGGAATTCTCAAATAGCCTCATCTCCTCAATGCAAGATGGATTCTCTGTACTCGATAGTAGCAGTGTTCGCATTCTTGTCAACAATGCTTTTTGTCAGATGACAGGCTTTTCAAGAGAGGAACTCATAGGAGTTGGTCCGCCACAGCCCTATTGGCCGCCAGAGGAGTACGAAGAGATTGAGCGGACTTTTCAGAAGACCTTGCAAGGCGAATTCGATAACTTTGAGTTGACTTTCATGCGGAAAAACGGTGAACGATTTCCAGTAATCATCAGTCCCTCCTGGATAAAAGACAAAAACGGCAACATAATTAGTTACATTACAACGGTTAAAGACATCACCGAGCGCAAACAGGCAGAGTTAGAACTACAGAAAAGAGAACAACTACTTTCATCTATTTTGGATAATGTATCAATACATATATGGGATTTCGATGGAGAGGAGTATTCTTACCTCAGCAAATCCTATTGCGAATATACTGGCATAGACAGTTCATTGCCGCTCACAATTGAAAGCTGGACTGAATGCGTTCATCCCGACGATTTGCCAACAGCCGTCAAGATTTGGCAAGAAGCCTGGGAAGGCAAAAAGGAGCACGACAATTATTTCCGTTTAAAAAGCACCTCTGGCGAATTCAGAGATTTTTGGTGTCACGCAATTCCCATTTTTGATAAGGGTGGTCAATTTAGTTACTTTCAAGGATTCAATGTCGACATCACTGAGCGCAAAAAGGCTGAGGAGGCATTGCGGGAGAGCGAAGCGAACTATCGAGAACTTGTCGAGAATACAAACTGCATCATTTTAAAATATGATAACAATAACAAAATAACATTTTTTAACGAATACGCTCAGGAGTTCTTCGGCTACCATAAGGACGAGATTCTCGGCAAAAATGTGATGATCATTGTTCCAGAGAAGGAGAGTACTGGGCGTGTTCTCAAAACTCTGCCAAAAGATATTCTTGAGAGCCCCGAAGACTATACAGAAAACATAAATGAAAACATACGCAAAAACGGTGAGAGCGTCTGGATTTCATGGAGAAATCAGGCGAGCAGGGATTCCAAAGGAAATGTCATTGGAAATCTTGCAGTTGGGCAAGATATCACTGAGCGCACATGGATGGAGAAAGAACTGCAAGAGACGCAAAAAGAGCTTGATATTATATTTAACTCTGTGCCTGCAATGATCTGGAGTAAGAATAGTGAAGGTAAATATTTACGGGTCAATAAAACGTATTGTGAAGCTGTTGGATTATCAAAGGAAAAGATACTTGATAGAACTGATTATGATCTTTACCCAACAGATATAGCAGACCAGTATTCTAAATATGATCAAGAAGTAATTAATTATAGAAAACCTGTATCGGGAATCGAAGAATCCCATTTGAAACCATCGGGAGATTATGGTTGGAGTCTAACAGAAAAATTACCCTATTATGATGCTGAAGGTGCTGTTGTTGGTACAATAGGTTTTGCGCTTGACATCACTGAGCGCAAGCAAGCAGAGGAACAGCTAAAAAAATACGCAGCAGCTTTGGAAAAAGCACGAAACACTTTAGAACAGAAGGTTCAGGAGAGGACACAGGAACTCAAAGAGGCCCATAATGCCCTGATTCGCAAGGAAAAACTCGCCGTGCTGGGACAGTTGTCAAGTGGTGTTGCTCATGAACTTCGCAATCCTCTCGGAGTAATAAAAAACGCCTGCTACTTTCTGAATATGAAGATAAAGACGATAGAAGATGAGGCGGTCAAAGACAATATAAAGATAATGAGCCGGGAGATAAGTACTGCCGACAGGATCATCACAGACCTTTTGGATTTTGCGCGTATCAGGGAGCCCATACGACAAGCCACCGACATCAACCAACTGATAACACAAACATTGTCAAAGTCCTTAATACCGGAAAACATCACAGTAAGTACAGACCTTCCCGAAGGCATGGCCTCTATTGCCATCGATCCCATCCAGACAAGCCAGATATTTTTAAACCTGATCGAAAATGCCGTGCATGCCATGGGAAAAGGTGGAAATCTCAAGATAGCCACAAAAGTGAAAAATGGAATTACAGAGATCATCTTTACCGACGAGGGTCATGGTATCCCCAAGGAGAATCTGTCGAAGATATTCGAGCCCCTATTTACCACCAAAGCAAAAGGAATTGGACTGGGGCTTTCAGTATCAAATAGCCTGGCCAAAGCGAACGGAGCGGATATTTTGGTGGAGAGCGAGGAGGGAAAGGGGAGTAGATTTGTGGTGAGATTTGGGGAGTGGTCGAGTGGTTAAATGGTCATCGGTCATTACGAATCAACCAGAACCAATTCCCCACTCGACCAGCAACGAAAAGATAAAAGCTAACAACAAGCAACTAATCAGAAATCCTTAAAATCCTTATCATCTAAAGGTATTATCTGATCAGGACTTACTTCCGCACCCTCGCTGATCTCCGATTTTGTTTTGCGAACCGCTATGGATTTAGCCTTTTCCACAAAAGCCGGAAGAGCTTTTTTTGCTTCCATCTTATGATTTCTACTTAATGTCTGCTGTGTGCTTACAGTTCTGTTCCCGCCTCCGCCAACCAGGG
>JAUVHU010000053.1 GCA_030593145.1 Desulfobacteraceae bacterium
GCAAGCTCATCACTGCCTTCCGGCTTTTCTCTGGGTGTTTTTGGTGAATCTGTTAAAATAGGAAACATTAGCTTTCCCAACCTGGCGGCGGTCATACAGGCCTATAAGAAGGACAAAGATGTTCATATACTTTCAACACCCCAGATTCTAACCACAGATAATGGGGAAGCAAGCATCACTGTTGGAAAAAACATACCTTATCAAACTAAATCGGCTGCCGAGAGCGCGACCGAGACATACAGTTCTTATGAATACAAGGATGTCGGGATAACCTTGAAGATTACACCCCAAATCAGCAAGGATCGGATGGTTCGTCTCAACATTGCTCAGGAAATAACCAAGCTGGAAACAGAAATCGGTGATCCCCGTCCAACCACTTTAAAGCGCACCATTGATACAACAGTTATTGTCAAGGATAAAAATACCGTTGTTATAGGCGGACTTATCGACGACAGCTTTTCCAACATAGAATACATGGTTCCATGCCTTGGAAATATACCTGTGCTTGGATGGGCTTTCAAGTCAATGTCAAAATCAAATGACAAGACCAATCTTTTTATTTTTCTCACACCCCATGTTATAAAAAATCCTGCGGAAGCAGATATGGTTTACAAAAAGAAGAAAGATCAGATCGACAAAATAAAAGAAGGCAACATCAAGATGTACAAAAAAAAGAAAGATAAATCCGATTCCAAAAAATTAAAACCTTCGGGATAATTTCAGGGTAACAGTTCACTGTTTACGGTTGATCAAAACATAAAGCTGTTAACTGTAAACCGACAACCGTGAACCATTACATTTTAGACACTTATAATATGCTAAAACATCTATCAGATATACTTAAAGATAACTTCGGCATTTCAGAAGAAGATATTAGCGAAGTTCAAAAGATAAAAAAAGAAAAAGGAGGTGCTTTCGGAGAAATAGTTATCCGAAAAAATTTAATCACTGAAACACAACTTCTTGAAGCATTAAGCATCCAGCACGACATCCCTTTCCATCCGGAGCTTCCACTCGACAATTCCACAGCCGATTTCACCCGTCATGTGCCAATTCAATTTCTAAAAAAATATACCATGGTTCCGCTGGAAAGAAATAACCATGTCCTCGACCCTGAAAACAGGCTGCATCAACAAGACAATTCAAATACAAAAGAAGATTTTCATGTCCCTGGCCGCATAATAGCTATAAATGATCCTGCCTCCGTTCAGTCTCTTGATGACCTGATCAGGATTCTTGATTTGTATGATTTTCAAATTGTTCTTTCAACAAAGAATGCGATTCTTTCCGCTATAAACTTCTTGTATGACCTGAGCCAGGATTCCGCTGAGCAGCTTGTGCAGGACATGGAAGAAAACGGCGCTACTATAATCAGTGAAATTGAGGATAGAGCGGATCTTCTGGATAACACCAGCGATGCGCCTATCATCAAACTCGTAAACCATATCATCTCTCAATCGGTAAAGGCCCGCTCAAGCGATATACACATCGAGCCCTACGAGGATAGTTTTAAGGTCAGATACCGCGTGGATGGTATTCTCTACGATCTGCTTACCCCTCCGAAATGGATACAGCCGGCCCTGATCTCCAGAATTAAGGTTATGGCAAAGATGAACATTGCGGAAAAACGTCTTCCCCAGGACGGGCGTCTAAATGTCAAAATAGGCAACCAGGAGATCGACGTACGGGTTTCAACCATTCCGACTTCGTTTGGAGAGCGTGTAGTGATGAGACTTCTTAATAAATCAGGTTCATTGCTCATGCTTCCGCATATTGGCCTGGAGCCCGAACGGCTTGATCTCCTAAAAAATCTTATTAAATCGCCAAACGGTATTATCCTTATAACCGGACCCACGGGAAGCGGCAAGACAACAACGCTGTATGCAATCTTATCATCCATAAACAAACCCGAGATTAACATTATCACCATAGAAGATCCTGTTGAATATCAAATCAAAGGGATTAGCCAGATACAGGTTAATCCCAGGATAGAACTTACCTTTGCCCGTGGCCTGAGATCAATTGTCAGACAGGACCCTGATATCATACTGGTAGGCGAAGTACGGGATAAAGAAACAGCGGAAATAGCTGTCCAGTCAGCGCTTACAGGACATCTTGTATTCTCCACACTTCACACAAACGACTCTGCAAGCGCGATTACCCGCCTTGTTGACATAGGCATTGAACCATTTTTAATTTCATCTTCGGTTATAGCGGTTGTAGCGCAAAGACTGGTCAGAGTTCTTTGCCGCGATTGCAAAGAGCCTTATACACCTGATGATATGGCTCTTGGAAGTGTCGGCATTACACCCGACCGGATAAAAAACATTAAGCTTTACAAAGCAAAAGGATGTGAAAAATGTTTTAATACCGGCTACAGGGGCAGGATAGGTATTTTTGAAATAATGGTTATGGATGCTGCCTTAAAAAGTCTGATACTTAAAACCTATGATTCGAACCTGATAAAAAATGAGGCTTTAAATCATAACATGATCACACTGCGCCAGGACGGAATACAAAAGGTTTTAAAAGGTATCAGCACAATTGAAGAGGTTATGAGAGTCACGCAAAACTGATGGCGTCGTAAAAAGTCCCATCTACTGCGCTTGTCCGCCTCAGGTGGGTTGCAGTAATTTTTCAGACTCTCAACATACTATCATGTATGTCTTTGATCCTGAAAAATTACTACGCCTTGTATATAAAACTTTTTACTTAGCCATCAAAAGCGATGCACCCTTAGCGTAAGATTTCTCTGTATGTTTGTGGTGAAAAATGGCCGAAGTTATGACTAAGCCCAGCTATCGTACAAAAATTATTTTTTTTCTATTATTGTTTGCGTATTGTTGCAGTGCCTGTGCTCATGAGAACAGGCTAATAATGGAAGACAGTTCCGTTTCAAAGAGCAAGGCGGATATGGCAAATCCTTTTGTCTATCCTGTTGAATTTTACAGAAAATATATTTCAACGGTTGCGGGTAATCGTTGCCAGATGTATCCTTCATGCTCGCAATACTGTATTAATGCATTCAAAAAGCACGGTTCCGTGATGGGCTACATCATGTCCTGCGACCGTCTCCTGCGTTGCGGCAGAGATGAAGTCAGGCTTTCTCCCCCTGTTTGGATCAACGGTAAAAGGCGCTGTTACGATCCTGTAAGTAATAATGATTTTTGGTGGGAATAGATGAGATCCGTTTACAAAAAAAAACTTAACCTCAGCGTCATTTGCGTTTTTGCGGTGAACTATTTCAGGAAAACGAATAGTTGATTATGAAAAATTTATCTCGAACCACTGGATTTTTTCTTATCGCTTTTACAACGGTTTTTGCTCTTTTATCGCCATTTTCTCAATCCTCTGCCGCCCCTGTTCTTACAATCGATTCCGATAAACAATTTGATTTTGCAAAGCGCTGTTTTTCAAGCGAAGAATATTTCAGAGCTATAGATGAATATAAACGTTTTATTTATTTCTTTCCTGAAGATAAGAGGGTAGGGAATGCAATGTACGAAATCGGAATGTCATATTTCAAAGCCGGGCATTTCAAAAACGCAATAAATTCCTTTGAAGCAATTATCGATAAATACGAAGATACTGATCTATCTATAAAGGCATATTTTATGATCAGTAAATGTCATATCCATCTGAATGAATCCGGTCCTGCCGTTATATGCCTTAATAATCTGATTACAATAACCAAGGATATAGATGTAAAAGATGAAGCATATTACGAGATAGGCTGGATATATCTTGAAAAGGCATTATGGGAAAAGGCAAGGATCAATTTTGCAAAGATAAGCACGCAAAACAAAAATAAATATCAGCTTAAAAGACTTTCAAAAGAACTCGACAGGACGAAATTAATTGATAGAAAAAATCCGAAAATAGCCGGACTCCTTTCAATAATGCCCGGCGCTGGATTTCTTTACTGCGAAAGGTACAGAGACGCCCTGATAGCATTTTTGCTGAATGCAGGATTGATGTATGCTGCATATGAGTCTTTTGATGATGATAATTATGCTCTCGGAGGGGTGATTACCTTAGTTGAGGTGGGTTTCTATGCCGGTAACTTTTACGGCGCTATAACCAGCGCCCACAAATACAACCGGTCTAAAACCGATCAATTTATCGACAAACTGAAACAAAACACAAGAATCAACCTTACAGGCAGTAATAATCAAAAGAGCATTATTCTTTCCTTTCAATATTCTTTTTAGAAGCTGTTTCAAAACCCATTTTAAGCGCTGCTTGCGCCATGAGATCTTTGCAAAGGCGCTTCCTGCCCGTTGAATTTTATTCCACCGATTTGTATGACAAGGCTCTTGAATTTTATATATTTAGATAGTAAGGGTGTTAAAATAATGTGAGATCTTTGCAAAACGCCCCCTTTTGCCCAATTTAGGCGTCAGGCTCAAATTTTAAGATTCGAAATACTCAATGTAAAAATAGGCAGTAAAATTAATTGCTTAAGTATGAAAAGGAGCAAGATTAAATGTGCGGAATTTTTGGATATAATGGTGTGGAACCAGATGGCGTAAAAAAAATATTGGAAGGCATCCATAGGCTTGAACATCGCGGATATGATTCTATGGGTATAGCATTTTTAACCGGTGATAAGGTTGAGTGTTTTAAAGTAGCTGAAGATGAAAAGATTGGTTTTGATATAAAAGATTTAGCTGAAAAGATTCCAAACAAAGAAGTGATTTGTAATATTGGAATTGGTCATACCAGATGGGCTACTTATGGCGGGAAGACTGTAATGAATGCTCATCCGCATTATAGTGATGGTTTATTTATTGCTCATAATGGTAATGTTGAAAATTTTGAAACATTAAAAAAAGGAATAAACACCCACACGCTTTATTCAGAAACTGATTCTGAAGTTATTGTTAAGCTGATCGATAAGATATATCAGAAAACCGGCGACTTAGTGAAGTCAATTGAGAAGGTTATGAGGATGCTTGTTGGGGCTAATGTAATACTTCTTATGAGTAAAGATCATCCGGGTCAATTGTTTGCGGCTAATAAAGGGGGAACAATACTTTTGGGGAAATCTGATGCCGGAGTTATTATTGCTTCTGATCCAGCAGCGTTTGAAGGCAACCATATTATTAAGAAAAGAAACCTTGAGACAAATGAAATAGCAGTTATACATTCAGACTCCTGGGAGATCATTGTCAAAGAAGTTGTTACTATAGAGAAGGATTATTTTCATGACATTGGTAAAAATGGCTGTGATTTTTATATGGAAAAAGAAATATTTGAGCAAGGCGCGGTATTGCAGGGAACAATGAGCGGACGTTTGATTCTTGATAAAGGCAATACTCGGCTTGGGGGCATAAATGAAATAGCAAGGGAGCTAAGAAATGTAGAGACATTTCATTTTGTTGGGTGTGGCACGGCCTATAATGCCTGTTCATATGCAGCTTTACTTTTTAATCGTTTTGGCATATCATCCCGTGCTTGGATCGCTTCTGAATTTTGTTATTCTCATCCGGTATTTGGTCCGAACGATGCTTTTTTCTTTGTTTCTCAATCCGGAGAAACAGCAGATACTATTGAAGTAATTGAGGAAATACAAATAAAGGGAAATATCTGTCTTGGCATAGTAAACGTTCCGGATAGCAGAATTGCCAGCTTAACTGACGCTGGTGTTTATATCAGGGCAGGCAAAGAAAAGGGCGTTGCTTCGACAAAGGCATTTACAGCTCAATTAGTCACTATAGTGCTGCTGGCAATATATCTGGCACGGCAAAGAAAAATGACGATAGATACGGGCATGGGAATTATTGAAGAACTTATTCTTATACCGGAGAAAATCGAAAAAGTTCTTAAACAGAAAAATAGTATAAAGCGGTTAGCGAAAAAATATAAAGAATTTAAAAATTATTATTTTTTAGGTCGCTATTTTAATTCAGTTGTGGCTCAAGAAGGAAGTCTTAAACTAAAAGAAATTTCTTATATGCATGCTGAAAGCTATCCTCTGGGAGAGATGAAACATGGCCCCCTGGCTTTAATTGATCCTTCCTTTTGCAGCATTGTCATCATTCCCGATGATTCCGTGCATTCAAAAGGGGTGGTTAATGTTCGAGAAATAAAAGGAAGGGACGGTGTTGTGATAGCGATTGTTACAGAAGGCAATAGCTTTGAATTAGCAGATGATATTATTAAGATTCCGAAGATTAAGCCAAGGTATGAATATTTATATCCAATAATAGCCGCAATTCCTTTGCAGTTATTTTCTTATTACATGGCATTAGAGTTAAATTGCAATCCTGATAAACCAAGAAATTTGGCAAAAACCGTAACGGTTGGATGATTGCTGGGGTTCAGGGTTCACGGTTCAGGGGTTCAGAGGTTCAGGGTTCGGAGGTAAACAAATACTTGATGAAACCTCGAATGACAGCGCTTCTGCATTCTGAAAGAACAAGCAAATCTGGGGGCTTGTTCTAATCCCGCTTTTGTCGGGAAACCTGTGAACGGAGAACTCTTTTTTTATGCAAATAACAGGAGCTTTTTTGTATGACCTTTAATATTTCACTTTATATCTCCTTGTTTGTCTTCATTTTTGGCCTTGTCTACAGGATTTATACATGGTTTACCCGTAAGGTCGGTGTTTTACCTGAACAGGTTACGACTTCAAGGCGGGTGTTTGCGGCTGTTAGAGGTATATTCGGAGCGGTATTCAGTTTAAAAATTCTCATCCTGATTAAGGTTTTTGTCCTTGATGTATTGTTGCAGAAAAGGATCTTGAAAGAGGATTTCCTGCGCTGGTTGATGCATATGCTTGTATTTTACGGTTTTATGCTGCTCCTGTTGATGCATGGCCTTGATAAAATTATAATAGAGCCAATTTTTGAAGAATATTATTCCACACTAAATCCGTATTTATTCTTGAGAGATCTGTTCGGTATTATGATGATCGCCGGGCTTGGAATCGCAATATATCGACGATTTATTCAAAAGGCGCCCCGGCTTAAGACAAACGGCATGGATTACTATGCTATCGTTATCCTAATAGTTATTATGATTTCCGGCTTTCTTCTTGAAGGAGTGAAAATCACTTCTCACACTGAGTTTCAGAATATGGTGACAGAGTGGAGCGGCCTGGATGATGAAAAAGAGATACGCGCGCTTGAAAGCCTGTGGGTTCAGGATTTTGGCGTGGTTTTACCGGATGTAAAGCCGCCCTTTGAGCGGGCTGCGTTGACATATGGCAGAGAGGTTCATGAGACAAATTGTGCGGGCTGCCATTCATCAAGTAAATGGGCATTTTCAGGATATAGTGTGGCTAAAATTATATCGCCGGTTGCTTTAATGCTGGATCGTGCCGGAATTTCAGTTTTGTTGTGGTATATTCATTTTATTTCCTGCTTTTTTGGCTTGGCCTACCTTCCTTTCAGTAAAATGTTTCATATCTTTGCCGGCCCTGTAAGTCTTCTTGCCAACTCTGTTATGGGAAAAGAAAAATCGGATCCTGCAAATATTGCGACAAGACAGGCAATGGAACTGGATGCCTGTACCCATTGTTGTGCCTGCAGCTTCAGTTGTTCAGCTCTTATGGCATTTGAGGCATCAGGTAATGAATATATTCTACCTTCAGAAAAAATGCGTTTATTAAAAGCTCTTATTGCCGGAAAGGCTCTCAGCCGGAGGGAGATCAAAGCTGTCCTGCATGGAGTTTATCTTTGCACGAATTGTGATCGATGCACTGTTGTTTGTCCTGTTGGGATAAACCTGAAAGAGTTATGGATTAATGTAAGAGAAAATTTGCTTCAAAAGGGAGAGTCTGAACCGCTTTTACTGTCTCCATTTTCTTTTGTCAGGGGATTGAATCGAGAAAATCTTTCAAAAGATGAATATTCCCGGCCGATTGAAAAAGCAAGACAGGCTGTGGCAGGCAGGTTCGATCTGTTGATTGATAAAGAGAGGCTTTTGTCTCTTAAAGGCGGAGATGCCGGTGAATTAAAGGATTTGTCCACAAATAATATTAGAGACAATGCGTTTGCTTATTGTTTTGGCTGTCAGAATTGCACTACAATATGCCCTGTTGTGGGCAGTTTCGATAAACCAGAAGAGGAACTTGGTCTGTTGCCGCACCAGATCATGTGCTGTCTCGGCCTTGGGCTTGTTGAAATGGCTTCCGGATCAAGCATGATCTGGGATTGTGTTACCTGTTATCAATGCCAGGAACACTGTCCCCAGAATGTTGATGTCACAGATCTTTTATTTCAATTGAAAAATCTGGCTGTTAAGAATTTGGAGAAGGCACCAAGCTAAAAATAATTATCACGAAAGCACGAAAAACAGAAAGCACGAAAAAAAGTTTAAGCGACTAAAGTTTGATGGAGTTGTAAAAAAGTCAAAAATCGAGTCACTCCCGCGAAGCGAGATAATATAGCTTTTTACGAATTCATCAATACTTACTATTTGATTTTCGTGTTTTCGTACTTTCGTGTTTTCGTGATTAAATTAAGGTTAAAACAATATGATCAAATATGCATTATTTTTAGGCTGTAACATACCCGCCAGGGTCAGTCAGTATGAATGTTCTTCCAGGGCGGTTTTGGAAAAGGCAGGTGTTGAGACTGTAGATATCCGTGATTTTAATTGTTGCGGTTATCCGATGCGAAATTCGGACCGGAAAGCATTTATTTTATCTTCAGCGAGGAACCTGGCGTTGGCGGAAAAGGAAGGCCTCAACATACTGACTCTGTGTAAATGCTGTTTCGGAAGTCTTAAAAAGGCTGAATATCTCCTTAAAGAAGATTCAAATCTGCACGAGGAAGTAAATCGGACGCTTGCCGAAAACGGTTTAAAATATGAGGGCAGGGTAGAGGTTAAGCATCTGCTCTCCGTGCTTTATCATGATGTGGGAATTGATGCTTTAAAGAGTAAAATATCCGTGATATACAAAAATCTCAAGGTGGCGACACATTATGGATGTCATGCCTTGCGTCCAAGCAGGGTTACACAGTTTGATGATCCGGTGGCTCCAAAATTGTTTGATGAGCTGGTAGAGATAACAGGCGCTGAAAGCATTGACTGGCCTGAAAAACTTGAATGCTGCGGCGCTCCGTTAATGGGAATTAATGATGATCTTTCGATGGGTTTGACCGCCAGAAAGCTTGAAGCCGGCAAAAAAGCAGGTGCTGACTATTTATGTTCAGCCTGTCCTTACTGCCAAATGCAATTTGACGCGGTTCAGAATATGATGATTTCTCATAACAGGGATAATGATTATTTAGCTTCCATTCTTTATCCGCAACTGCTTGGGTTGTGTATGGGTATTGATAGTGAGACGCTGGGCATTGGTATGAATCAAATAGATATCAGCGGAATTACATCTTTTATAGATTCAGCCACAGACCCACACAGACACACACAAACAAGATAGTGAAGTAAAGTATTTGTCCGTGGCTAAGAACTAATAATAATTTTAGGAAGATAAGAATGCCGAAAGATAAAACAGGCTCGGTAATGGTGGTTGGCGGTGGAGTTGCTGGAATGCAGGCCGCTCTGGATCTGGCTAATGCCGGGTACTATGTCTACCTTGTGGAGAGGTCGAGTTCAATCGGCGGGATGATGTCGCAATTAGATAAAACCTTCCCTACCAATGATTGCGCCATGTGTATTATTTCTCCCAAGCTGGTAGAGGTCGGCCGGCATATCAATATAGAACTGCTCACACTTGCCGGAGTAAACAGTATTTCCGGAGAAGAGGGAAATTTTGAGGTCAGTGTGACTCAATATCCGCGTTATGTGGATACTGATAAGTGCATTGCGTGTGGACTGTGCGCTGAAAAATGCCCGAAAAAAGTGTCTAATGCGTATGATGGCGGGTTGAGTAAGCGCAAGGCGATTTATGTAAAATATCCCCAGGCGGTTCCGTTAAAATACACTATTGATCCAACGCATTGTATCTATTTTATCAAAGGGAAATGCAAGATCTGCGAAAAGTTTTGTCCTAACAATGCTATTAATTTCAACGATCAGAAAAAGGAATTGACCCTTAAAGTAGGAGCTGTTGTCCTGTCCATGGGGACAGAGGTCTTTGACCCCGGAGTCCATGATGTTTACGGCTACAAAAAATACCCCAATATTGTTACCAGCCTGGAATTTGAGCGGATTTTATCTGCTTCCGGACCTTATGGCGGGCATCTGGTACGGCCGTCAGATCAAAAAGAACCTGAAAAAATTGCCTGGCTTCAATGCATAGGATCAAGGGATGAACATATTGGCGCCAAAGGATACTGCTCGGCTGTTTGTTGCACCTATGCCATTAAAGAGGCCATGCTGGCAAAGGAACACAGCAAGAGGGAGCTTGATACAGCTATTTTTTATATTGATATCCGAACACATGGAAAAGACTTTGAGACATATTTTAACCGCGCGAAGGATGAATCAGGAATCCGCTTTATCAAATCAAAAATTACCGGCATTCCGCCTGTTAATGGAACAGGAAGGCATCTTATCCGTTATGTGAACGAGGCCGGCAGGAAAGTCGAAGAAGAATTCGATATGGTGGTGCTGTCCGCAGGCCTGGGCGTAACAAGGGAATGCGCGGATCTTGCTCAAAAATTGGACATCAAACTTGATCACTATAATTTTGCGGTTACCAGCAGCTTTGATCCTGTTCAGAGTTCCAGACCGGGTATTTATGTTTGCGGCGCCTTTCAGTCTCCAAAGGATATCCCGTCTTCGGTTATAGATTCCAGCGCTGCCGCGGGTGTGGCAGGGAGCAAACTGGCCGGGTCCCGGTGGACACTCACAAGCACAAAACATATTCCTGAAGAGATTGATATCCGGGGGGAGCCTACCCGAATCGGTGTTTTTGTCTGTCGTTGCGGGACAAACATTGCGGGTACAGTAGATGTTCCTTCGCTTGTTGAATCTGCGCAAAAACTGCCCGGTGTTGTCTATGCGGAGGAAAACATGTTCAGCTGTTCTCAGGACACCCAGGATAAAATTACCCGGGTTATCAAAGAGCAGCGATTGAATCGGGTGGTTGTCGCGGCCTGTACCCCTAAAACGCATGAACCGCTTTTTCAGGAGACCTTAATCAACGCGGGCACAAACAAGTATCTTTTTGAGATGGCCAATATTCGCAACCTGTGCTCATGGGTGCATAAGGACAATCCCGAACAGGCCACGGAAAAAGCTAAAGACTCCATCAGTATGGCTGTGTCAAAGGTTGCTCTTCTTGAACCCCTGACTGAGCCTGTTATGCAGATTAATCAGACTGCCCTTGTTATCGGGGGAGGTGTTGCCGGCATGGTGGCGGCCAAAAACCTGGCGGATCAGAACTATAAAACCTGTTTGATTGAAAAGACCGATACCCTTGGCGGACAGGCACGGCATCTTCACGAAACCTGGCGTGGCGAGAATATTCAACAATACTTGGCCGGACTGATTAAGAAGGTAGAGTCCGACAAGAACATAGAGATATTTTTGAATGCCGGAATAGAACATGTGGACGGTTTTGTAGGGGATTTTAAAACAACAATCCAGCATAATGGCGAGAGTAAGGTTCTGGAACATGGTGTGACGATTATTGCGTCCGGCGCATCGGCGCTCAAGCCGGATCAGTATCTTTACGGGAAAGATCGTCGTGTTGTGACCGGGCTGGAATTTCAGCAGCGGCTTATTGACGGTGATCCCTCCCTGGGACAGCTCAATACGGCTGTATTTGTGCAATGTGTCGGCTCGCGTATCCAAAAGCGGCCATATTGCTCTAAGGTCTGCTGCACGCAGTCAATTAAAGGCGCTCTGAAACTTAAAGAGCTTAACCCAAAGATGAATATCTTTGTCCTTTACAGGGATATGCGGTCATATGGGTTGCGTGAGGATCTTTACCGAAAAGCGCGTTGCAGCGGGATTAACTTTATCCGTTATGATTTTGACAAGGAACTTACAGTAGTAAATGATCAAGGGGAGTTGCAGGTTACTTTCAACGATTGTGTGCTTAGACGGCAGATGGAGGTATGCCCCGATCTTTTGATTTTGGCGTCCGCCATTGTTCCGGAAAAAAAGAATACATTGGCGCAATTCTATAAGATTCCGCAAAATGATGATGGTTTTTTTATGGAAGTGCATGTTAAATTGCGGCCTGTTGATTTTGCCACAGATGGCGTGTTTCTGTGCGGGCTTGCCCACGCCCCAAAAACAATAGATGAATCCATAACACAGGCTCAGGCCGCCGCGGCACGAGCGGTTACGCTTTTGTCGGCAATGAATATATCAGTAAGCGGTACAGTAGCTTATGTCGATCCGAACTACTGTAGCAGTTGCGGGGTATGTGTGTCTATCTGTCCTTATTCCGCGCCGAATTTTAATGACAAAAGCGGCAAGGCTGAGATTGAGTCCGCTTTGTGCAAAGGATGCGGTTTGTGCACGGCATCCTGCCGTTCCGGAGCTATTCATCTTAAAGGATTTGATAATAACCAGATTTTTGCGCAGGTTTTTGCCTTATGATTGTTGATTGGCGATTGATGATTGTTGATTGAAGGGAATGAGAGTTGGATTCGGTAGGATTGAAAAAGCGAACAAAAGAATTTGCTCACCGATGTGTTAAACTTGCACTTGTATTGCCAAAGACTGTATTGGGAAATCATATAAAAAAACAGTTAATCAGGTGTGGGACATCAGTTGCGGCAAACTACCGAGCGACTCTTTTGGCTCAAACAAAGGCGGCTTTTATATCAAAAATCAGTATCGTAATAGAGGAAGCAGATGAATCTGAATTTTGGCTGGAATTTATTATGGATGAAAAATTAATGGAAAGAAAAAGGGCTTTACCTTTGTTCAACGAAGCGCATGAATTATCATCAATTTTCATTATAACAAGAAAGACCGCACAGATAAAAAAACAATCAACAACCAATCATCAACAATCATAAATCCAGGAGGTATTTTGGGTTTTTCAATCAACAATCAACAATCAACAATCAACAATCCCAAGTGGGAGCCAAAAATTGTGGCTTTTTTATGTAACTGGTGCAGCTATGGAGCAGCCGATTTGGCAGGCATCAGTCGTTTGCAGTATCCGCCAAACATCAGGGTCATAAGGGTTCCCTGTACCGGACGGATGAGTCCCAAGTTTATCCTGTCAGCATTCATGAATGGCGCGGACGGGGTTTGGGTATCAGGGTGTCATCCCGGAGACTGCCATTACCTTGAAGGCAATTATTACGCCCGTCGAAAGTTATCGCTTTTTAAAGGCTTGATGGAACACATGGGTATTGAGTCTGATCGTCTTCACTTTTCATGGATTTCTTCGGCAGAGGGAACAAAATTCGCTGAAATGGCGAACAAGGTAACCAAGGCAGTGCGGGACGCGGGGCCGGCAAACTATTTCGCCAAGAAAATATCTATTCTAAAAACTAAGGTAGCTTGATATGTCAGAGCGTGGCGCTAAAATAAGGGAAATCTCGGAAAGACTCTTAAAAGAGGGCAAGATAGATATGGTAATAGGTTTTCGCAAAGGGACCTTACCGATGATGAATGAGCCCTGTCTTGTAAAAAGTCCTGAAGATGTAAAAAATCTTGTGTGGGACAGTAACTGCGGAATAAACCTGGCAAAATATCTGATCGGCAGAAAAGAAAAAATAGGTGTTGTTGCCAAGGGATGCGATTCGCGGAACATTGTTACCCATCTAATTGAAAACAAGATCAAAAGGGATCAGTTATTCATAATCGGTGTGCCGTGCGAAGGGATGATTGACAGGCGCAAGATTGCTTCAATGTTTGAAAAAGAGATAAAAGAGGTTGCGGAGGAAAAGAACAAAATCATTGTAAGGGGCAGCGGTTTTGAGAAAATACTGGAAAAATCCGAGGTATTACAGAAAAACTGCGCTATATGTATCCACAGAAACCCTGTTATATACGATGAGCTTGCCGCGGATATTGTAAAAGAACAGAAAAATGTGGATAGATATAAGGATGTACGACAGATTGAATCAATGCCGCCTGAAGAAAAGAGGGATTATTTCAACGATCTCTTATCGCCTTGTATCCGCTGTTACGCGTGCAGAAACGCATGTCCCCTCTGCTACTGCCCCACATGCTTTGTAGACGAATCCCGGCCTCAGTGGGTAGGCAAAGGCATAGATCTGACAGATATAAAGACATTCCATTTTCTGAGGGCATACCATTGCGCGGGCAGGTGTACTGATTGCGGTGCCTGTGAACGCGCATGCCCATTGGGTATAGATGTAAGAGCATTTACAATGAAACTGGAAAAGGATTGTTTTGAGCTGTACGGCTGGGAGGCAGGCATGTCGAAAGATGAGCGTCCGCCTCTTGATACATACAGACCTGATGATCCGAATGATTTTTTTAAATAAAAGAGTGAAAAATTAAGGAATTTAGGTATTAAGGAATTGAGGAATTAAGGGATTAAAATCAGCAGAATACATTCAATTCCTAAATTCCCCAATTCCTGAATCCCTAAATTCAATATAAGGTATACTATGAAGGTCATAAAGATTAACAAGGAAAACTGGGCCGGAGGGCTTGAAAAATCAAAGGGGTCTTACCGATTGTTTGGTCCTGTTAAGAATAATGAGCTGCATGAGTTTAAACAGCTTGATAAGGAAGAACTGCCGGATTGTGATTATTTCAATACGCGTCTTTCACCAAAATCGATCATTTATCCTCAATCTGAGACGATGTTCGAATTTTCTCTTGATGAAAACAGAGAAGATCATCACATATTAAAGGAGATAGATACGGATTATTCGCCGCGGGCCATAATCGGAATAAGACCTTGTGACGCGGCGGCTTTTTTACTGGTTAAACGCAACTTTAGTACGCCTGAATATAAAGATTCATACTGGCTCAATGCCTATGAAACAACTACATTTATAGGGCTTGCCTGCGGGAACCCGCACGACACCTGCTTTTGTACGACTACTGGTTGCGGACCTTTTAATGAAGAGGGGCTTGATCTGTTACTTGTTGACGCTGGAGATTGTTATTTTGCGAAAACAATTACCTCAAAGGGAGAAAACTTTTTAAGGGCTGCGGGCTGGGATGCCGGAACTGACGTCGAAACTGTTTGCGAACAAATCAAAACCATGAAGCAGGAAGCAGAGGCCAAAATAACCTCTTTTGTCGCAACTGATAAATTAAAGGACAAGAAAACCACAGATCTTTTTGACGCACCTTTTTGGGAAGAAACAGCTTTTGCGTGCATAAACTGCGGAGCATGCACATATGCTTGCCCGACATGCTGGTGCTTTGACATTCAGGACGAGGTCAGCGGATACTCGGGAATACGTATTCGAAACTGGGATAGCTGTATGTATCCCTTGTTTACGCTTCATGGATCAGGCCATAATCCAAGGAGTACTAATATGCAAAGAGTTCGTCAGCGATTCATGCACAAGTTGAAATATTATCCTGACAGGTACGGTGAAGGAATATTATGTGTCGGATGCGGCCGATGCATTCGCCTGTGTTCTGTAAATATTGATATACGAAGGGTGTGTGATTTGATGAATAGCTATGAGGTTCAAGTTACAAGTGACTAAAGTGAGCTAAAGTGACTAAAGTTAAGGAATGTAGAATGCAAAATCCATATTTGCCATATCCTGTTCGTATAGATGAGATAACAACCGAAACCGAAGACAAAAATCTCAAGACATTCAGGCTGGTTTTTATAAATCCCGGCGACGAAGAGAAGTTTTCTTATAAATCGGGTCAGTTTGCCGAACTTTCCCTGGCGGGAAAGGGTGAAATACCCATAGGGATTGCATCTTCGCCCACGGAGAAGGGATATGTAACCTTTACGGTCAATAAAGTTGGTTTGGTTACAAGCTGTCTTCATTCCATGAAAGCCGGCGATATTATGGGGTTGCGTGGTCCACTTGGCAATAGTTATCCATGGGATATACTCGAAGGAAAAAATATTGTGATTATCGGCGGTGGTTTTGCCTTTACAACACTCCGTTCATCTATTGTATATATGCTCGATCCGGCCCACCGGTCTAAATTTAAAGATATTCATGTTATATATGGCGCTCGTTCCCCTGGTATGCTTCTTTACAGAGATGAGCTGTCTGCATGGGAAGCACGTGATGATATCAATATGCACATTACGGTTGACGGCACAGAAGATCCAAACTGGAAATATAATGTGGGTTTTGTGCCGACGATTACCGAGCAGAAGGCGCCTCCTGGAAATGCTGATACATACGCCATTATTTGCGGCCCGCCGATTATGATAAAATTTACGCAGCCGGTATTAGACAAGCTCGGCTATTGTCATGACAATATTATTATGTCTCTTGAAATGCGTATGAAATGCGGTATCGGGATATGCGGCAGGTGCAATATCGGCAAAGAATTTGTTTGCAAAGACGGACCAGTTTTTACGCTGGCCCGGTTAAACGAAATGCCAAAGGAATATTGAACTCATAGAAAATCGAGTCACTTTCGCGAAGCTTGTCCTCGACCCGATTGTGGAGCGTAAGTCTGTAACAACTTGTAATTACTGGTTTACAATTTTCACAGGGATGGCGGTTAATGTGGTGTGGTGGATTTTTTACGAATTCATCATGTTTTAATATTGACACTTATTAATTAATAATATATATTTGATAAATTAATAAGAGATTAAAGGGCGAGAAGCCATAATGATTTTATTTTTTACAAAGGAGGATTTTTTTAATGGAAACTGTTGAATATCTGGGTAAAACATTTAGCGTAGATGAGGACGGATTTATTGATGATTTTAATAACTATTGTTCTGAGTGGGAACAGTGGGTAAAAACTACAGAGGGTATTGAGGAGATAAATGATGAGCATAGGAAGCTTGTCACGGTTCTTCGTGATTATTATGAGAAGAATGGAATTGCTCCAATGGTTCGGATACTTTCCAAGGTTACAGGTTTCAAACTAAAACATATATATGAGCTTTTCCCGTCTGGACCCGGCAAAGGAGCCTGTAAAATGGCAGGTCTTCCGAAACCGACCGGATGCGTCTAAGTAAAAATGAGTATTATTGATTTAAAACGTTTTAATTAAAAAAAGCCCTGCGTTATAAGCAGGGCTTTTTTTTTATGCTTGAATATTTTTTTGTGAATTTGACGGGCCTCGAAATAGAAAGATGCTTGTGCGTCTGTTACGGGAATAATAGCAGGAGTAATACATGCCCTCTATGGATGAAATTGATAGAGAAATCTTAAATAGAATACAGTCTAACTTTCCAATCACACCACGCCCCTATCTTTCAATTGCCGATGATCTCGGCCTTTCAGAAAATGATGTTTTAAAGCGGGTTGTCAGGTTAAAAAAAGAGAGGATCATACGTCGAATCGGCGGCAATTTTGTTCCTGATAAATTAGGATTTGTCAGCACTCTTTGTGCTGCCAGGGTTCCTGAAGATAAGATCGAAGGGTTTGCCATGGAAGTCAATCGCTATCCAGGTGTAACCCATAATTACAGGCGGGATAATGAGTTTAACATCTGGTTTACATTTATTGCGTCATCCATGGAGGAGATAGAGGAAAATATCGAGAAGATATCTAAAAAAACAGGGATAACAGATATTATTAATCTGCCGGCAACAGATGTGTTTAAGATAAAGGCTCACTTTGACCTATAGAAGGTTGCGGGAAATAATTAATGAAGGATATAAGAGTTGCGCTTGCTGTTTTCAATTCACCTGTTAACAAAACCAGGCATAACATTGACCGTATGGTCAGGTGGGTAAAGGAAGCAAAGAAGAAAGGCGCTTCGATAATCTGTTTTCCTG
>JAUVHU010000073.1 GCA_030593145.1 Desulfobacteraceae bacterium
AAAGCAATTGAGATGTTCATCGTTAAGAAATGCAAGCTGTTTGAGGCCGTTAGGCCGAGTTCTTGCATTTTAGATGAACATCTTAATTGCGCCCAAAATGGTCATGAAGTGAATAAAATGGACTTTTTACGAGGCCATCAATCTTGACTAATTAACAACAAAGGTCAAACGTAGACTTTACCCCATTCTGTACTATTTAAACAAAAAAACCGTACCTGTCTGATATAACGTATGAGTCCTTGTTTGTATCATAAGACTTCACTTCTCCCCCTGAGTTGGGTTGTGTTTTCAGATATCTATGAGTCACATATACAGTTTCTTCCACTGTTTTTTGCTTTGTATAAAGCCTTATCCGCTGCTTTAACTAAATCGTATGATTTTGTGCCGTGTTTCGGGATAATGCTTGCCACGCCAAGGCTAAGCGTAACAAAGTCAGCCGCCTGCGAATCCGAGTGGGGTATTCTTATCTTTCTTAGCTTTTTGTTGGCATTTTCCGCTAACACACCTGCCTGTTTAAGATCCGTACCTGATAAGACAACTGCAAACTCTTCACCCCCATAACGCGCCGCAAGATCACCTGGTCGTTTTGCTATATTATTAAGAATAGCCGCAACCTGCTTCAAACAATCGTCACCTGCCTGATGTCCGTATCTGTCATTGTATTTTTTAAAAAAGTCTATATCCCCCATGATCAGAGATACAGGCTTATTATCACGCATATTTCTCTGCCATTCTTTTTCTAAAAATTCGTCAAAGTAACGGCGGTTTGCTATGCTGGTTAATCCGTCAATAAGTGTTAACCGCTTAAGCTGTCTGTTGGCTTCTTCGAGCTGTCTGGAGAATTCCATGCGGCGGTCCATTTCAGCAACCAGCGTGTCTTCCGCAAGCTTCAGGTCGGTGAAATCGCTTGCAATGGAGTTGATAGCAATCAGGTTGTAATTCTCGTCATAGTACAGCTTTATGTTCCAGCGCATGTAGTGTACCTGGCTGGTTCGGCTGACCTGTCGGTTTTCAAAAGTTGTACTCAAAATCCGGTCGCGAACCCATTTGGCAAAGGCTGCTTTAGTTTTCTCACGGTCATCGGGGTGTATAAAGTCAAAAGCAGATAAGCCTATACATTCTTGCGGGCTAAGGCCAAAGATCTTCTTGGATGTGTCATTGACATAAAGAATGATCCCTTTACTGTCAACCCGTGTAATAAAATTATCCGTACCTTCCACAAATTCGCGAAACCTTTCTTCGCTTTTTCGCAGCGCCTCTGCTCCATCTGAAATCTGTTTCAAATACCTGGCTTCTGTTTCAAGTTTTGCCTTTTCTTTTTGACTTTTAAAAAGAACCAGTCCTCCCGCGCCCAACAGCATTATAACAAACCCTGCAAGGCCAAATATCTCTCTTGCATGTTTATTGATCGGACTAATGATTTCAGAATAGGGTAAAGTTACAACCAGATTAAGGATCAAATTTCCTGCTGTAACTCTCTTATAAGCAACTATATCATTCTCATCGGTGGCACAATTTATAAACATTCCGTACCCTGCCTCTTCGGCCTTAACTCTATTCAGATAACCATGCTTCTCTTTGATATGCTCTTTTATTGTATTTTCATCAAAAGTCCGGTCTTTTTTCTTGTGCATCTTTCTTACTACATCCAATACCGTTATTCCTATGAAATCTTTTCTCGGATGCGAAAGAACAACATTTTTATTATCAAACATCCAGACAAAGCCATTTTTGCCAATCTTGATTGGTTCAACAAAACGCCTGGAAATCTTATCGGTTTCAATCATCCATCTTACAATCCCTGCAAATTTATCTTTGTAGAATATTGGCCCTGAGATAGATATGGCAAGGTTGCCAAAATTATTATAAAATACTTCGCTGACATGCAGCTTATGTTCTCTTATAACATATGCGATGCCCGGTTTATCGGTGAAATCCATTCCGATCCTGTTTTTTATGAATGGCTCTCTGTGCAACATAATGCCGTCGGCATCCAGCAAAGTAATCGCATCAACGTCTTTTTTATGAGCTTCATAATGGTTTTTAATTGGACAAAATATGGTTTCAGGCTTATCACACCGCTTTTTTTCATAAACATCCTTTTGGAATAATGAATTGTTTGAAACAACCGCCAGCGCTTCTGAATGCCCCCTAAAGAATTCTTCCAGGCTTGTGGCAACTGCCTTTGCAATTGTCGACAACTCCTGCTGTGTTTGTGAAACAACGGTCTTCTCAAACCCCTTATTTGACAGATAAGCAACGTATATTATGCCTATAAGTATAGCCACAGAAGCTATAACAGTTATTGCTGTTTTCATAGATAGTTTGTTTTCATAGGTTTCTTGAAATCTTCACTTTTCATTATTCATTTCTCACTATTCATTTTCAGCGTCCAGCATCTCCCGCACCTTGTACGCCAAACTTTCCGGTGAAAAAGGCTTTTCAAGAAAATTCAGTCCTGACGTCAAAACACCGTGATGCACAATGGCGTTGTCCGTGTATCCTGATATGTAAATCACCTTCATCTGAGGATAAAGAGGCTGTAACCTTTCTACGAGTTCCTTCCCGCCCATCTTCGGCATTACCACATCGGTTATCATCAGATCAATCTGACCCTCGTGCGCCTGGCTGACCCTCAAAGCATCTTCACCATTTTCTGCATCTAAGACTCTATATCCATGTATTAGGAGAACCTCTTGCGCAAAATCTCGAAGACCATCATCATCATCCACAATCAAAACGGTTTCAGAACCGGCAAGTTCGATTACAGGGGGTTGTTCTTTTTCCTCCAACCCTGCACCCCCCTTCACCTTTGGCAGATAGACCTTGAATATCGTCCCTTTCCCAAGCTCACTGTAAACCCAGATAAAACCATTGTTTTGTTTGATAATGCCGTAGACAGTAGGCAGACCCAGCCCCGTGCCCTTTCCAACGTCCTTTGTGGTGAAAAAAGGCTCGAAGATATGTTCCTGAGTTTTCTTGTCCATCCCGATGCCGGTATCGCTTACTGCCAGCATCACATAATAACCTGGTGCCTCTTTAATGCCGTGATCACGAAAATAGTTCTCGTTTAGATCAGCATTGGCCGTCTCAATGGTAAGCCTTCCTCCCTGCGGCATGGCGTCTCTGGAATTAACCACCAGGTTCATAATTACCTGGTTGATCTGTCCGGGGTCCGCATAAACCTTCCACAGCTCAGGTCCTAAAAGCGTTTGAAACTCAATGTCCTCTCCGATCATACGCTTAAGCATCTTTTTTATTTCGTTTATCCCTTTATTTATATCCACAACCTCAGGCTTGATTATCTGTTTACGACTGAAGGCGAGAAGCTGCTGAGTAAGAGATGCTGCCCTCTCCCCGGCTTTCTTGATTTCTTCTATTCTTCTCTTGCATAACGATTCATCCTTGATGGCATTCATCAATACAAGCTGGGCATTACCGTTAATGACAGTCAGCAGGTTGTTGAAATCGTGGGCAATCCCTCCGGCCAGAGTACCGATGGCCTCCATCTTCTGGGACTGGGCGAGTTGGGCTTCAAGTTTCTTTTTCTCTGTGATATCAATAAAGCTATCGAGTAAGCATTCTTTACCACCTAAGAACATGGTGGTAACAGTTTTTAGAATGGGAACTTCTTCTCCATTTGCCCTAAGCAATATACGCTCAGAGTTATCCACTTTTTGTCCAAGATCGGTAATCGGACACTTTCCCTTTTCCGCAGGACATATATACTTATGACACACGTGACCTATAACCTCCTCTTTAGAGGCTCCTACCATTCTAATGGCAGCAGGATTGGCATCAACAATTATGTGTGTTTCTGCATCGATGACCACGATTCCTGCTTGTATGGAATCTAGCGTGGTCTTTAAACGATCTTCACTTTCCCGCAACGCCTCTTCCATTTCTTTGCGTTTAACAACTTGCTTCTCTAACTCCATGACCCTTTGTTCTAGTTCTTCATAGGTTGGTTTTTCAGCCATCATACATTTCTCCATCTGAGATTAAAAAAAAGGCCCTGCATACTTATATATTTCGAGAAAATTCAGCCCTGGCCTCAAAACACCATAAGCGCTGAGTTGTTTTGAAAGATGAACGTCGAATACTGAAAATTGAAACTTTATGGTATCACTACGCTCCATCATTAGTAATTTTCACAATTGCTTAAATATTCACTTCTCCCTTTTCATTGTTTACTTCCTAATGCTTTTTTCAGCTTCTCTGATAATTCTGCGGCAGAAAACGGTTTTTGAATAAAATCTTGAGCTCCTGCATTCAGAATTTCCCGAGCCGGTCCGTCTGCGGAATAACCGCTGAAAACAATCACCTTCAGATCGGGGCGAGCTGCCATGAGAAACGGATAGATAGCATTGCCGCTCATATCAGGTAAAAGAATATCAAGCATGACAAGATCAATGTCATTATCAAAGGTTTTGACAACGTTAATGGCCTCCTGCCCTGTTTTGGCCTCCAGAACACTGTAACCCAGCTTTTTTAGTATTTCCCGGGTTACTTCCATAACCATCTCTTCATCTTCAATAATCAGTATGGTACCTTGACCTTTAATCGGTTCGGTTTTTGGTTTTGCATGTTCTTTAACAAGAGCTTCAACCGCAGGCAGATAGATTTTGACAATAGTTCCTTTGTCTAATTCAGAATCAACCGCTATCCAGCCATCATGGTTCTTGACAATACCGTATGCTGCCGCCATCCCAAGACCACGACCCTCAAACTTGGTTGTGAAAAAAGGTTCGAATATTCGAGTTTTTGTCTCTTCATCCATGCCCTTGCCGTCATCGGTTATAGTCAGGCTGATATAGTTTCCAGGTTTTAGTGCGGGAAAATCTACAGCAGCTTCATCTGTTATCATCGTATTTCCACAGACAATCCGAATTTGACCTTTACCATCCATCGCCTCAGCCGCATTGGTTAGAACAGCGGACAGCACCATCTGCATCTGCGTCAGGTCGGCCTTTATATTAAAAATCCCCGGGGGCTGATCTGCATCCACAGATATAGCGGAATTAATGGTATATCTAATCAAAGGCAGTGTATCTCTTACGAAATCGCTCAATGATATCGTTTTAGCCTGATATTTGCCGCCTCTGGCATAAGCCAGCAATTGAGCGGTCAGCCGGGTCATTCGGCGAGTGGAATTTTCCATTCTTCTGGTATAATCAGCTATGTTCTCATTGCCGGAAAAATCCATCTCAAGTAAATCGAGACTTCCTGTAATCGAATATAAGGCGTTGTTAAACTGATGGGCAATGCCTCCGGCCAAGGCTGATATGGCTTCCATCTTTTGGGCTTGGGCGAGTTGGAATTCAAGTTTCTTTTTCTCTGTAATATCGATAAAACTACCGAGCAAGCATTCTTTACCACCAAAGAACATGGTGGTAACAGTCTTTAGGATGGGGACTTCTTCTCCATTTGCCCTAAGCAATATACGCTCAGAGTTATCCACTTTTTGTCCAAGATCGGTAATCGGACATTTTCCTTCTCCCGCAGGGCAAATATACTTATGACACACATGACCAACAATCTGCTCTTTAGAAGCTCCTATCATTCTGATGGCAGCAGGATTGGCATCAACAATTATGTGTGTTTCCGCATCGATGACTACGATTCCTGTTTGTATGGAATCCAGTGTGGTCTTTAATCGCTCTTTACTCTCTCGTAATGACTGCTCTGCCAGCACCTTATGCGTAATATTTCGAGCGATCTCAGCAACTCCGACAAGTTGACCGTTATCATCTTTTATTGGTACAGCATAATTGTCCCAATAAGACTCACCGACAACATCCATAGCAGGATGATGCATAATTTTATTTTCAACATTTCCAGTTTCCAGGGCTTTTATGCAAGGGCAACCCGGGCAAGGAGTGTCTCTATCCTGAAATATTTTATAGCACCGATGCCCTACAATATCATGAGCAGATTTATTAACTACAGAAGCTGCGGTCTTATTTGCCCAAACTATTCTCAAATCTGTATCATATTGCATTACCATATCAACAGAAGCATTGAGAATGGTTTGTTTTTGTTTTTCACTTTTCCTCAGTTCCTCTACTCTTTGTTCTAATTCTGCATAGGTTGGTTTTTTAGCCATCATACATTCCTTTGTTCTATAAAGTGACAATTTAATACTGAAAATTGAATGTTTGTGGTATCGCTTTCTAACCGTGAACCGTGAACCCTTGAACCTGAGTTACGTTTTTTTATCTTGTTCATCATTGCTTGCCCGCCTCTGGAGAGTTGATCCTGTCTGATCTCAAAAGTTCCACCAGGCATAAACGTGAATTTTATTGCGTATTACAGAGTTGTTACCTCCGTATATTAATGCAGCCCTATTTTTGACTTTAGTCCCAATGAGATTTTGCCAATAATTAAGACCTTTGAAAAAATCTTTGCTTATTGTTGCCCCTGATTTGATTTCTATGGGAACCAATATGCTGCCAAGATCAATAATTATATCAACTTCATGTCCGGCTGAATCCCGCCAAAAAAAACAATCAGGATCCTGTCCCGCGTTAAAAGCCCTTTTGTAAAGTTCTGAAACTACAAATGTTTCAAAAATAGCGCCTCGGGCAGCGTGGAATGCTAACTCATCGGACTCTCTTATACGCAACAGGTAACAGAGCAGCCCTGTATCTAAAAAATAGAGTTTAGGGGCCTTGACCAGCCTTTTTCGGAAATTCTGATAATGTGGTCTGAGAAGAACGACGAGAAAGCTTGCTTCCAAAACAGATAACCAGCGTCTTGCTGTTGTATGGGTAACACCACAATCTGATGCGAGATTAGAAAAATTCAATAACTGTCCGGTGCGGCCCGCACAAAGAGCAGTAAACCTGCGAAACGTTTCCAGGTCACCAACATTAATTATTTCGCGAACGTCACGCTCAAGATAAGTCTGGTAATAATTTTTCAGCCAGTTCTGAGGATCAAGTTTTTTATCGTGAATACGTGGATAGAACCCCTGGAACAATTGAGTGTTCAGGTCTAAATCCGGAATTTTTCGGTCAGTCGGAAGAGTCAGGCCTATTTGATCCGCCGGCAAAGATGGAATTCCGGCAAGTTCGTCCCGAGAAAGTGGTAATAAATGGAAAATGGCACAACGACCAGCCAGAGTCTGACTGATCTTTTCTAATAAAAGAAAATTTTGAGAACCGGTGAGAATGAACTGCCCTGCCCTGTTTTCTTCATCAACTATTGTCTGTATATAGGAAAAGAGTTCCGGTGTCCGCTGTACTTCGTCAAGAATGACGTTTTTTCTAAATTGCTGCAGGAAACCACGCGGATCTTCAAGGGCAAAAGAACGAAGTTCAGGATCTTCGAGTGAAACATAATCGTAATTCTTGAAAACCGCGCGAACCAGGGTAGTCTTTCCTGACTGACGCGGCCCGGTCAGGGTGACGACAGGGTACTGTGTCGCCGCTTTTTTCAGTTTATTTTCAAGAGCCCGTTTAATCATAGCGCAACCCGTGTAAATTGAATATTGAAAATTAAACTATCACGCATCGTGCTGGATTGTCAAGCAGGATAATCAATCATGAGTCAGTGCCTTGGCATCATCCAGCGCTTTGAGCGCCAAACCTTTTGGATATTGAAAATTGAATAAAAAACCAATGCCGAACCTTGAATGACTATTTCTGTTACCTTCATCTTTTCCCATTCAACATTCGATGCTGGACGTTCGATGTTCATTTTTTTCCAGCATCCAGCACCTCCCTCGCTTTACGCGCCAAACCTTCCGGCGAAAACGGCTTTTCAAGAAAATTCAGCCCTGACATCAAAACACCGTGATGCACAATTGCGTTGTCCGTATATCCTGACATATAAATTACCTTCATCTGAGGATAAAGAGGCTGTAACCTTTCTGTGAGCTCCTTCCCGCCCATCTTCGGCATCACCACATCGGTTATTGTCAGATCAATTTGACCTTCGTGCGCCTGGCTGACTCTCAAAGCATCTTCACCATTTTCTGCATCTAATACTCTGTATCCATGCAGCAGGAGAACCTCTTGCGCAAATTTTCTAAGACCATCATCATCCTCCACAATCAAAACGGTTTCAGAACCGGCAAGTTTTGTTACAGGTTTTTTTTCTTTTTTCTCCGGCTCTGCATCCCCCTTCACCTTTGGCAGATAGATCTTGAATGTCGTTCCCTGCCCAGGCTCACTGTAAACCCAGATAAAGCCTTTACTTTGTTTGACAATGCCGTAAACTGTAGGCAGACCCAGTCCCGTGCCTTTGCCGACTTCCTTTGTGGTGAAAAAAGGCTCAAAGATATGTTCCTGGGTTTTCTTGTCCATCCCGATACCGGTATCGCTTACAGCCAGCATTACATAAGGACCTGTCTTTTCTCCTTCAATACTGCGCTCACGAAAACAGTTCTCGTTTAGATCAGCGTTGACCGTCTCAATGGTGAGCCTTCCTCCCTGCGGCATGGCGTCTCTGGAATTGACCACCAGGTTCATAATTATCTGGTTGATCTGTCCGGGGTCCGCATAAACCTTCCACAGCTCAGGTTCTAAAAGCGTTTGAAACTCAAGGTCCTCTCCTATCATATGCTTAAGCATCTTTTTTGTTTCGTTTATCCCTTTATTTATATCCACAACCTCAGGCTTGATTATCTGTTTACGACTGAAGGCAAGAAGCTGCTGAGTAAGAGATGCCGCCTTTTTCCCTGTTTCCTCGATCTCTTCTATTCCCTCGCGTAAGGATTCATCCTTGATGACATTCATCAACGCAAGCTGAGCATTACCGATGATGACGGTCAGCAGGTTGTTAAAATCATGAGCAATGCCGGCGGCCAGAGTGCCGATGGCCTCCATCTTCTGGGACTGCCGAAGCTGCTTCTCCATACCCCTTCGTTCGGTAATATCCTGTAAAGTTTCTATCGCTCCAACGATCTTTCTATTCTGGTCTATCAATGGCGCTGCAGTAAAGAAAAGCCATTTGCCCTTTTCTCCCAAATCAGGATAAAAATTTTCACCTTCATACGCCCCTTCAATCAGAACAGATTTATTATAGCTAATATTCTTATAACGTTTGGCCATTTCTTCCTCTGTCGCCATATCCACTATAAAATCAGCCATAACCGGTCTTTCTTCATGATAGAAAGCAAGCCATTGTTTTTTTGTACTAACCACTTCAGAAGCGGAAAAACCGGTCAAGCTCTCACAAGCCTTGTTCCAGTGCGTGATGAAGTGATTGGTGTCAATGATAAAGGTTGGGATCGAATTCCCCTCAACAGCTTGTGTAAGTTTTTTCTCAGTATTCCGTAGCGCCAGCTCCATTTCCTTGTACTTAATAACTTCCTTCTCTAACTCCCTGACCCTTTGTTCCTGTTCTTCATAGGTTGGTTTTTCAGCCATCATACATTCCTTTGCCTGAGCTTATAATGGTTACTTTCCAGCGCCTCCCGCACTTTGCGCGCCAGGCCTTTCGGTGTAAAAGGCTTTTGGATAAAATTCAGTTCCGGCGTCAAAACACCGTAATGCACAATGGTGTTGTCCGTGTATCCTGACATATAAATCACCTTTATCTGTGGATATAGATGTTGCAGCCGTTCTGCTGCTTCCCTGCCGCCCATCTTCGGCATCACCACATCGGTTATCATCAGATCAATTTGCCCCTCGTACTCCCCACAGACCCTTAGGGCATCTTCACCATTTTCAGCATCTAATATTCTGTATCCATACATCTGGAGAGCCCTTTGCGCAAATTTTCGAAGATTGTCATCATCCTCCACAATCAAAACGGTCTCAGAACCGCCGGAATCGTCAACTGGGGTTTGTTCTTTTTCCTCTGGCTCAGCATCCTTAACCTTAGGCAGATAGACCTTGAATGTCGTCCCTTTCCCGGGCTCGCTGTAAACCCAGACAAAGCCATTGTTTTGTTTGACAATGCCATATATAGTGGACAGGCCCAATCCGGTGCCCTGGCCGACTTCCTTTGTGGTAAAGAAAGGCTCGAAAATATGTTCCTGGATTTCTTTGTCCATTCCGCTGCCGGTATCGCTTACAGCCAGCATTACATAATGGCCTGGTACCTCTTTAATACCGTGCTCGCAAAAATAATTCTCGTTCAGATCGGTGTTGGCTGTCTCAATGGTGAGTCCTCCTCCCCGCAGCATGGCGTCTCTGGAATTGATCACCATGTTCATGATTATCTGATTGATCTGTCCTGGGTCCGCACAGTCCTTCCACAGCTCAGGCCCTAAAACCGTTTGAAAGTCAATATTCTCTCCGATCATATACTTAAGCATTTTTTCCATCTCGTTTATCACTTCATTGATATCCAGGATCTTAGGCTGGACAATCTGCTTGCGACTGAATGCAAGAAGCTGGCGGGTCAAAGAAGCTGCTTTTTCCCCGGCTTTCTTAATCTCTTTTATTTCCTTGCGTAAGGATTCATCCTTGATGACATCCATCAATGCAAGCTGGGCATTGCCAAGGATGACAGTCAGCAGGTTATTGAAATCATGGGCAACGCCGCCGGCCAGGGTGCCGATTGACTCCATTTTTTGGGCATGCAAAAGCTGAGCTTCCAGTTTCCTGTGTTCCGTGATGTCGCGTATAAACTCCACCACCATTTTTGGGCTGCCATCCTCATGCCGTTCAGCCACATTGGCTGTACACCATACGTTTATTTGATCCCCATCGGGCCCGACAATCTCCGTTTCAAATTCGTGAGCTTTGCCGTCTTTGAAACACTCTTTCACGCTACACGATTCGCAAGCCGTGTCGCGCCTACAGTACGCGGTGTAACACCTTTTGCCGACCAGTTTTTCTCCATACACCCTCTTTGCGACATCGTTTGCCCATACGATAGTCAGGCGCTCGTCCATCATGGTCATGAGGTCCGTCACAGAATCTACAATTCCTGTAAGTTTCTCCTCGCTCTCCCGAAGCGCTTTCTCTGCCATCTTGCGCGCTCGCACATCACGGAATGATTCAATAACACCTACAGTCTTCCCTCTCTTTTTAAGAGGGGTTGCAACGAGTTCAACAGGTATCTTCTTCCCGTCTTTGGTCTTTTTGGTGGTTTCAACCTGGGTCCATTCTTCGCCCCCCAAGACACGCTTGAGTGGGCAGTCGTTTGTATGGCAACGCTCATCAGGGAAGATTTCATAGCACTTTGTCCCGACAATTTTCGTGGCTGACATACCTGTCATTTTTTCCATCTCTCTGTTGATCTGGAAGATGTTACAGTCTTCATCTATGACACACATAGCATCTCCGGACCCATGTAAGATGCTTGAGACACGTTCCTGGGTATCCACCAATTCTCCAACCATTTCATTAAAGGAATCGGCCAATTCGCCAATTTCGTCATGTGTCCCTACCTTTGCCCTTACCGTCAGGTCGCCCCCTTTTATCTTTCGTGTAACCTTAATCAGATTGGCTATAGGCCCTGTAATGCTTCGAATGAGATAATAACTGGCCAACATTCCAATGAACACAGCGCTTGAGCCAAATATAATTAACATGGACAGAACACGAATATGGATCGTATCAATTCGTTTTTTCGCCCTGTCTGACAATTCCAACAATACTTTTGCCTCTGTTTTTAAGTCAGCGCCTAATTCCCTAATAAAGAAATCCATTTCCTCCATATAAAAGCCGGCCTTGTGGCTTTCCGTCGGCAACTTAAGGCCAAAAATGTCCAAGGCCTTTATTTTAAATTCCGGCAACTTTTCTTCTATGGTCAAAAGCTGATTTTCCGCCTTACTCAACACCTCATCAAGTTTTAAGTCATGCCTCAATTTTTGACTTAGAATTAAGCTCCTTAGCCCGTCTGATTTAACAATCAGTTTTTTATAATCTTCCAAAAATATCTTTTTTTCATCTTTGTTTCCATGTATTAGGTAATCATGTGGTCCCATCAAGGTCTGCTCAAACAAGATCCTTAATTCCTGTAAATTCTCATAGAGTTGAACGGCAATCGCCGCCTTGTTTTTGGCAATGCGTACCTGATACAGCCCCCACACCCCGGTTGTTGAAGATACAACAAGCAAGGAAAGCAATGTAATCGCAAAGATTATTATTTTCTTTTTTAAAGTAAAATTCATTAGTTGTTATTCAGCCATTCTTCTCAAATCATCAAAGTCGCTATCTTCA
>JAUVHU010000087.1 GCA_030593145.1 Desulfobacteraceae bacterium
GAGATTGGATTTCTACAGGATTGTTATCCTCTGCGATCTCAGATTTTCTGTCTATTATGTCAAACACCCTGTCTGAAGCTGCAAGCCCTTGCTGAATCGCATTGTTCAGGCCGCTTAGTTTTTTTACAGGGTCATACAGCATAAGGACTGCAGCCATAAAAGAAAAAAATGTTCCGGGTGTTGATGTGCCGGAAATCACTTTTGAACCGCCGTACCATATAATAAAGGCTATTCCGAGCCCTCCAAGAAACTCCATGATAGGCGATGAAAGGGAGCTGGCTATAACCGCCTTCATTTCAAGTTTAAAAAGATTGAGCGTTTTTTCATGAAAACGTTTCTTTTCATACGGCTCCATTCCAAACGCCTTTACTATCTTGTTGCCAGCAAAGGTTTCATGCAGGAAAGAACTCAGATCGGCTATTGCCTCCTGGCAACCTGTGCTGACTTTGCGCACACGCCTTCCAAATTCCACAACAGGGATAAAAGCGATCGGCAAAATTATAAATGCGAACAGAGCCATCTTCCAGTCCCGGTAAAATATAACTATTGTTAAGCCCACTATGGTAAACACGTCCTTTAATGCCCCTGTTACAGCGGTAGATACCATACCCTTGATAATACCTACATCATTTGTAACGCGAGACATCAGTGTGCCGGTCTTTTCTTTATGAAAAAAGGAGATCGGAAGATCCTGAATATGGTCGTAAAGACTATTCCTAAGCCTCCTTATGACGCTCTCTCCCACATAATTCATAAGATAGGCCTGGCCATACATTCCAAGCCCCCGCAAAAGATATATAATAATAACTACGATTGGAATCAGCTTTAACATCTTGAGGTCTTTATTAAAAAATATATCATCAAGCGCGGGTTTTACTAAAAAGGCTGTAGCAGAGGTTGCAAGAGCTATAACCATCATACATGCCATTGCAAGAAACAGCTTGAGCCAGTTGTCTTTTATAAGTGCAAGCAGCCGCCTGTGCTTGTCGTTTGTTATAAGCGATAATAAAGTCTTTTTTATCATATAATCCCTGATCCCTGGCCTCCGACTTCCGACCCCCTGATCTCTATCTGAATATCGAACAAGGAATTTCGAATTATGAAGTATTCAAGCACTTCGATATTCCGCGGTTCCTTGTTCTGCGGTTCTGCGGTTCAAAATTCCTGATCCCTCCCTAATTGAGCTTTGGCTCAATCAGGTAATATTATGACCAAAATACCGGTCAGCGTTAAAGGTAATACGGCAAAGTTCCTTTTCAAGGCGAATCAAGCATCTTTTCCCTTCGTCAGTGTCGGCATCAGGCGGCACATATATAGGACTGCCATACACAACCCTGCATTTTGTAAATGGATAGGGAAGAATAAAACGGTCCCAACTTGCAAAGACCTTGATTTTCCTTGCGCTATAGCTGATCGGCACAATAGGATATCCGGTCTTTTTTGCCAAAATAATTACCCCTGGACTTGCCTTGTGTCGTGGGCCTTGAGGACCATCCGGCACAATCAAACATGGCTTATCTTTTTTTTTTAAATTTGATAGCAGTATCGACAGGGCCTGAAGCCCTCCCTTTTTCGTTGATCCCCTGACAGCTTCATGCCCCTGACGCTGAATTATTCTTGCCGCAAACTCACCGTCTTCAGATGCGCTGACCATAGCCGTTCCATTCAGCCCTTTGCAAAGATACGAAACAAGAAGTATCCTTGAATGCCATACTGTTAATATGAATTTTCTTGAAAAGAAAATCTGTTTTACTTTTTCAAAGCCTTCCTTCTCGATCTTCATCGTGCCGCAAAGAAGATCGATTAACAACTTGCCGAAGATACCGACAAGATTCCACTTGATTTCGGAAATTTTGTTTTTTTGATTCAAGCGCATATAAAAAATTTGCCTTAGAGATTTTTTTATTTAAAAGCTATATTATTATATATCGAAAATAATTTTTGCATAACTTTCCAAGTTTATAAAACAAGCCAGCTGCAGTGAGCTTCAGGCACCCGCCAAAAACCGAATTTTTCATTCAGGCACTTACAGCATATTTAAAGCTATATCGGCGACACGTTCTGAAGCTCCGGGTCCGCCAAGCAAATCCTTTATGCCATAGAGTTTATTACTCATCCTTTCAAGACCGGGAGGGTCGTTTAACATTGCAACTGCTGTATCTGCAACATTCTCAGGACATGCTTTGTTCTGCAACAGTTCCGGAACAATTTCCCTGCCTGCAATAAGGTTTACAAGACCGATATTTTTTACACTTATCATGATTTTGCCCAGCCAATAACTTAACGGGGATACCTTGTATATAATTATCATTGGAGTGCCGGTAATCGCCACTTCCAGGGTAACGGTACCTGATGCGGCAATAACAAGACTGCATTGACTGCAAACCTCGGCGACACTTTCTGTAACAAGTTCAAGATCAGCAGTTCCATTATGTTTTTTAATTATCTCTTCTATCTGTTTTCTTTTTACAGAAGGAGCAACGGAAATAATAAATTTAATTTTTTTAATCCGCTCTGTTATGACAGATGCCGCATCAAGCATTACAGGGAGATGCCGGCTGACCTCCCCATCTCTGGAACCCGGCAATAAACCAACCACATGTAACTCAACATCTTTCCTGTTACCGATTATATGCGCCGCAGAATTATGGTCGAGCAGGGGATGGCCGACAAATGTTACAGGAACATTATGCTTTCTATAAAATTCCTCCTCAAAAGGCAAAATAACGGCCATGCGATTTATTAGCTTTTTTATTTTATTTACACGGCGCGATCTCCATGCCCAAACTTGGGGGCTGATATAGTAAAGTACCGGAATGCCAAGTTTTTTTGCAATTGCGGCAACGCGAAAATTAAAATCAGGATAATCTATAAGTATAAGAAGGTCAGGCCTAAGCCCTTTAAGAATCTGTTTTGCGGCAGCTAATCCTCTGAAAATAGCAGGCAGTTTTAAAAAAACTTCGCTTATACCAACAACAGCAAGCTCTTCTGCGTCGACCAGAACCCTGACTCCTGCATGCTTTAGCGCCTGTCCTCCTATGCCGCAGAAAAAAAGGACTCCATTTTTTTCATGCATAGCCCTTACAAGATTCGATCCGTGAATATCGCCTGAAGCTTCACCAGCTATGATCATGACACATTTTTGTTTGACAAGCTGACTCATAAAACCTTTGAAAAATGTTCAATTTTGTTCAAGTTCAAGGAAGACAAAAATTTTAACCGGAGGAATATATTGAATATTTCGAGGATTAAAATTTTTGCCTGACGCCGAAATTGGGCAAAAGGGTGCGTTTTGCAAAGGTTTTTCATATAATCACTTGCTCAACAAGCGGCTGCTGGTTTTTTTTATCTGATCCATAATGCTTAAGGCTGTCTTTAAGGCATTTCGCCCCATCTGACCTGTAACTTTAGGAGCTTCACGACTAATTGCTGCTTTTACAAATGATGCTAATTCATCCCATAAGTGGTCACTGTCTGTAAAACTAAAACTTTTAATTCCCATGCCAGGTATGGGTCCGATTTCACCATCACCATTTTTATTGATAACAGTAATGTTTTGATTCACAAAATCAACGGAAATATATGCATCTTTTTGAAACAACCTGATCTTTCTCTGCTTTTTAGTAGAAATCCTGCTCGCTGTTACATTGGCAATACATCCGCTTTCAAATTCAAGACGTGCATTTGCAATATCAACATGTTTTGAAATAACAGGAACGCCCGCCGCATGAATGCTCATAATATCCGAGCGTGCTAAGTTCAAAATAATATCAATATCATGTATCATTAAATCAAGCACTACGCTCACGTCGGTGCCGCGTTCTTGAAAGATACTCAACCTGTGTGATTCAATGAACATCGGCTTTTTAATAATATTCTGCAAAGCAATAACAGCTGGATTAAAACGTTCAAGATGCCCCACTTGTATAATAAGCCCTCTGGATTCTGCTATCCGAATCAGCTCGTCAGCCTCTTTAAGGGTTGTGGTCATCGGCTTTTCAATGAGAACGTCAATATCATTTTCCAGAAAATCTTTGCTTATGGCAAAATGTGACTGTGTGGGCACAACAATACTCACAGCATCCACTTTTCCCAAAAGTTCATTATGGCTTTTATACGCTTTAGTATGAAACCTTTCCGCGACAGCGCCGGCCACGGATATATTTGTATCGACAATACCCGCAAGATCTACATCGTTCATGCGCGCATATTTTTCAGCATGAAATTTGCCGAGATAACCCGCGCCGATGACGCCAACTTTTAGTTTTTTATTCATTAATTTTGCCACGTAATATTAAAAATCTCATAACCGTTCCGACCTCTGACCTCTTTGCCTGGTTCCCATGCTCCAGCGTGAAAACCCATATGGTATGTAACATCAAACATATTAAAAGATGAACGTCCAACATCGAACGTTGAACATCGAATGTATGAAATCGCTTCGCTCTGCCAGTTTATAAATTGGCAGAATTCCTTATTCAAAATTCGATGTTGGACGTTGGATGTTCGATGTTCATTTTTTTGACCTCTAAAGACCATCCGCATCAGCTAACGCTACAATTGAAATGCCATGCTTATTTGCAAGATCAATCATTTCCTGCCGGTCAAAAACAACCGCTTTCCCTGTTTCAATGGCTATAGCCTTTGCCTCAACTTGATACATGGTCTTAATTGTTTGAGCTCCAACAGCGGGAATATCAAATCTAATATCCTGATTCGGTTTGCAGACCTTGACAACCACAGCGTTCCCTTTGCCCAGCTTTCCGCCTCTGAGTATTGTAGCATCTGTTCCATCTATGGCTTCCACAGCCAGAATGGATCCACCGCCGACTACAACACATTGCCCGATATCAAGTCGTCCAATCTCCTTTGCCAGCTTCCATCCCAGCTTAATGTCAGCCTTTTCAGACTTGCCCGGCCTGCGTTTTGTCCAGCATCCTTCCTGCGCCAACAAATCCGGAAGTAAGAATGTCGAAGGCTGTATCTTAATACCTTCTTTTTCAAGCACTCTTGCAAATGAGCTTAAAATACCATTATCATGAGTACTTTTCATTCCTGCAACAATTGAAAGAGCTTTCATGTCCGGCTTGATATCTGAAAACATTCTTGTTTTTTTTATAGCGCCAAGCATTACGGCCTGGCTGATATTATTGTGTTTAAAAAAACTAATCAGACGCTTGACCTGCCCTATATTGAACCATTCAATTACATCAACATGGTCTTTTAATACAGGATCAGCTTCATTCATATAAGCTGCCGCATAAACAGCTAATCCTTTAGATTTTGCTGCTTTTGCAAAAATTATTGGGAACTGACCGCTCCCTGCAATTAGTCCTATCCGCATAGCCTTGTCTATTAGTTGAGTAGTCAAGTGGGAAACCAATTTCCAACTCGACTGTTATCTTGTGTCCATCCACAAGTGGTAGATTTTGGTTCCTGGCAAGGCTCAAGCGTTTTTGCAACCGCAGGCATAGTGCGACTATTCCGAGGATTGCAAAAAAGCGAGAACGCCGCCAGGGGCCGAAAGATGCCATTTGTGGATGGACACTATCTCGTAATTCCTCTCTGGGATGATTTGATAAATTCGATCAAATCAATCACCTCTGGAAACTGTTCTACATCTACCTTTACCCTTTCTATTGCTTCATTCATCGTGAGTCCTATCCGGAAAATAATTCTATAGGCTTTTTTTAACGCTAGCATAGTGTTCTTAGAAAAATCATGGCGTTTAAGACCTACGCTATTTAAACCATGTAGCTTTGCTCTGTCGCCGGAAACAATAATATATGGCGGAACATCCTTTACTACTGCGGATTTTCCGCCCACAAACGCATAATCACCAATCCTGACAAACTGGTGAATAGCCACAAGTCCGCCTATTGTAGCATAATTTCCTATGGTTATGTGCCCGGCAAGTGTAGCATTGTTTGACATAACAACATGCCTGCCGGTTTTGCAGTCATGGGCTATATGGGTATAGGCCATGAGAAGATTTTTATCACCTACTTCTGTTATGCCCCCGCCGGATTTTGTCCCCCTGTGGATTGTAACAAACTCGCGTATAATTGTTCCATGCCCTATCTTAACAAAAGTTTTTTCACCCTCAAAATTCAGCGCCTGAGGAACAGCGCCTATTGCGGCATATTGAAATATGTTGCAATCCTTGCCTATTGTAACATATGGATCAATAACAACATGAGGGCCTATTACGGTCCCGGAGCCGATATTTACATCTTTTCCGATAACAGAATATGGCCCGATTTTAACATTAGAATCTATCCTGGCTTCAGGATCGATAATTGCGGTTGAATGTATCATGATTTATCTCCAAAACTGGCCATTAATTCAGCTTCAGCCACAAGCTTTTTATCAACAAAAGCAACCCCGGACATCTTGATTGCCTTTAATCTCTGTTTCAAAATTTGCACCTCTATAATAAGCTGATCTCCAGGCACAACCGGTTTTCTAAATTTTACCTTGTCCATCCCCATAAAATATATAAGAGAGCCTTGTTTTTCCTTGGGCTTAGATGCGGAAGCAAGCACACCTCCTGCCTGAGCCATTGCTTCCACTATCAGCACTCCTGGCATAATCGGAGTTCCCGGGAAATGCCCCTGAAAAAAAGGCTCGTTTATTGTAACGTTTTTTAATGCAATTATCTTTTTATCAGGAATCAGATCTACTATTCGATCGATAAGAATAAATGGATACCTGTGAGGCAAAAATTGCATTATTTCTTGAATATTATAAATCAAAATCCGCTCCTCCCTTTTAAAATCAAAGGATTAGTATGTTAAAAGGCTTGAAGGTATGGCTAAAACCACATGAAGTTAGTTGTCGGGTAATTCTCTAATTCTTTTCCTCAACCTTATTCAATCTTTTTTCAATTTCAGAAAGCTTCTTTTTCAGCTCAGGAAGTCTATAAATAATTCTTTGCACTCTAAGCCATAAACGATGAGGCATCTCAGGTGAACCTGAAACAACTTTGCCATCCGGCACAGATGCCGTAACTCCGGCCTGTGGACCAATCGTCACATCATCACCTATTGTAAGATGTCCTGAAACCCCTGCCTGTCCGGCTAATATTGCATGTTTCCCTATTGTTACACTCCCTGATATTCCGACCTGCGCGACAAGCACACTGTTTTCTCCAATTGTTACATTATGAGCAATATGAATCAGATTGTCTGTTTTAACTCCCCGGCGAATCCAGGTTTTGCCAAAAGTAGCTCTGTCAATTGTATTCCCTGCGCCGATTTCCACATCATCATCTATCTGGACGATTCCTGTCTGGGGAATTTTGTAGTATTTTTCACCATCAGGAGCAAAACCAAAACCATCGCTCCCGATTACCGTACCGGCATGAATTATTACCCTGCTGCCTATCCTGCAACGCTCGAGAATGGTCACATTGGGATAAATTTCAACATCATTTCCTATTATCACATTATCCCCAATCACCACATTGGGATGAAGAATTACACGATCACCAAGAACAACATTATCCTGAATCACAACAAAGGGAGCAATTGAGATATCTTTGCCGCGAATAAAATTTTTACCAATATATGCGTTTGAACATATACCGTCAGAACTAATGGAATAGGTAGATTTTGAATGGGGATAGAAAAAAGTGACAACCTTGGCAAAAGCAACCCGGACGTTATCCACTATTACAAGATTTTTTGAAGACTCCGGCAAATCGCGCGGGACAATAACCGCTCCCGCACCTGTTTTATTAATCTGTTTTAGGGATTTAGCATTATCAGCAAATGTTATATCATTTTGTGTGGCTGATTCAAAAGGAGCTACTCCGCTGATATGTTTATGGTTATCTCCTCTAATTTTACCTTCAACAACTTCAGCTATCCTGGAAAGGGGTATATCCATAATTATATGTTCCTTAAGCCTGATGCACTCGTAAAAAGTCACTAATTCAACTATAGATGGCTAAGTAAAAAAGTTCATATACAAGGCGTAGTGTTTTTTCAGGAACGAGGCCATACATGTAGTATGCCGAGTGTCTGAAAAAATACTACAACGCAGTAGATGGAACTTTTTACGACGCCATCAAGCCTAAGTTATCCTTTTCCCTTGCCGGCTTTTTTGGCATACTTTTTATTATACTGCCGTATTAATTTGTCTGTTAGATCTATGGTTTTCGGTATATATAACACACCGGCTTCCCTCTTCTCAACAATAAGAAGATAGCCTTCCTTTTTTCCCATTTCCTCCACAAGCTCAAAAATATCCTTTTTAATGCGGGTAACAAGTCTGTTTTCAATCTGCTGGAACTCTAATCTATATTTTTTCTCAAGGATCTTAAAATCATTGATTTTTATTCTGACTGCCCTTTGTTTTTCATCTCGCATCTCTTTGCTCATAACCAGAGCTTCACGCTCAAGCTTTTTTTGAATTTCCTCTATTTCAGCCCCTTTTTTCATTAGTTCAGCCTTCATCCTCTCCCCTTGTTTCTCAATTTTAGCTACTGCTGATTTGCCTGCGCTTGATGTCTCAAGAATTCTCTGAAAATCTACCACGCCTATCTTGGCAACATCAGCAGCATATAAAGCTGTAACAGTAACAAAGAAAAAAAATGTTGCAAAAAAAGTTGTTTTTCCTATTCGCATTTTATCCCCCCTTTAACTCAATAACTTGATAGTATAGAAATTTTCATTATATTCAGGCCACAGACAAAATAATGAAAGTCCGTGTTCGTCTGTGTGGGTCTGTGACTAATAATTAAACCACCTAAAAAGCCGTACCCATTGTAAATTCCCATCTTCCCCCTTTGCTTTCTCCATCCTTAGCATTGATTATATATCCATTTTCAAGTCGGATGGGTCCAAGCGGAGAATACCATCTGAAACCGTATCCCGCGCTTTCACGAAGGTCGCCTAAATCAATATTTTCACCCTGTGCGTATACATTTCCTGTATCATAAAAAACAACTCCGACAAGCCCTGATTTTTTAAATATAGGTATAAGAAACTCAACATTAAACTGAACAAACTTGTCGCCTCCAACCTTGTCACCATTTTCATCTGTTGGACTTATGTCGCGCCAGTCAAAGCCACGCAATGAATTCATGCCTCCGAGATAAAACCTGTCATAATCAAAGAGTTTTTTCCCTGAGATTTTATTTACGTAGCCTGCCTTGCCATGCAGAAATCCTACTGTATCCATAAAAAGAGGAAAATACCACCCTGTTTTTCCCACATATTTTGTAAAACCGATATCGCCTCCAATGCCGGCGTATTGTATGGATATACC
>JAUVHU010000095.1 GCA_030593145.1 Desulfobacteraceae bacterium
AGGTAAAGCTGATGGCGTCGTAAAAAGTCCCATCTACTGCGTTGCAGTGATTTTTCAGACTCTCAACATACTATACGTATGCCTTCGATCCTGAAAAATCACTACGCCTTGTATATGAAACTTTTTACTTAGCCATCTATAAGTTGATAAATTCGTAAAAAATCGAATTCATCAATATTTATTATAACTTTTTTTCACTTCCGGCAAGATTTGTGAGGATAACATGCAACATTCGATTACCATTGTAATTGCCACACGCAATAAAGGCAAAACATCTGAAATCAGGAACTTTTTAAAAGACTTTCCTGTAAACATCAAAAACCTGGACGATTTTGGCCCTATTCCAGAGGTTGAAGAGGATGGGGACACATTTGATGAAAATGCCTATAAAAAAGCAAGTTTTACAGCCAGAATTCTGGGGTTTCCTGCTATTGCCGATGATTCCGGCCTTATAGTGGAAGCGCTTGGGGGCGCTCCGGGAGTACATTCTGCACGGTATGCCGGTGAAAATGCTACGGATGAACAACGACGTGATAAGCTGCTTGATGAGATGAAGGGGAAAACAGACCGCAGGGCTGCCTTTGAATGTGTTATATCGATTGCGGTTCCAACAGGCGCCGCTCTGACATACGAAGCTCGCTGTGAAGGACTGATAGCCACAGAGCCTTCAGGTTCTAATGGATTTGGATACGATCCTGTTTTTTACTATCCTTCCCTTAAGAAGACCTTTGCTGAATTGACAATGGAGGAAAAGAGCGTTGTAAGCCACAGGGGAAAAGCTCTCAGGGAAGTTCAGGATGAGTGTGACAAGGTGTTGACCTGGATACGTCAAAATATGCCTGTTCAGGATAGATTTGTTTGTGAAGGATAACTATTCGGCCACAGATTTACACAGATAAACGCAGATAGGTTTAACCTAAAATGAGCGATTAGCCATTAGCTTTTAGCAGTTAGCACAATAATTTCAATATATTGTTAGAGCTCAACATTTCACCCAATGGGTGAAAATCGAATCGCTGGTAACCACCCGAAATAATAAGAGCTAACGGCTAATTGCTAACAGCTAATCGCTTAACGGAGCATTAAATGATAGCAGATCTGATTAAAAAAAACAGAAGTTGCAGAAGGTTTTACCAGAATCATAAAGTAAATATAAAAACCTTGAAAAGTCTTGTTAATCTTGCGAGAATATCGGCTTCTGCTGCTAATTTGCAACCCTTGAAGTATATACTCTCATGTAATCCTGAAAAAAATGCCCGGATATTCTCATGTCTTGCCTGGGCAGGATATATTAAAGACTGGCCAGGACCGGAAGCAGGGGAAAGGCCGGCTGCATATATAATTATCCTTGGCCATACTGTAATAAGCAAAACTTTTGGATGTGATTACGGTATTGCCAGTCAGAGTATGCTCCTTGGAGCCAGGGAAAAAGGGCTTGCAGGATGCATGATAGGAGCCGTAAACCGCAGAAAGCTGCGAAAGCTGCTGAACATAGCGCCGGAGTATAAAATACTTCTGGTCATTGCAATCGGAAAGCCGAAAGAAAAGGTTAAAGTGGAAGCTGTTGATTCTGATAGTTCTTTGGATATGGCAGATAACATCAAGTACTGGAGGGATGATAAGGGCGTTCATCATGTGCCGAAAAGAAAATTAAACGATATAATAATTGATTACACCTAAAATAAGCGATTAGCCATTAGCTTTTAGCAGTTAGCACAATAATTTCAATATATTGTTAGAGGTCAACATTTCACCCAATGGGTGAAAAACGAATCACTGGTAACCACCCGAAACAATAAGAGCTAACCGCTAATTGCTAAGAGCTAATCGCTCAACTTAGTTATAGCAAAAGTGTGCAGCCTGAAAAATCGAAAACCCATAATTAAAACTATTTGCAGCGGTCGTATGCTTGTTGCTCTTCTTATGGGTTTTGCATGCGGTTTGCCGCTGCTTCTGACCATAACTGTGCTTCAGGCATGGATGAAAGAAGAGGGTGTGGATCTGGCTGTAATCGGTATGATGGCGCTGGTTGGCCTTCCTTATACTTTAAAGTTCCTGTGGGCTCCTTTTCTGGATCGTTTTACACTTCCTTTTCTTGGCCGCCGGAGAGGATGGCTGCTTGTAGCTCAGGTGGCCCTGTTTTTTTCCATCGCGGGTCTTGGCTTAACAGCTCCTAAAGACAATCCATGGATGCTTGCCTTTGCAGCGTTTCTTGTAACCTTCTTTAGCGCTTCCCAGGATATTGTAGTTGACGCATATCGAAGGGAAGATCTTCCTGATGAGGAGCTTGGACTTGGCTCTTCTTTATATGTCAATGGTTACAGGATAGGAATGCTTCTGGCTTCCGGCGGCGGATTAATCATGGCCGATCATATGCCGTTTTCCATGGTTTATTTAATAATGGCATTTTGTTTGGCGCCAGGCATCATCACAACTTTTTTTGCGCCGGAACCGGAGACTAAGCTCGGAACTCCAAAGACAATAAAAGAAGCTGTCATTGAGCCGATGGTGGAATACTTCAGTCGGCAGGGAGCACTATGGATACTGGCATTTATTCTTTTATACAAAATTGGCGACACCATGGCCAGCGCCATGACCACGCCTTTTTATCTTGACATTGGATTTTCAAAAACCGAGATAGGAACGATTGTTAAACTTTTCGGTTTTTGGGCAACAATTGCCGGATCTTTGGCCGGAGGAGTGCTTATGCTCCGTCTTGGGATCAACCGCTGCCTCTGGTATTTTGGTTTTCTTCAAGCTGTGTCAACCGCGGGCTTTGCTGTTCTGGCGCAAATCGGTCACAGCATTCCTTTTCTGTCTGCCGTAATTGCGTTTGAAAATCTCAGCAGCGGCATGGGAACTGCTGCTTATGTGGCATTCATGGCCAGTATCACAAACAAAAAATTTACGGCTACACAATATGCTCTTCTCAGCAGCCTGATGGGAGTTCCCAGGGTGCTGGCTTCGGCCCCCACAGGTTTTTTGGTTAAATCCATGGGCTGGGAAGGATTTTTTATTGGATGCACACTGATTGCTGTTCCGGGAATGTTGCTTTTGATTAAATTTGCTTCGTGGGATACAGAATGAGGCCGGAGGTCAGAGGCCGGAGGTCAGAGGTCGGAAGTCGGAGGTCGGAAGTCGGAGGTCAGAGAGCGGAGAGAAAAGGAATGAACGTCGAACACCCGCCGTGCTCGCGCCCGGTCGCGGCAGGTCGAACGTCCAACATCGAATGATGAATGTTGTTATCGCTTCGCTTCTCAATTTGGAAAAAACAACAACCTTTGAAAATTGAACCCTTGGAAAAATCAACAATCATAAATCATAAATCCAAAAAAAACATGAAGAAAGATATACGGACAAAACAGGATATAGAACGGGCAGTAAAACTGTTCGAGCAAAGAAAAGAAATACTTTCTCTGCCGGCTGACAAGGCTTTGGAACGAATTTTAGATTCAAAACATCCTGCTGCTGTTGTGCATTCATTTTCGGAACAGGACCTTTATTCCCTGATACATGATATAGGGCTTAAGGATTCTCTGCCCCTGTTGTCCCTGGCTTCATCCAGGCAGTGGGAATACATGCTTGATGTAGAAGCATGGGAAAAGGACAGAATTGATATTCAATCTGCTGTTAAATGGCTTGATTTGCTTTTCAAGGCGGACTCTAATCGTTTTATCAGGTGGTTTGTCGATAAAAAAATCGAATTTATTGAATTTTGCCTGTTTAAAAACGTTGAGGTAAAAATAAGGGAACATGACCAGGACCCATCAGATTTTGGTGATGGTTTTTTCACGCATGATGAAATTTTTTATGTCAGGATAATTGATAATGATAGTCTGCCGGAATTTAAAAACGCAGATGAAGACATTCGTGAAGAATTCTTTACAACATTTATCAATCGTCTTGCAGCCTATGACCACGTTACGTATCAAAAGGTATTACTTGAATTCCCAAGCGTTATTCCCGCTGAAACAGAAGAAGAAACCTATAGATTACGAAATGTCCGGCTGGCGGAAAAAGGATTCCTGCCGTTTGATGAAGCAATCGGCATATACCAGCCTTTAAAACCCGGGGATCTTGATAAGCTCAGCACAAAGAATATTTCCGTAACATCTAATCAGGATTCTACTCTTCCGGCTTCTCTTTATTCCATCAGGATGCTGAAAGAAGATAATCTTTTTACCGGCAGCCTGCAAACGATTGAAGCTGATGATGTTTTACTGCGGATTCAATCCGAGTTTGCAGGTCTGGCTAACCAGATAATATCTGCCGATCAAAAGCCGATAAGAGACAGGAAGGAACTTAATAATGTAGTCAGAAAGGCGTGTGGATATATCAGCATGGGGCTCGAACGCTTAACCGGAGGAGACCGGAAGCCTGACAAAAACCGTTGCGCAGTATTGCTTCAAAAACATCTCCTTTCTCAGATTTTTAGATTGGGATACGGTCTTGCTCTTGAGTTGAAATGGCGCGCCGAAAAATGGCGCACAAGAAGCTGGTTTGCAAAACAGGGGCTGCTTCTAAGTTTCTGGGGGGAAGAATGGCTCGGTGTGCTGGGCGGGCTCTTGATAAAAAAACCTTTATTTTATGACAATTATAAAACAGGTGTTCTTTACAGGGAATTTTTTTCAATTAGCGACATTAAAAAAACAGAAAATATATTAGATGAAATTATTGCCTTTGACGATCTTTTTTCTTTGATGGCAATAGAGTTCAAACCGCTTTCCAGCAGGATGCTTATGTATAAAAATTTTATTCTGACTCTTTGGGCCAGGCATTATCTGGGTTTATCAGATGAGCTTATACCGCTTACAATCGATGAATTCAGGATATTATTCGACGATCTGTTTACCGGTTTGCCGGAATCACCCATGGAATCAGGCCCGGAATCAGACAGGGATAAATCGAACAAAATAAGCATATCCATGAAAGAGTCTTTCTTAAACTGGCTTACAGAAAAGGCAGGCATCAAGCATTATGATATTTCCCAAAGACTGGGGCAAACCTTGGAAAATTTATTTTGTGAAATAGAAAACGAATATGGGCATGTCTTTAAAAAGGATCTTGATCCAAGATATATATACCTTTTTCTTGTGCGGGATAACAAAACGTAAAAAAGAACCGGCCATTTTTATCAACGATGAACTTAGACCAAAAAATAGAAAATAATAGCAGACCTCAGATCAAGGTATGCGGCCTTACAAGGGTTGAAGAAGCGCTGGAATGTGTATCTCTTGGAGCAGATGCCATTGGCTGTGTTTTTTATCCTTTAAGTTCCAGGCATGTCACCGATGACCAGGCAAAAAAAATATGCATGGCCATGCCTTCCAAAGTCATTACGGTTGGAGTATTTGTAAATGAAACATTTTCTGATATCATGCAGAAGGTCAAAACCTGTCATTTAAAGGCAGTGCAGTTGCACGGCAGTGAATCACCAGAGCTTGTGAGTCGTCTTTGCAAAGAAAATCTTTTGGTGATTAAAGCTCTTTTTATCCAAGGCAGCCCCTCTATCGAAGATGTTGCAAACTATAAAGCGTCTGCGTATCTGGTGGAATGCGGCAAAGGCCGGCTTCCGGGGGGCAATGCTCTTGAATGGAACTGGGAAAAGGCGCGTGACTTTGGCAAACAACATCCGTTTATTCTTGCAGGAGGGCTTGCCCCTGAAAATATCGTTCATGCCGTAACCGCAAGCGCACCGGATGCTGTTGATGTCAGTTCCGGTGTTGAGTCCGGCCCAGGCCGGAAGGACTCCGGCAAGGTAAAGTCATTTATTGATGCTCTATCACGGTGTTCCGATAAAATAGACAGGAAAAATATAAGGAGAATTTTTTAATGGGCAACAAAGAAAAACCTATTCAAAATATTAAACAATTCAAAGCAGGAGAATACCCTGATTCAAGAGGCCATTTTGGTGTCTACGGGGGACGTTACGTTGGAGAAACCCTGATGCCGGCTTTATTAGAACTGGATGAAGCCTATAACAAAATAGTCCCTGATCCGGGTTTTCAGGACGAATTCAAAAGGTTGCTTCGCAATTATGCGGGCCGTCCAACCCCTCTTTTCTATGCTAAACGGTTAAGCGAACATGTTGGCGGCGCTTTTATATATCTAAAGCGGGAGGATCTTGTTCATACCGGAGCTCATAAAATCAACAATACGTTGGGTCAGGCTCTTCTGGCTCGACGTATGGGCAAAAAAAAGCTTATTGCCGAAACAGGCGCCGGTCAGCACGGCGTGGCCACGGCCACGGTAGCCGCCCTTTTTGGAATGGAATGCCGGGTGTTTATGGGGACAGAAGATATACAAAGACAGTCTGCAAATGTCCAGCGGATGAAACTTCTCGGAGCGGAAGTTATACCTGTAACTTCAGGAACAATGACCCTTAAAGACGCAATGAATGAGGCAATGCGTTTCTGGGTTGGAGCGGTTCGTGACACCTTTTACGTGATTGGTTCGGTTGCAGGACCCCATCCCTATCCTGTGATGGTCAGGGAGTTTCAGAAAGTAATCGGGAATGAAACACGGGAGCAGATTCTCAAAAGAACAGGCGGCCTTCCCAATATGCTGATCGCCTGCGTTGGTGGAGGAAGCAATGCCATGGGGCTTTTTCTCGCTTTTATGAACGATCCTTTGGAAATGGTTGGAGTCGAAGCCGCGGGAAAGGGTATTGAAACCGGAAAACACGCGGTAACCCTTGGAGAAGGTTCGGTTGGCGTGTTGCATGGTTCCAAGTCCTACGTGCTTCAGGATGAAAACGGACAGATTCAGGAAGCTCATTCAATCTCAGCAGGACTTGATTATCCCGGTGTTGGCCCTGAACATTCCTTATTAAAAGATTTAAACAGGGTGCGGTATGTTTCCATAGATGATGAACAGGCAATGGAAGCGTTTCATGCACTATGTGTTTTGGAAGGAATTATCCCCGCGCTGGAAAGTTCCCACGCGGTTGCTTATGCAATGCTGGAGGCTAAACGCAGGCCCATAAATGAGATTATCGTGGTAAACCTCTCTGGAAGGGGAGATAAAGATCTCGGAATTGTTTCAGCTTATAATTAATAAGGTAACAGTTCAGCCACTAAGACTCTAAGTCACAAAGGAAAGACATATTTTTTAAAACCTTATATGAAAAGAAGAATTGAGACCTTTGAATAACCGCTGTTTTAGTCATCGCGAGGAGCGAAGCGACGCAGCGATCTCGTGGATTATGAATGTGTTGTGAGATTGCTTTTTATTTGTGCATAAGAAATAAATAATCATTTTAGAATCTTAGTGTCTTTGTGACTTTGTGGCTGAACTATTGCTAAATAAGGAGATTGAACGATCATGAATCGTATTGATAAAACTTTTGAAGATCTAAGGCAAAAAAAAGAAAAGGCGCTGGTTGGATTTTTAAGCGCTGGGGACCCGAATATCTCCGAGTCCTTAAATATAATTACAGCCATGTGCAAAAGTGGGCTGGATATTTTAGAACTTGGGGTTTCGTTTTCAGATCCGACTGCTGACGGCCCTGTAATTCAACGCTCATCATCAAGAGCTCTGCAGAGCGGTGTAAATCTTGCGGTAGTTCTCGAAATGACCCGCAAACTTCGCATGGAAACCCATATTCCGATTATTCTTTTCAGTTATTACAATCCAATCCATTCTTACGGTGTGGAATCATTTTACAGGGATGCAATGGAAGCAGGGGCAGACGGTATTCTTGTGGTGGATCTGCCGCCTGAGGAATCTGATGAAATGACCTCCTGCTGGGCAGGAAACGATTTTGCTTTGATACGTCTGATAGCGCCAACAACTCCTTTAGACAGGATGGCCCATATCGCGAAAACCGCATCAGGCTTTCTTTATCTTGTTTCCAAAACCGGAGTAACCGGAAGCGATGGTCTGGACACAGGAGATATAAACGATAAAATCGAATCACTTCGCTCAGTAACAAAGCTGCCCATCTGTGTAGGATTCGGGATTTCCACGGTTGAAGATGTTGCCGCCATAGCATCAGTAGCTGACGGAGTAGTAATCGGCAGCGCCTTTGAACGCATTATTGAAGAGAATCTTGACAATCCAGATCTTGCCTTGATCCTTGCAAACAAAGTGCATGAATTTAAAAAAGCAACAAAATCGCAATAGCGCCGGTGGTTTGAGAATCTCCTACAGTCTGAAATCCGTTCCAAAAATGTGTTGTTGCAACATCATTCTAATTGATATACAAGTTTAATTCTTCCTATACTTATTTTTCTTTCCTTCCATATTGTGGGTTGAAAGAGAATTTGTTTTTTCTTGTGCGGGTAGTATTGGGAGCGTAATGATTTTGCCATTCGCTAAGTCGTCAAGTAAAAATAACTTATACATCTTGCTTGTCCTTTTGCTTGTTTTCTGTGTTCCGTCAAGGCTTACATAACTCGTTATGCGCGCCTTAACGCGCCTTGAAAACAAACAAAATTACGGCGCAATCTGTACA
>JAUVHU010000075.1 GCA_030593145.1 Desulfobacteraceae bacterium
ACATGCCCTCCAAGACATGCTATACCATCTGATACGGCATTTTTTGCTGAAGTGACAGGTATATTAAGGCTGCCTGCGCTGCCTTCAACTATACGGGTTCTCCAATGCTCAGGCAGGCATCTCTGTATATCGGGATTCTTATCAATATACTCGTATAAAACCGGCATTGTAGCGCCTTTTCCTAAAGCCATGACCGTAAGCGTATCACGCCTTGGTATCAAATCTATTGTATGAATTTTCCCGCCGCCAACAAAAAATTTATGGAGTGTCTGGTACTTTGGGAGCCATTCCCCTCTTTTAATATAAACATCAAAAATAGCTCCCGGCCATTTTTTTGGTGCTTTATAACCGATTTCTCTTGATAAAGCTTCCTTTATATTAGGGGGCAGTGTAGTAAAAACAACTCCGTTAACGTCTATCTGATGCTTCTTCCCGTCATAATCATCACATAGGATTGTAAAATTTCCGTTCGAGCTCTGGACTTGAGGAAAATAAATATCATTCACTCTGAAAGGAAGAAAATGTATTCTTTCATACTTGGAGATATCACTCTGGATATGCTGATATATACTTGGAATTAAGCGTCCATTCCTCTGGACAGGATTGCGGTTTATTATACAGATCTTTCGTCCAAGCGGGTCGGAAGTCTCGACACTTTTAGAACCTTTATGAAATGTTATTGTATCAATTTTATGCGCAACGATTGAAGGATCAATAAGAGGTAATCCGAATGAGCCTGCCCATCCCTGATAAACAAGCCCTGACGTACGACTGGTACGCGCTTCCCCCCTTTCATCAAATCTCGGATCAAATATATATATATCAGGATAGTTATCCCAGCACTGAACAATGGATGAAGTTAAAAACAGCCCCCCTATTCCACCTCCTATAATTCCAATCTTTTCTATGGCAACTGATGAACTCATTCAACTACCCACACAGTGCAATCTTTCGCATTTTGAACGATTTTGTTTGATACGCTTCCAAACAAAAGCTGATTTGCTCTCGAAACACCTCGTCGCCCTACTACAACAGTACCATAGCCTGCCTCTGCTATTTCATTCAATATGTCGTTACCCATACCGGCCTTTTTTTGCCGAATCTGAATATTGATCGCCTTTTCAGGGATACCTGCCTTTATCAAAATTGATCGCGCGATATCCATCATCTCCTTTATTCCACTTTCGTCTTTGATTGATTCATCGGTTGTAATATGAAAAAGGGTAATGGTAACATCTGTGCGGTTCGCCAACATGTCTGCCGCATAAGCAGCTGCCATGGTGGCGTTTTCCGATTCATCCATTGCAATCAAAATCTTTTTGCGGGGATTATGGACTTCTTTTATCATGTTTTTTCGCTTGATTAATTTTGTCTTGCCCCATTGAACACATAGAGCAGAACGATCTGAAACCACAAGTTGGAAACAAGCCCCGCAGTTTTCACATGGAACTATATCTTCATCCTTACCTTCATATGCCTTTTGGGGCCACTCAGGATCTACAAACAAAGGGCGGGCAAGACCGATAAGATCCGCCTTTTTTTCACGAAGAATCTCTTCGGCTAACTGTGGGGCAGTAATACGACCGGTAGTAATTACAGGCACATCAACCACCTCTTTTATATTTTCGGCAAGATAAACCATATAACCAGGCTCATGGGATTTTTCCACAATTTCAGGTCTGGAAAAAGACTCATATGTCCCAGCAGTTACCGAAAGATAAGCAACATGAAGATCTGATAACCTTTGAGCAAAAATTTTTGCTTCATCTAAGGGAAACCCATCATCTATCCACTCATCAGCGAGAAAACGATAGCCGACAGGAAAATCAGAGCCAACAGCATCCATTACGGCTTGTGTAAGTTCAAGAGGAAAACGCATACGGTTTTCCAGATTACCGCCGTATTGATCTTTTCGGTTGTTTATTCTTGGAGATAAAAACTGAACAGGCAGATATCCGGTTGCGCCATGAATTTCCACCATATCAAAACCTGCTTTTTTTGCGCGTAAAGCCGCTTGAGCATAGGCTGAGACCATGTACTTAATATCATCTTCAGTCATTTTCTTTGGTCTACTGGGGCGTTGTTGTATAGCTTCCGACAACACAGCCAACTGCTGCTGAAAATCAAGTGATTTAAGAGCTGTTTTATACAGTCCTCCTAAATTTAAATCGCTCAGGGAAACAGAGGAGGGAGAAAATGTCTTTCTTCCATGTGCAAAATATCCTCCATGATTAATCTGGAGTACTGCCGCCGCATCCTCTTTTTTAATAGTATCGGCAAGCCTGGAAAGACCCGGCAGGAATCTGTCATCATCAACTCTAATGGAATATTTTGATATTGATCCGCTTTCATCAACAATGCCATTTGCAACTACAATCATGCCCACTCCGCCCTCTGCAACTTCCTTGTAGTGCTCCAATGTCAACGAACTGACAGTTCCGTCTTTGTGGGCATAAGCAGTAAAAAGAGGTGCCTTGGTAATTCTATTTTTAAGACGAACAGAACCAAGCTTAAATGGCTCAAAAAGATGTGGAAATTTGTTGTGCATTCTTATATTCCTTAATACTAAGAAACGTTCTGACGCTGGTGCCTGCGATTATATGACATGGCATAACCTTTGTCTCTATCCCGTATCGAGAATCTCTCTGATTTTTTCGGACAGTTTATTTATATTGAACGGCTTCTGAATAAAACCGTCACAGCCTCGATCCAATATCTCGGTCGCCTCGCCTTCTATGCTGTATCCACTGGAAAGGAGTACCTTTACGTTGGGATTGATCTCTTTCATTTTGTCATAGGCCTCACCACCACCCATGTCCGGCATGATCATGTCAAGGATGACCAGATCTATTTTATCCTTGTTTGCTTCATAGATCTCAACTGCCTCCCTGCCGCCTTTGGCCTCGAGCACGGTGTATCCTGTTTTCTCGAGCATCATGACGCCTACTTCTAATACCGGGTCTTCATCGTCTACAAGGAGGATGGTGCCGCTTCCCTCTATAACTTGCCCGGCAGACTTGATAACCGTCACAACTTCTTTGGCTGACGCTGGGAGATAAATGCTGAAAATTGTACCACGCCCTTTTTCAGAATCAACATGGATGTATCCGCGATGGCCTTTGATAATTCCATAAGCAGAAGCCAGCCCAAGGCCTGTGCCTCTTCCCATTTGTTTGGTGGTAAAGAAGGGTTCAAAGATGCGCTCCCTGACCTCTTTATCCATACCTGTACCTGTGTCGGTTACCGTTAGAAGAGCATAGCTGCCGGATCTTGGATTATGCGCTATGTCTTTTATATCGTTGTGCGTTACGTTTACGGTCTTTAAGGTAAGCGTTCCGCCGCGAGGCATAGCCCCTGAGGCATTTATGTACAGATTCAGCAGGACCTGCTCAATTTGCGGCCGGTCCGCCTCTATGCTGGATAAGTCCTCAGTTAATTCTAAATGAATAGTGATCTCTTTATGGGTCCTGCCAAATGTATCAGAGGTTTCTTCGACTATCCGGTTGAGGCTGATCGGTTTTACCTCATATCTTCCTTTGCTGGCATATCCTAAAAGCTGGGCCGTAAGACTGGCCCCCCTCTGAACCTGTTTTGTAATGGTTTGCAACCGTTCATAATGCGGGTGCGTGGAATCGACATCGAAAAGCATCAACGAGGCAGTACCCTGGATGGTCGTGAGCAGGTTGTTGAAGTCATGGGCAATGCCTCCCGCAAGAGTGCCGATGGCCTCCGTTTTCTGGGCTGCTTGGAACAGCGCTTCAATTTTCTTTTTTTCTTCCTCTGCGCGTTTGAGCGCGGTAATATCCTCGATCATTTCAATGGCCCCGGTTGTTTTTCCATTTTGATCTTTTATAGGCGCTGATGTGTTTCTTATGATATAGTCTGGTCTTATTACCCTTTCATGGGTGTGAATTTTTCCATCTTCCAAGGTTTTAACAACTTGACACGCATCGCATATCCGGTCTTTTCCTTTGCGGGTGTCATCATTAGCGTATTGTCCTAATACATCATAACAGTATTGGGATCTTATTTCTTCAGATTTCAAGCCAAACTTTCGCTCTGCAAAACGATTGATCCTTACAATTCTCATTTCAGGATCAAGATAGGATAAGCCGATAGGAGCATTGTCTAAAATACATTCCAGGTCTCGACTTTTTTCTATGATTAATGCCTCCGCTTGCTTGCGCTCGGTAATATCCTCCACCACTTCGACGATACCTATGATTTTGCCGTTTTCATCTTTAACCGGATAACCTCGAAAATGCCACGCCCTCCCATCGGGACTATATGTTTCCCCTTCCTGTGGTTGACCGGTTTCAAAGATTTTTTTGGCCGGACAGAATGAACATGGTTCGCTTGCCTGAAACCACTCTTTATAGCAATATTTTCCGATCAGTGCATCGGCTGTCAAGCCAACCGAGTCAGCTGCTGCCCGGTTGCCCCATAAAATCTTCATATCCGTGTCAACATGAATTACAAGTTCCGACATGGTTTCCAAAATATTCGCTTTTTCTTCTTCGGATTTTCGCAGAGATTCCTCCGCCTGTTTGATATCAGTAATGTCGATATTTAGGCCTAAAATACCTCGTATCTTTCCTGCATCACGAATCGGAGATATAATATTGTAGAAAAATTTGTGCTCTTTCGGTGCCTTGAACTCGACCTCACCCTTGACTACTTCACCGGCAAAAGCCCTGCGATTGCTTTCTTCCCACAGAGCCAGGGTAGACTCATCCGGAGCCAGATCCTCAGGGCGCTTTCCTCGGATATCACCCCAATGAGAAAAAGATCCGGCACTCTGCATAACATAACGCCCATTTTCGTCCAGCATAAAAAAGTCGAACGGTAAACTGTCAATTGCTGCGCGGAGACGTGCTTCGCTCAGACGTAGTGCCTCTTCTGTTCGCTTTCGGTCCGTGATATCTGACATGACGCCCTGAAGATAGAGCGGCTTGCCGTCAGTATCGCGCACTATGACTGCTTCATCACGGAACCACACTACGTGACCGTCCCGGGCGAGCATGCGATATTCTGAAATAAAGGGTTCATTGGCCTCTTGGCTACGCGCGACCTCTGCCAAGACGCGCTCGCGGTCCTCAGGGTAAAGCTGTTTGCGCCAAATATCCGCGTCATTCCTCCACTCGGTTTGAGAGAAACCAATTAGTTTCTCAACCTGAGGACTGATGTATAAGGTGGTGCTGGCTTTATCAAGCTCGGCGATATAGGTGGTAGCCGGGATTTGCTCAACGAGTAAGCGATATTTCTCGACGCTTTGCTGAAGCGCCTTTACCTTTTGTTCCAATTCTTCATAGCTTGGTTTTTTGGCCATTAGGAACTCCTCCGGGTGTTTCACACCAAACTTGGCTTTCTCAATTTATACAAGATTCTAATTTCCTTCACACACAATTTCCCCAGCATAAGGGTAGGGGGACGCCCATGCAACTTTTACAAATTCAAAGATGAATGCTCTGCGGACAAATATTCTGCCAGACCTGAAACACCGTCCTGAATATCGAGAAAGCAAAAACGATAAGCCTCATAATTTAGCCCATAAGGATCCGCAATTGCTCGATCTTTAGAACCAAAGCTGGCAAAGCGCCTGATTAAAAAAACTTTGTCTTCAGCTTCCGGGAAGGCATCCAAAATCTCCTTTGCATGGGAATATTCCATTACCAATATGAGATCGCTTCTATCTACAATATCTTCTTTAACAGATTTTGCAATGTGGCCAGACAGATCAACATCATATTCTTCCGCAACTTTCTGTGCAAGACCGGTGACGCTATTGCCGGGAAGCGCAAGCAATCCTGCTGAATCAGCAACAATATCATCAAGTCTATTTTTTTGTACAAGCTTTTTTAGTAAACCTTCAGCAAATGGACTCCTGCATATATTACCTGTACACACAAATAGGATATGTTTTATCCGATCTGACATTATATCGACTCCTTACAAGTATTGGTCTCCTTAATGATTCCACCAAGCCGATACAAAAAATTATTCCGGTCAGTGTTGTCCCTAAAGATCTTAGAACGCTCAATCCCACCCATCGCGAGCTCAGGCAAGGCGGGCAGCATCGATTCGTGATTTTCTCGGCATGCAATTGAAATAAATATCCCAGCCCCCTATATCCCAGAGAAACGCATAAAATCATGGGTGTACCCATGTCCCCCACACTAAAACGGGGGAAGTGCAGCGTCCAGTGCAAAAAGATGTTATATTTTGAACTGTAGAATATTGTGGACGTCCAGCATTCCCGTCCTTTATAAATAAGTGTTGTGTTTGCGAAATTTTATCTTCGCAGGAAACATAGATTTTATTCTTCTGGGCTTTAAGTAATACCCTTAACAACATCTCCAACTTTGATCTTATTTTTCTCAAACCAGCCTTTATTTACTTCAAGAACAAGACACACCCTTTTTTTTGAAACTTTTCCCTTTAAATCAAAAGGTTCTAAATCTAATATTTCAGTAATCTTATAATCTTTATCAATATAGGCTAATGATAAAGAAATTTTTGTATTTTTCATCCAAAAGCTACGATAACGTGAACTGGGATATATGAATAACATTCCTTTGTCCCAATCTAGTTTTTCCCTGTTCATTAAACCCGCTTTTCTTTTTTTTGATGTATCGGCTTTTTCAACAATTAACCCATGCCCATTTATTGAAATGGTTATTTTTTCTAATGTTTGATTAGAACTAACAATTGTTGTAAAAGGTAAGACTGATATTATAAGGAATGCAATTAGAAATGTGTGCCTTAACGTGAATTTAGGAAATGGTCTGAAATTTTTCATCAGGGAATAATACCATTTTTGAAAGATGTTGAGTACAAAATCATTTCTCTACCTAACGAGCCTGTAGAAAAAGTTCTCACATGTTCAAAATTGCGAAAAGTCTTCCCCATGTCCCTCATATGTTGCTGAAAATAGCAGATACCAAAAAAGAATGGGTTATTGTTTCTGCGTCCGGATAAATATAAAATCTCCGCCATCATGCCCGGCTTTGTGGATATTGGCATATTCGGGGACCTGATCGGCATTCCACCCAACCTTTTCACGAATTTTTGTAAATAGAGAGGTGCCATCCAGGATCGTGTCGTTTTCGTTGAGCGCGCTTATGAAAGCAGATGCAAAAACAGAATGGTTTCCAATGCCGCCGCTATCCATCACCGGCTCCAGACCGCCTGAGGAAAGCACAACCCGAGCCTTTTTTCGAGAAATCCGGGCAAGATAATTCGGCGTTCGTTGGGTGATATGCAGGCCCCGGGTGAGCTTACCGGAATAACAACTGTCTGCCACAACCATAACATGTTTGGCTTTAAGAGCGCGGAGCGCGGAGGTAACAGAACTGTTGGAAATCCATTCGACCTGGTTTTCCCTTTCAGAATTTATCGGCAGCCAATAGCCCTGGTCCGCATCCCGGTCAAGCCATCCATGGCCCGCATAGTAGATCAGGAGATTATCACGTAGCGTCAATTCCCGGCGATAGGCGTTTATTGCCAGCAAAATTGCCGACCGTGTCGCGTTAGTAAGGAGCCGCACCTTAAACCCATAGGCATTCTGAAGCAGGCGGGCGATTGATAGGGCGTCATTTGTTGCGGTACGCAGTTTGGGCAGGTTCTGATAGTCGTTGTTGCCTATCACCAGTGCATGATAGACGCCCAGATCAAGGGGGGTGCCTGTCAGATCAATCTTGGCCAAGGGCATTGCAGAGGGTATGGCCGCAGGGATTTTTTGCTGAAAAGCAGTTGCCGATAAATCAGGCCCGCTTATTTTTGCCAGGCGCCGTTTAAGCATGACCTGACTGGTCTTTGCTTCCGGAAACCGGGAGGAGAGTATGTCAAGGTCCACCAGAGCCGTCTCAACGGCAATATCAGGGTCCGCCACCTTGTTGAGAAAGACCGTTACGATATTGATGTGACCCTTCCAGGCAGCTATGGCCAGAGGGGTGACATGAAAGGTCTTGATGCTGCCGAACAGGCCGCCGGTGTGGAAAATACGGCCTTTTAGATAAATGTTAGCACCATGCTCTAATAAAATAGCCACTGAGTTTGTGCGTCCATTATAGGCCGCATAAAATAGAGGTGACCCCTCGCCTTCCCATTGTTGGTAATCTACGTCGGCCCCTTTATCCAATAAGATTTTGACGATATCGTGACGCCCCTTACTGGCCCCCTCATGAAGCGCCCAGTTCAGGTCTTTTTGTGAAAAATTTTTTCCCGTCAGTTGTCTTACCGTCTGGGTATTGCCTTTAATGGTGGCCTTTGTCAATGGCCCCATACACCCGGAAAGCACGATAGCAGCAAGCACGGCATAAAGAATTTTCTTCATGATCGCTCCCCTCAGTCTATGTAAAAACAATAAATTGCTGCTTTGCTTAAAATTGAGATAAAACAACGTCATAAAATATCCGCCTTCGTTCAATCCCTCGACATATAATATGATGCAATGCTCCTGGCGCGTCAATTCTTGCTTTTCTTGGCATAAATAATCACATACCACACTTTAATATGTTACGAAACGCATATTTGCATGGGCGTCCCCATGTCCGCGCAGCGGATCTTCGCGTCCTTCTCGATGCAATGGTTCGGCAGCCAATGCCGATAGTGTATCTTTGAGGTAAGAAATTAAATAGATTCCTTTTTTCTTTTTTCAAGCCAGTTAAAATTTTTATAGTGCTTCGATCCTATTTCTAAGTTGATTCCTGAAACTCTCATGAACAAGTTTTTTTTCATTATCCCTGGGAACAAATAGAATTCTTTCCGCTGCAAAATCAAATGGAATTTTTTGCGATGTTTTTTCACGAATAGGTATCCAAGCTTCTGGAGCATTTTCAATTTTAGTATTTGTTAACGCCTGCATCATACCAGCCTCAAAAATAACATTGTAATTGTCACAAAATGAACCTTGGCTGTCATCTTCAGAAAAGTAGCAAATGCCATACTTACATTCTGAAATAGCTTTAAGTATTTGCTCGTTTATGTTCCCAGCCTCGTTGATGTCTTTCCAATATACCAGAGCAATTTTCTCTGAATATTCCTGCATCACTTCTTTTATTGTTGAGATAACATCATCTTTGGCTGCACCTGATGAGGCTAAGAATATATTTGGTTTTTTCAGAATATCGTGTAGCTTTTCGTCAACAACGCTGTTTTCAAACTGTTGAATTGCCATATTAGTTCTTTCGCGTTGATTGTTGTAGTATTCGGATATCCTGTAGAGTTTTGATACCGAATCTGTGATAGACTCAAATTCCTTTTTTGCTCTTTCTGTAATTACTTCATGCTGGATAGAGTCAAAACTTATAACGCCAAAAATTTTGTCATGAGATTTTTTCAAGGGTATAACTATTGAAAGTTTAGTTTTCCCTTCCAGCTCTGGAGGGTCTTTGTAAGGGGGGAGATTATCAATATCCGACCATAAATCTTGTAGGTCATTACCTTGAGAAAGATGCTCCCTGTTTTTACTTACAATCCATAAAGGGATCTGTTCCTCAAAAGACAATGCTCTAATGTCAGTATAATGATCATTCTTTTTATTCTGTAAAAAGATTTTGCCGTCATCTCTGACTAACCCTCCGGCACCTTCAAATCCAGGTCTTGCTATCAAAACACTAACAGATTTTACAGCTAATGCGGCTTCGGCAAACCTATGGATTATTCCCATAATGCTATTGAAGTTGTCTTTGTTTATAAGGTCCACTGAAAGAGTAAAATGTCCTAACCTACTTGCAAATGTTTTCATTTATCCTCCTCCTTTTAAGTTTGGAATTCTCTTACCAACCAGCATGAAATGTAATATGCCGAATCGCGGCGCTGACCGGCACCGGGGGCCGTGCAGGCAAGGGTAACTTGCATGGACGCCGGTGACCGGGAGGGGCCAGAGGGACGCCCATGCAAAGGCCAGAGGGACGCCCATGCAATTATGCGTTTCGTGTATCGTATAGCGATAATCGATACTCTAAAACCAATTGTTCACCTCTTTGAACTGCCCTGTTTACCGCTGACTGGCTTAGGCTTAATTTCTTTCCTATCTTGGTTCCTGAAATACCCAATTCCCTGACAGCCCAATAAGCTAAAACACTGCGAGCTCTGACGCTGAGCCGCTTAAGAAAATCATCTCTGTCAGCATTGTCATAAAATATTCGCCTTCGTTCAATCCCTCGACATATAATATGATGCAATGCTCCTGGCGCGTCAATTCTTGCTTTTCTTGGCATAAATAATTACATATCACACTTTAATATGTTACGAAACGCATATTTGCATGGGCGTCCCCATGTCCTTTCATCATCTCGGTAATCTTGGGAAAACTGACTATCTGCCCATCTGGATTTTTCAAATTTTGCCATCTTCGCTTCTTTATCTGTTTTGGTGTTCCCTTATTTTGTATCTGTCCCTCTGGTTAAAGAGGGTAACATCTTTATATCCGGCTTTTATTTTGGCGCTGTGCCTATCTCCGGCAGGGATAAAATACGTATCACCTTTTCGAAAAATAAATTTTTTATCCTCAATAAAAAGTTCGATTTCTCCTGCCAAAACAACACCCCATTGTGAATCGTGGGAATGTTCAGGAATCTCCACATCATTTCCAAATTCCATAAATAATATTTGCTGGTCTTGTCCCTGAAACAGGTGTGAAACAAGACCTTTGATGGGGATGTCAGCATTCGGAAGATTTATAATAATTTTTGGAAAAAATTTGTCACTCATAATGTTCTTTCTGGAAAGATAGTTTTTTCGTAAAAGATAACGTTTCCGTATCACCTACAAGCAGGGAAACAGGCATTTGTAAATGCTATGTTTTCCTCAAACTTGGCAAATGTTACAGCCGTCCGACCCTGCTTGTTAGAGTGTATGCGGTTGATAGGCAACTTACGTTATGTGTTTATACTTTTATGATTTATCCTAACACCACATTTCATTTTAATAATCTTTACAAGGGATTCCCAAGCAAATGGAGGGATTTCTAAAGCACTGCGACCCTTTGCTTGAAAGTTCCAGCGAAGTGATTCCCATCGTCTTAATTCTGGAATTGACTTCAACTCATCCAACTTAATTGGTGGATTCAACTTTTGTATTTCTTTTACATAACAGCCATATGGCCAACCCCAAGAAAAGCTGCGTTTACTGTCAGATACTGCTTGCCAAAGTGATGAAATGTCTTTTCCAA
>JAUVHU010000071.1 GCA_030593145.1 Desulfobacteraceae bacterium
GCTTGTGACGCTTAATAAGGTTTGATTCCAATATCAGCGCCTCTTTTTCAGTTCTGGTAATTATTGTTTCAAATGTTGATATTTTGCCGACAAGAGCTTTGGTTTTTATATCCAATTGCGCCTGCCTTAAAAAATATGAGCTGATCCTTTTTTTAAGATTCCCTGCTTTCCCCACGTAAATTATCTTTCCGCGGGCATCCTTCATCAGGTATGCTCCGGGTTCAGAAGAAACCATAGACAATTTTTTTTTCAGATCTACTTTCACAATTCGAGACCTTTGAAAAATGGTAACTATTCAGCCACAGATTCACACAAATGAACGCAGATAGGTTTAAATACAAAGAAAACACAGAACATTAAGAATTATGTTATAATGCCTGCCTGCCGGCAAGCAGGTTAGTGCTTTTGTGGCTGAACTATTACGATAAAAGAAAAAATATCTCAAAAGCTTGATTTTTCATAGGCAGTATAACATAAAAACATAAATGTCGAAACATGATTAAAAGTTCAAGAGTTTAAGAGTTCAGCGTGGGAATGCATACCATATGTTGGTTCACGGTTGTTTTTTTCCAAATTGCGGAGCAAAGCGACATCATTATTCATCATTCGATGTTGGACGTTCGACCTGCCGCGACAGTGCGCGAGCACGGCGGGTGTTCGATGTTCATCTCTTTCAGGGTTCAAAACATATTTCAACAAGGTCTTTATTATGAATTCCAGAGAAAGCTATATTCAAGAAGAAGCGGAATGGATTGAGGAGTCGGGCGAGACACCGGAGGTCGCCTTTTATGAATCGGTTTTTTATCTTACCGAAAAGGAAGATGGGCCAAAGCTGACACTTTCTCCATCAGATATCAAACTCCTGGAAAACGCTGTAATATATCGATACAAAAATATTATATTGCGTGATCTCGACTACACTAACAGGGGATCTACTGTCTTTCGGGGAATAAAGAGAGCTATCATAAATTATGAAAGGTTAAAAAAGTATCAAAGCCGTAAGAATAAAGTGGTTTCCGGCCAAAAAGAAGAAATAAGCCGAGTTCTTGCAGAGTATATGGTTCGGGAATGCCGGGATATCTCTGAAGGGAGGCTCTACACTACAATCAACTACAATCGTGAGAAATTAGAGGGATTTGCAAAAGAACTTGGTGTGAATATTAACCCTGAATGTTTGGAGCTTTGTTTTAAGCAGATTCCTTTAACATTTGATGAAGTGTACCGGGCAACACTCTTGACTGAAAGGAATGACTATCCATACAAATTTCTCTACAACAAAGGAAATTGTTTTGAGATTGTGATATTTAATGAAGATAAAGAACAGCTTTCTATTTCTTTAAAGATATGCATGGATGGGAAAACAAACAAACAGGATATAAGATTAAAAGCAGATGCAATTTATCGTTCCATCCCCAAATCAGAAGCGCCATGGAATATTTTATAAGAAGTCTTACACCCTTTTAATGTGCCCAGCCCGCGGCAGTGCCGGAAATATCCCCTCCAGCATAAGTACCGCCAGCACCGCCTTTGAACTTAATGTTTACCGTATCTGTACCTGCACCAACTTCTGTTTTTTGAAGCGTGTTAGTGTACGCTGTGCTGTCGATTTTGCCGTCCCAATTGCCATCACTCCATGTATTAACTGTAAAATCGGCTGCGAGGTTATGAGATCCAGTGATATCGGTCAGCTTTATGGACTGTTCAAGTGTCGGCGCAGCTGTATAGGTACCGGTCACACTATTCGTGGCCCAGATACGAGGAGCCTGATCGGATGCATAGGCCAAAAAAGTAACATCATTTAAGGCAATAGTCATATTATTACCAGTGCCAGAAAGCGTTGCCTTGCCGATTGCAATATGTGGGATACCGAGCTTGTCCAAAGCGTCCGTGTTGGGGGTTTCACCTATTACGCCTGCCATTGTAAGAAAATCCTCAGTTTCTATCCACACACCACCGCTCGCAGCAAAAATATCAGTAGAATAGCCGGACGGATCATACCCCCCGTGGAGTTCACCCACCGCAATGCCGGTTACCGCATATTCGATATCGACCCAGCCAGCTGCCATATCACCCTCAAACTCGCCGTACGAATAATACGAACCTTCATTTTCTCCGTGAGCAGACATATAAAGCCGCAGGTTCTCAATTGAGGTATCACACTCAATACCTTTTTGCTCCCACTCTAAAAACCAGTTATCAAAATCATCCGGGGTTTTTCCTTCAATCGTTGAATAGGAGCCGCCTATATGATTTTGCCAATACCCCCAATGTTGACCCTCTTGGACAGAATCAAAAATGCCGTCACTTTTGGTTATGTTCAAATCTCCTATATCACTATTGCCAGCGTCATAGAAATCTCCACTTCCACTGCCTGACACAAAAAAAATATCGCGAGCATAGTCGTCTATATCCTGAACACTGCTTGGGACAGTTAAACCTTCACCAAGTTGCACCCAATCCAGAGAGCCGCTTGCGTTCCAGTCGTGGAGATCTGTGGAATAAGATCCTGAAATATCGCCCCCAAGCAGTCCGCCGCTCCCATCGTCGGCAATGTAAAAGAACGACGCTGTTCCGTCGACTGTCTGCCCATATGTATTCCAGCTACAACCGACGAAGCCAAAGAAATATCCTGTTTTTAAGTCGCCGGTCAGTTCCCCTCTGATACCTTCATTCATAAATACAAAGGGCGGGTCCCAGTCATATACGCCTGACATTGAGAGACTGAATTGCGCATCACCCGAGTTCCCGGAAATACCGATATTATCAACACGAAATGCTGGTATTAAATAATCATCAATATTAAACTGAATATCGGGGCTCCAGTAATCATCAATGGGTTTATCCCAATAGTCGCCCGGTTCGCCCCAGTAGTCGTCACCCGGTTCGCCCCAGTAATCGTCGCCCGGTTCTCCCCAGTAGTCGTCGCCCGGTTCGCCCCAGTAGTCGTCGCCCGGTTCACCCCAGTAGTCGTCGCCCGGTTCACCCCAGTAATCACTTGGCGGAGGCGGTTCTCCCCAGTAGTCGCCCGGTGGAGGTGGACCTTCTCCCCAATATTCACCCGGTGGCGGTGGACCTTCTCCCCAATATTCACCCGGCGGAAGAGGACCCTCAGGTCCGTAATCACCTCGTGGTGGCCCATAAGGGCCATAATCCCCTGCTCTATAATCTCCCGGTGGCGAGCCATCAGGCCTATGGTCTTCCGGTCTACCATCTCGCGGTCCATAATCACCACGTCTGTCACCTGGGCCATAATCATCCGGGCCATCGTCTCCGCGCCTGTCATCTCTCGGGCCATAGTCGTCTCTTGGGCCATCATCGTCGCCGCGTCTGTCGTCTCTCTGGCTACGATCGCCGCGTCTATCATCTCCGGGTTCGTCGTCGCCTCGTCTGTCACCACCACGGTCTTCATCTCCAAGTTCCTGATCATCCGGCCCTTGATCACGTGGTTTGTCACCTTCAGGCTTTTGGTCTTTCTCTTCGTCGTCTCCGGATTTCTTGTCTTTTGCTCTTACAGGCCGCTTCTTGTCGTCTGATACCTCGCCTACATTTTCATCTCCCTTTTTCTCCTCGTCTCCATCTTCTTCCTTGATACCCGTATCCGCTGAATGCCTGTTAATCTCATTAACTGTAGCCATTCTGACTATAGGCGGAACGTCAGGGTTAATAATCAACATTGCCTGACCTGCATTGATGTTCGTCACAAGGTCAGGTCTGTTCTTGCTGTAGCCATACCCATGGCCCTCTTTGAATACAAAATTGCTTATACCTTTCTGATAGGTACTAAAAAAATTGGTCCCTCTCACCCCGCAAACAGCAGTAGGAGTATGGACCTCATGTTTACTTTTTTCCTTGAAGCCGAAAAAACCGCCGCTCTTTTTTAACACATTTTCGATTTTACCTCTGAAGAGATTAAAAATTCCACTCTTGTGCTCTTCCTCCATGCTGTATTCGTCAATTTTCACCCGGCTTTTCTGGGCAATACGGAGGATTCCACCATCACCAAAAACAATTTCCGCCTTTGATTTGCTCTTGACCCGAATAATATCCCCAACACCCACCTCATCCCCTGTGTTGACCGGTTTGGCAGATGCACCTGGGCTGGTAATATCGACTCTGCCCTCAACTTTACTGAACTTGCCCACAGATTTTGCCTGAGCCGATAAATAGAGCGGATTCAAAAGGAATAAAAGGAGCATGAAAAAGAATGTGCGTTTCATTTTAACACCTTAGTTATCGTTAATACTGAACGGTAAAAATGCCGTTATTTTATCATCATCGCCCTTGTCTCACATTGTCGATTAAAATATAAATATTCTATTAAAAAATCGGAAAGAAAGAGCTAAAACTTTAGAATTTATCACAATAAACTCCTGTTTTAGGGGTTAATATCTGTATTCCAAGCCTGCACTATATAGTCCCTGTTTATATTCGTAATAGCCAATGTTTGAATCAACCCGTGTTTTTGTATATTGTGCCACCAGACTTGTGTTCTTCATGAATTCCCAAGTGAGTCCCAGAGAGCCTGTATAAGTTTTATCATCCCTTTTGTCTTCATCATTCAAAAGGGTGTGGTTGTTTTTATAATCCTGCAGAAAGGCCTGCCCGCTGAGTTGTAATTTAACCTTATCAATCAGGGGGACTACAACATTGGCTGAGAACTTGTGACCCTCGTTATCCCACCATATTCCATCCGTATTTTCAAAGATATATTCATATTTGAGATTTAAAAAGGTGCCTTTGAGCATACATATCCAGCTAATATATGCACTGTACCCTTCTGAATCCTTGTCTTCTTCCTCGCGACTCGGCTGTTGAAAATATTCTTTTCGGGTATAACCGCCAAAAAGCTCTAACATTTGGTTTTGAGCTAAAGCTATTCGGAACATTGGACCAACACTCAGAGAATCGGAGTATTCCTTGCAACTTGGGGCTCTCAGTAATGAGTAACTGTAAGTTGTCGCCAGATTTAATGAAAATCTGCCGAAATTATAACCAGGAACAATACTGATGCTGTTGCTTATAGTATCACGCGAGGTAGAATGCTTATCATGAAAATCACCAGAAAATGCATACTGGGCGGTAAAGAGCCAGGGTCCTTTAAGGGTAGGCGCGTAGTTTATCCGAAGCGATGGAGCTGTGGAATAGACTTCCTCGTTCGTACTGCCTCCTGTAAACTCGTGATCGTTTGGATTTGACAACAGATTGGTATTGTATTTTCCAGAAACCGCCAATGTTATACGAAACGGTCTTTCAAGCTCTATCCTCTTTTCCACCATATCTTGATATTGACGGGCAAATGTTGCCATATCAGATTCGGGGTCCTGTAATACTGCCGCCTGAAACCGCTCTTTCGCCTTTTTAAGGTCTTTCTCCTTCATGTAACAAATGGCAATTTGGAACTCTGCTGACTGGGCAAGAGATTTATCCAGCGATCTAGCTTTTTCAAATGCTTCCACGGCCTTCAGGTTTTCGCCTTCCTTCACAAAGAGCTGCCCTTTCAGGAAAGCGATTTTCGGCTCAAATATCTTTTGTTTCTCGGCAACCGCTATCCATTTTTTTGCCGGCTCAAGTTTCCCAAGTTCAATTGCCATATCTATGAGTTCAACCAGGGCTTCCTTAATTCTAGGCTTAAGAGTCACGGCATCTTTGAAATTTTTCAGCGCCTTTGAGTAATACATCATCTGCTTGTAGGTAAGCCCTAAAAAGAAAGCAGCAGAAGAGGATTTTGGATTTTGTTTGCGTGCCTTTGTCAAGATTTCAGAGGCTTCTTCATAGTTTTCTTCCTTATACTGTTTAATACCCTCCTTGAGCAAAAAGGATTCTTGAGAGAAAGAAAGAGGGATAAAAATAAAAAATGAAACGAATATAAAAAAATAGACCAACGCGGATTTTCTTTTAGTAGTTTTCAAAATTCAACGCTCCATATTAAAAGAAGTTCATTTTTGGATGCGGAAAGTATAGGCTAAAACAATATATAGGAATTTATGGTTCTTTTCCAATTTAATTGGAGAAGAGGGTCCAAGGATTCCAGGGGTCAAGGATTCAAGGGTTTGTTTTCTAAAGACTTTATCAGTGCCTTTAATATTCTTTAATAGTTCTAAACTTAAGTTTGTATGACTTTTGCCGGACCTTCAAATCTTTGTAATTCTCTAACATTGAGCGCTGACGGTTAGCGCTTCCGCTTCACTACGTGTCACTTCGTGTCACTCGAATCCTTGACCCCTTGTACCCTCTGGGATCACACCTGCTAAATTGGAGATAACCCACTTTTTTGCCTTAATTAACTACAACTAATCGAGAGATGATCCGAATTTGTTTTCTTAACAAATAAATATGTCAAAAAATATAGTTGTGTGTCAAGGCAATAATAAAAGTGTTTGTTATTTATACATAAAAGGATGAAAGTAAACTGCAATAATCTTTGCAAAATCATTTTCGGTTGAGTTCCCATACCAGATGGTTTACAGTTTTTTGATGACTTTCCATTAAACGCAAGCTGAGGTTTTGAAATGGCTTCTAATCAGGCAAAAACTATTTTACAAAATGTATTTGGATATGACGAATTCAGGCCACTTCAGGGGGAGATTATTGATAATGTTCTCCGAAAAAATGACACACTGGTTATTATGCCGACAGGAGGCGGAAAATCACTCTGCTATCAAATTCCCGCCCTGATTTTTTCAGGTTTAACAATAGTTGTTTCACCGCTGATTTCGTTGATGAAGGATCAGGTGGAACAATTAGCGGAATCAGGAGTTGCGGCGGTATTTCTGAACAGTTCCCTGCCGCCTGCTGAATATCGCCGCAATGTGGAACAAATAAAGCAAAACAAGATTAAAATAGTTTATCTCGCGCCGGAAGCGCTGTTAAAACCGAATATGCTTGCAATGCTTTCCTCTGTTAAGGTGAGTTGCATAGCCATTGACGAAGCACACTGTATTTCGGCATGGGGACATGATTTCCGCCCGGAATACCGGCAGCTTGTTGAAATCAGGTCACGCTTTCCAAATGCGGCATGGATTGCACTGACAGCCACAGCGACACCGAGAGTTCGGGAAGACATAAAAAACACTCTTCACTTTGATGCTTCCAGTGAATTTATTGCGAGTTTTAATCGCGAAAACCTTTTTATTCAGGTCATCCCTAAAAACAAGCCTCTTGAGCAAGCCATTAAATTTATAAAAAAATTTCCGGATCAGTCCGGTATTATCTATTGTTTTTCCAGAAAACAGGTAGACAATCTTAATGAAGTGTTAAAAAGGAATGGTTTTTCAGTCAAACCCTACCATGCGGGCCTGCCTGAAAAGGATCGCAAAGAAAACCAGGAATTATTCATCAGAGATGATGTGCAGATTATCGTAGCTACCATTGCTTTTGGTATGGGAATCAACAAACCGAATATCCGCTTTGTGCTTCATTTTGATCTGCCCAATAATATTGAAAGTTATTATCAGGAAATCGGGCGGGCCGGACGCGACGGCTTAAAATCGGATTGTCTCCTGCTTTTCAGTTATGCGGATATTCAGAAAATAAAGTATTTTATCAACCAGAAAAACGACCATGAAAAACGTGTGGCGAATATACATCTCAATGCGTTATTGCGATTTCTCGAAACCGATATTTGCCGCCGGATACCGCTTCTTACCTATTTTGGTGAAGAGTATTCCATTAAAACATGCAACATGTGTGACAACTGCCTGGCGGAAGAAAAAGAACTTATTGATCTTACTGTTTGCGCCCAGAAATTTTTGTCCTGCGTTAAGCGAACGGGTGAAAAGTTTGGCGCTATTCATATTATTGATGTTCTAAGGGGTTCAAAAGCACAAAAGGTCATAAATTTCGGGCATCAAGAGTTGTCAACTTATGGTATTGGAAAGGATTATTCCAAAAAGCAGTGGCTGCAATTGTCACGGCAGCTTCTTCATAAAAAGTTCATGATTCAGGATATGGAATTCGGAGGTTTGAAACTTACGAAAAAAGCGTGGACTGTTCTTAATGGAAAAGAAACCTTTTCAGGAAGGCTCGAAGAAGAACCGGTAGATGAAATTTCCGGCAAGGTATCAGGGAAAGTTCCCATGCCGGAACATAACAGGGATTTATTCGATATACTGCGTAAAAAACGAAAGGAGATAGCAGACGCCGCCAATGTTCCGCCTTATGTTATTTTCTCCGATAAAACCCTGATTGAAATGGCGGCTTTTTTTCCACAGACAAAAGAACGATTGCTGGAAATTCACGGCATCGGCCAGGTAAAACTCGAAAAATACGGTTCGATTTTCCTGGAAATTATTCATAAATATTGCCGTACCCATCAAATTGAAGAACGGCAAAAGAAAATCAGTACAACTGTTAAGAAAAATTCTGAGCCAGTCAGCAAGCCAAGACATATTGTAATTGGAGATGCATACAATTCCGGCCAGTCGATTCCCGATATTATGACCGCGTTCAGCATTAAACAGGATACGGTTTTAAACCACCTGTATAGCTACCTGCAAGAAGGGCATAAACTCCGATCTGATGATGAGTTGTTAGCGCTGTCAACGCTTCCTGCCGATCATAAAGCACGAGCTGTCGAAGCTTTTGAAAAAAAAGGCCCGGAATTTTTAAAGCCTGTATCCGATGCCCTTTGCGGGGAAATAAGTTATGATGAACTAAAAATCATCAGACTCTATTATTTGAGCAAAAACAAATTAACCCTGAAAACACAAATGCTGCCATCAGTATAAACCACACCAGACCGGCTCATTTTATTCCTGATTCGCTAACTGCCCGGCTTGTAAAACCAGCCTCCCGTCCCATCAGCAATAAAGAAATTCACCCAGTTAAATAAAATTCTAATTTCGAAACAAATTAGAATTTTAATGCGAAGCATTATCTAACGGAGCAGAAAAAAGGTACCACCCCACAGACTATCCTTGCAATACGTGTTTTTCCACAGCTCTTATAGCATCAGCGGCAGAACTCGTTATACCGCCTGTATAGCCTGAACCTTCGCCTATGGGATACAAGTTTTGTATATTTACTGATTCAAATTTTTCATTGCGTTTAATCCGTACAGGAGATGAAGTTCTTGTTTCCGCACCGAGCAATATCGCATGATTTGAAACAAATAATGGAACTTCTTCTTTCCATTTATTAAATGCTGCCAACAGCTCCTCGACCACAAATCCTGGAAAAATCTCTTTCATGTCAGCAGAAACAGCCCCCATCTTATATGAGTTTTTATTTAAGCCAACAGAGCTGCTCTCACCTAAAAAATCCATCAAATTTTGCGCAGGTACTTCCCATCTTCCTCCTCCTGCGTTAAAGGCCTTTTGCTCAATATCCTTTTGGAACTCTAAACCAGCCAATGGACCGGTTGATTTATAATCATCCGCATGACAGGTTACAACCAGCGCTGCATTTGAAAATGCTGATGACCTGCGTGAGTAGCTCATCCCGTTTACAACCAGCATGCCTTGATTAGATGAAGCATTAATTACCTCACCTCCAGGGCACATGCAGAATGTATAAACCCCCCTCCGAATTTTTCGATTGGTATAATTCAAAGAATAGGCAGCAGCCCCTAAGCCGGGAAAATCCTTATATTTATCGCCATATCGCATAAGATTAATAGTTTCAACAGGATGCTCAATTCTCACACCAACAGAAATCAGCCTCTGCTCAATAGCAACACCTTTTTCATGCATCATCTCAACTGTATCGCGCGCAGAATGTCCCAAAGCAATATAGACACTCGAAGAAAGATATTCCTTCTCACCGTTTATTATAATACCTGAGGCCTTACCCTCTGATATCAGGATGTCCGTCATTTTTGAGCCATAATATATCTCACCGCCTCTCTCCAGGATATAGATCCTTATATTACGAACTATTGCGCACAACACATCAGTCCCCAGATGGGGCTTGCTGATATACCCTATTTCTTCAGGCGCACCAAATTTAATAAAAGTCTTCAACACCCGATTTACATAGCTCGAATTATTATTTCTCCTGGAAAACAGCTTCCCGTCCGAGTAAGAACCCGCGCCACCTTCACCAAATTGGATATTTGATTCAGGGTTTATCTCTCTTTCTTTTATAAATCTTTGAACATCAACGGAGCGTTCTTCTATCTTCTTACCTCTTTCAAATATTAAAGGTTTAAGCCCATAATCAATAAGTTCAAGAGCGGCAAACATGCCGGCCGGACCGAAACCTACTATGACAGGCCTGTTTTTAACGTTGGTTATTTTCCTGTTTGCTTTTATTGGTTCGCTGTAGACCGGGAAGTTTTGCTTGTTTTCAAAGCTATCAGGAGTCCTGATAATTAGTGAGATTTTGTAATAAAACTGTTCTTTACTGCGCGCATCAAGGGATTTACTCAAAATTTTCGCGATGGTTATATCCCCTGCCCCGATTTCCAGCTGTTGGGCAGCGGCTTTTACGTATTCATCCATCCCGTCTTTTTCAATGGGAATTTGCAAATCGCTAAGTATTAGCTCCAAAGAAACGCTCCTATCTCTAACGCAGCCGCAGCCCACTGATCCGGGCTTAGCCGCCCAGAACCTGGAAAAGCTGCTTGAGGCCGTTGGCAATGAACTCCACGCCCACCGAGGCCATAACCAGGCCCATGAGCCGGGTTACCACGTTGATGCCTGTTTTGCCAAGCAAACGGGCAATAATGGGGGCCAGTCGGAACGAAAGAAAGGTCAGAATCAATATGTTCCTATGGCCCTACCCCCAGGGTGTTCCGAGCGCAATCGCGCTTCCGTCTCGAAAAACAAATTTACCAGCTCCAGGTACTTATCCGGCCGGCGCGTTTTTTTGATTTTTTTCATTGTCTTGCTGCAGTCTTCGAAAGGCAGTGAAAAATAGCGCCAGAGTCCTTTCATCTTGTTCAACACGTGGGAAGGACCATCTAAAACGCCGCTGTATGCCTCAAACAGGGCCTCGTGAAACCGTTGCATCCGATAGATTTTATCCGGAATATCATCGGTACCCGTTATGATGCTACCCGGCAGAAAGGGATCAGCCAGGCACCAGCGTCCGATCATCCATGCATGAACGCGGTTAAAGCGTTGGGAAAGCCGCCTGAAGTCGCTAACCGTTCGGATATCCCCGTTGTAAACCACAGGGTGACGTATTGCAGCCAGGCAATCTTCAAAGGCGTCCAGATCGACAGACCCTTCGTAACGCTGCAGACCGGTTCGGGGATGAATGATGATTTCCGATAGAGGGTATTGATCGATAACCGGCAGCAGCCTGAAAATATCGGTGTTTTCTTTCCATCCAAGCCGTACTTTGATGGAAAGTGATCCGTGGATTTCGTGAATGACCTTGTCGAGAAAGGTTTTGATTCGGTCCGTGTAAGGCAGCATGCCGGAGCCTCGTTTCTTGTTAGCCACCATGGGAGAGGGGCAGCCCAGGTTCCAGTTGACGGTGTGATACCCCAGGTCATACAGGTAGTTGGCCAAAACGATAAAATCCGCCGCGCTTTTGCTCAAAATCTGAGGGACAACCGGCATGCGGGTATTGTTTTCCGGAAGGACGTCTTTGACGTATTTTCTCTTGATGCGCTGATCCCGTTTGCTGGCGATGAACGGAGCCACCGCCAGATCGAACCCGCCGAAATGGTCTGCAAACGCACTCCTGAACAGATGATCGGTAAACCCCTTCATGGGAGCCATGTATAGTCTGATCCGCGACAAATGTCTTTTTACTCTTGCCATTCTCTTATACGCTTTTTTCCTTAAAAAAATGTTTTACATCACAAAAATACCATTTTAAGGCCTTATATGACGCTACATTTAAATGATTGCACAATATCAATGTGTTCCTATGGCCCGCTCCACAAGATATTGTGGTAAACAAAATAACAAAAATTGGTGATTAAAGTATTTAATACTTAATACCGATTAAAACATTAAAGCCTTTTTAGCAAATTTTATTCTAGGAGTTTGTCCGAGAATTTCAAGAAGATTACTTATGGATATTATAATAGGAAATATAGCGCCAATTAAAATGGATCCCTCTAAAAAACGACCTGATGCTTATGGCGCAAAGAGAAAAGGTTTTCGCAAGGATCTGCGGCAAAACAGGCGTGATCGCCGGAGAAGCGTAAGAGAAGGAATCCTTGTTTCTCTTTCTGTAAAGAACGATCGGCGTAACTTAAGAAAACGAAGAAGAAGCTGTTTTTAAAAATCACAGTTTAATATATTATGAAACGCAATGCCTCGCTCAGCTATCATTTCAACAAATTTTCTGTAATAATCCTTTAAACGCCCTCGCCAAAGAATGGGAAAACGGCTCCTCTCCAATCAAGATATCCCATGTAAACCTGGTCAATATCCTTTTTTCAGGAGCAAACTCTTTCTCCCTTATAAATTTACGCAAAAGAAAGCCGGATATGCTTGTAGAAGGAAGAATAAAGCTGTCTGTCAGCATATAAATTGTCTTTCCGATTAAGTTCTGAAAACATAGAATCTTTTTCAACTTTGCAAAATAAAGTCTTTCAAGACCCTCTTTATGAAAACCGCTTTCTTTAATTGCTTTTGCCAGAAATTCTGCCGCCCATAGATTGGTATAAAGTCCGCCGTTAATTAACAGCGCTCCAAACACATGCCCTCCAAGACATGCTATACCATCTGATACGGCATTTTTTGCTGAAGTGACAGGTATATTAAGGCTGCCTGCGCTGCCTTCAACTATACGGGTTCTCCAATGCTCAGGCAGGCATCTCTGTATATCGGGATTCTTA
>JAUVHU010000093.1 GCA_030593145.1 Desulfobacteraceae bacterium
GTTTAAAAAGATGTTGCCCTAAGCTGGTAGATTCAACATTAACATACCAGCTAGAACCATCACTTTCAGCAGGACGAAGTTGTCTTTCGATTGACCACTTATTAGGGAAACGAATTTGAAGTTCATAATCAAAATAATGATGCTGTCCTAAATGTCTCTTGTAATTCCCTAGTGCTTCTTCAATATCCATAACGAATATTTCAGTAGAGTCAGTTCTAGGCTGTTTTCCTAAACACCATTCCAAAAAGGCATTTATCTCATTTTGGTTTTCTATGTGGTTATCAAAAAAGCTGGTTGTTTGTTCATTAGTTTCCCTTTCAAGTTTCTCTCCGCATATATCCGTAGTTTTACTGGTCTGTTTTGTTGAACTAATTTGAAACTTATCTTGATCTGTTTCACCTCTTGAAAGTGTAGAAATGAGTCGTTTAAAACTTTCCTCGTAAGATCGGTAGAAATCCAGCCACTGCAAATTCTTCAACTTATCATGTTCGGGACAACATTCATTTAGTCGTATTGGAATAACAAAGATTTCAGACGGCGGGAACTCATCGAGAAAATCAAGAGCATATCTTATCTCTTTCTGAACAAAGCCCTTTTTGGAAATAGAATTAGTAGAAAGAAGTGCCAAAAAAAAGTTACACGATTTAATAGCAGCATGGATAGTTTTTTCCCACGGCTGCCCGGGGAGGATATCATACAAATCGATCCAAGGTAGATAACCATGATCCTTTAAATCTGAATAAATCTTTATTGCGAAATCTCTGTCTTCTTTTGCATAGCTTATGAAAACTTGAGCCATGGAACTACCTCAAATTCCTTCTTTTAATCTACAATTGTAAATATAACGCTGGCTGTTGAGCCGCGAGCATCGCATGGAAGAGAGAGGGTTTTTTCTCTCTCTTCCTGAGAAGCGCAGTCGGCTCTAACGCCCTTGATAGGCGGAGCGTAAGCGGAGTCGTGTCAAGGACGTTAGTGGCCAGAGGGACGCCCATGCAATTATGCGTTTCGTATATCGTATAGAGATAGTCGATGCTTTGAAACCAATTGTTCACATCGTTGAACCACCCTGCTTACCACCTTTTTTTAATGCTTCAACATATCATATGATGCAGTGCTCCTGAAGCATCGATTCTTGCTTTCCTTAGCATAAATAATCACATACAACTTTTTTTAACATGTTATGAAACGCATAATTGCATGGATGTTTCTGTGTGCTTGCGTGTCCTACAGAAAAAACCGCTAAGTGCTAAGGAACAACTTATCACGCGTATAGCTCCAAGTATTTTTAATATTCACCAATTCGTTATACTCAGGCGCTATACTGTAAACCATTGCTGGTATCTTTAATAGGGATAATTCTTCGTTCAATATCCGTCCAAATTTTACGCTTCATTATTCGCAGATTATATTCAGTTTGCAGATTTAGCCAAAACTGAGCTTCAACTCCAAAATACCGCTGTAGCCTCAAGGCTGTATCAGCAGTAATGGATCTTTTTCCATTCACAATTTCACTTATCCTGTTGGGAGGAACTGAAAGCTCCCGAGAAAGCTGGTTAATGCTAATGCTTAATGGCTCTAAAAAATCCTCACGAAGGATTTCACCAGGTTTTATTGGGTCAAGATTTTTTTTTGTACTCATATGGCACCTCAGTGATAGTCCGTAATTTCAACATGGCACGCATTACCGTTATTCCATTCGAAACATACGCGCCACTGCTTATTGATACTGATAACATATTGCCCTTTTCGATTCCCAGAAAGGGCATGAAATTTGTTTCCTGGGTTAAGCATCAACGCTTCTATGCTGGGAGCGGCATGAAGAACCATTAACCGTTTTCTTGCCTGCCTTTCAAAGGCTTGAAAGCGGCGTATCCGTTGATCGTTAAATAGTTTTTCAGTATCTCGGCAGACAAATGATTTAATCATATTTAAATATATGGTATTACGCATGGCGTAATATGTCAAGCGAAAATTCCATCCCAAAACTGCCTTTAAAAAACGACGCGGCCTTGTCCAATCCCTCTCAACACTTTATTCGGCATCCAAAACTATTAGATATCGCATGAAAGGAATAAAATTCGATTAAAACAGGGATTGAAGGGCGTATGCTATCCAAACACTATGAGACCTTTGAAAAATGTTCAATTTTGTTCAAGTTCAAGGAAGGCGAAGATTTTAACCGGAGGAATATATTGAATATTTCGAGGATTAAAATCTGAGCCTGACGCCGAAATTGGGCAAAAGAGGGCGTTTTGCAAAGGTCTCACTATTCCCACTCAATAGTGCTGGGCGGTTTGGAACTGATGTCATAGACTACGCGATTAACGCCTCTTACTTCGTTAATAATGCGGTTGGAGATTCTGCCGAGCAGAGAGTGAGGGAGTTTGGCCCAGTCTGCGGTCATGGCATCGGCGCTGGTTACCGCCCGAATGGCTGCAATGTATTCGTAAGTCCTCTGGTCTCCCATAATCCCCACGCTTTTCAGTGGAAGGAGTACTGCAAAGGACTGCCAGAGCTTCCTGTACAGGCCCTCTTTCTTGATTTCTTCAAGGAGAATGGCGTCCGCGTTCCGCAAGATGGAAAGCCTTGCCTGGGTAACATCACTGATAATTCGAATGGCCAGACCCGGACCTGGGAAAGGTTGTCTCCAGACAAGATCTTCTGTAAGTCCGAGTTCTTTTCCGAGAACACGCACTTCATCTTTGAAAAGATGTTTAAGCGGTTCAATGAGTTTGAGCTTCATATCCTTTGGGAGCCCACCCACATTATGGTGAGATTTGATTACCGCGCTGGGGCCTCCGTAGGCCGACTTTGACTCGATGATATCCGGATAAAGAGTTCCCTGGGCAAGAAATTTCACACCCCGGAGCTTGCGTGCCTCTTTTTCAAAGACTTCTATAAACGTGCGCCCGATAATCTTCCGCTTCTTTTCAGGGTCAACAACTCCCTTTAATCGATTCAGAAACGCCCTTTTGGCGCTGACAAATTTTAGATTCATCTTGAAACGCTTCTTAAAGAGCGACTTGACCTGCTCTGCCTCATCTTGCCTCAAAAGGCCGTTATCGACGAAGACGCAAGTCAATTGCTTGCCTATAGCCCGATGGAGAAGAAGCGCTGTTACCGAAGAATCAACACCTCCGCTCAAACCCAGGATTACTTTCTTATCTCCGACCAAGGACTTTACCTCTTTGATCGATTCTTTGATGAAAGATTTCATCGTCCAGGTCTTCTTGCACCCGCAGGTGGCGAACAGAAAATTCTTCAACATCCTTTTCCCCTTGGGCGTATGATCAACTTCAGGGTGGAATTGCAATCCGTAGAACTTTTTCGCGGGATTTTCCATGGCTGCCACATTGGTGCTGGCGGTTGATGCCGTCACCCGAAAACCCTTGGGCAGGCTGCCTACTGTGTCTCCATGGCTCATCCAGCTCTTTGTCTTTTTCTCGATTCCGGAAAAAACACCTGCGGCATTTTTTATTCGGAGTTCGGCAAGACCGTATTCCCTCTTTTCCGCCTTCTTTACTTTTCCACCCAAGGCATCCGCCATGTACTGCATTCCGTAACAAATACCGAGAATTGGAATGCCCAGGTCAAAGATTTCAAGATCCACCCGCGGACTGTTTTTTTCATATATGCTTGCAGGGCCTCCGGATAAGATGATCCCCTCAGGGGCCATCGCTTTGATCTCGGCAATGCTGATCCGAGGAGGTTCAATCCGGCAGTAGATACGATGCTCACGCACCCGCCTGGCAATGAGCTGGTTGTACTGGGAACCAAAGTCAATGATTAAGATCATGTTTACTTCCTTAAACCTAAATTGAACGTCCAACATCGAACATCGAACATTGAACATCGAATGATGAAATCGCTCCGCTCTGCCGGTTTATAAATTGGCAGAATTCCTTATTCAAAATTCGATGTTGGACGTTCGATGTTGGACGTTCATAGCTTTTTATCTTAACACCTAACACTTACCACCTCATACGAACCTTCACGTCCTGAGCGTGCAGAGCTTCTTTGATTTGCTTTATCGTATACGTGCCATTGTGAGTTATCGAAGCAACAAGGGCGGCATCGGCCTTGCCTTTTGTCAGAACATCGTAGATATGGTCTATGTTTCCGGCGCCACCGGAAGCGATAACCGGAATATTCACATTTTCAGATATGAGTGAAGTCAAAGTCATTTCATAACCCTCCTGGGTGCCGTCCGCGTCAATAGAATTAAGGCAAATCTCTCCTGCCCCCATGTTTTCCGCCTGCTTTGCCCACTCAAAGGCATCGATGCCCGTATAAGTCCTGCCTCCGTGAATGACAATTTCGTATCCTGACGGGATCTTGCGAGAAGTCTCTACCTTTTTGACATCCATCCCTAACACAATGCACTGGCTCCCGAAGACCCGTGCGCCATCTGCAATGATTTCAGGATTTCCGACAGCCGCGGTGTTCACACTTACTTTTTCCGCGCCGGCCAGAAGCACACGGCGCATATCTTCAATAGTCCTGATCCCGCCACCCACGGAAAATGGTATGAAGATCTCTTCAGCCACACGGCGCACCACATCTATCATAATGTCCCGGTGGTCGCTTGAAGCAGTTATGTCGTAAAAAACAATCTCGTCAGCCCCTTCCTCATAATAGAAACGAGCCATCTCCACAGGGTCGCCGATATCGATATTGCCTTGAAACTTTACACCCTTGGTGGTTTTGCCGTTTCTCACATCAAGACAGGGTATGATCCTTTTACTCAGCATAGCGACCATCCCAGGTGCAAAAATTTTCCAAGAGCTTCAGCCCTGCTTTGCCGCTCTTTTCAGGATGAAACTGCACGGCGATTAAATTATTATAACCGATCACAGAGGCAAACTCTATACCGTAGCAGGTCGTCCCAAACACATAATTATCCGATGCAGGCAGAGGATAATACGCGTGAACAAAATAGAACTCATCTTCCGGCGCGATACCTTCCAGCACCGGATGGTCTTTCCGCGGATTTACGCTGTTCCAGCCCATATGGGGTATTTTGAGCCGATCCTTTTCTTCAGAAAAAAGCGGTTGAGGAAAAGATTCAACAGTTCCCTCGATGAGTCCTAAACACTCAGCTTCATTCTCATGGCTTCTTTCAAGAACAATCTGAGCGCCAAGACAGATCCCAAGAATCGGCTTGCCGGCATTAAGCTCATACCTCAACACTTCATCCAATCCCAGATTCTTCAGCTCGAACATGGCCTTGCCTGCTGCCCCTACACCCGGAAAGATGATCCTTTCGCAGTTCAAGATTTCTTCCCGGCGTTGAGTAATCAGGCACTCATAGCCCAATTTTTTCAGGGCACGTTCCACACTGCTCAGGTTGCCGGCCTTATAATCAATAATTGCAATCATAGTAGTAACTATTCTGCCACAAAGGCACAAAGACACCAAGATTATAATATAATTCTCTTGATGCCGTTTTTAATAAGAGTCTCGTTAAAATTGATGAAGGTTTAAAATTCATATCCCTTTTTTTTGTGCCTTTGTGCCTTTGTGGCTGTACTGTTCTTCCCAATTTCAACTTTGCTGATCTCTGATCTCCGACTTCTGACTTCTGAGGTTATATCTTTTCCAGGCAGTCCTTTGACAGACTTTCATCAAATTCTACAGGATAGCATCCATCAAAACATGCCTTGCAGAAGTTATTCCCAGGGTTATTCATGCCGGTTGATTCAAGAAGACCGTCAAGACTGATATAATGAAGAGAATCCAGTTCCAGCAGATCACGAAGCTCTTCAACAGATTTATTTGACGCTATTAACTCACCTCTCGTTGAAAAATCTATACCATAATGACATGGAAAACGATGCGGAGGGGAGCTGACACGCATATGCACCCGCTTTACGCCGAGCTCACGCAGAGCTTTTACCCTTGTCTTAACCGTGGTTCCTCTTATTATTGAATCTTCAATTATAATAATATCTTTACCTTTTAAAAGCTCTTTTACAGGATTCAGTTTGACCCTTACACTAAAATCGCGCATACTCTGTGTGGGTTGAATAAATGTTCTGCCCACATAGTGATTCCGGATCATAGCCATCTCAAAGGGGATGCCGGAAACTTCCGAATAACCCAAAGCCGCGTAAGTTCCCGAATCAGGAAAAGGCATAACAAGATCTGCATCAACAGGAGCCTCTTCAGCAAGACGTCTGCCATGTGCCTTTCTCATTTGATAAACATTATGCCCGAATATTGTGCTGTCCGGCCTTGCAAAATAGATAAACTCAAATATGCAAAATGTTCGTTTTGCGGCAATGGGCGATTTTATGCTTTTTATCCCGTTTTCCCCTATAATGACCATTTCGCCGGGATCGAGCTCCCTTATAAACTTTGCCTCAACAAGATCAAGAGCGCATGTTTCCGACGCAAGCACATAGCGCCCATTAAGTTTTCCAAGACACAAGGGTCTGAAACCGTTTGGATCCTTTATCCCAACGACCTCTCCGTTGCTTGTAAGCATAATAAAAGAAAAGGCGCCTTTCAGCCTGGATGCGGTTTCAATAAGAGCCCCTTCAAAGCCTAATTTCAAATTTTTCACAAAAAGATGGAGAAAAATCTCGCTGTCCGTGGTGGTCTGAAAAATCGATCCTTTTTCTTCAAGCTCATTTTTCAGATTATACGCGTTTACCAAATTGCCGTTGTGGGCAACAGCATAAGATTTTTTTCTATGATGTACAATAAAAGGCTGTGCATTGCAGAGTGTCGAACTCCCTGTTGTGGAATAACGAACATGCCCTATGGCGGTCTCACCCTTTAATCGTTTCAGATTGGCTGTCTTGAAAACATCAGGCACAAGCCCCATTCCCTTATACGCAGTGATGTTTTTGTCGCCGACTGTCGCTATGCCGGCGCTTTCCTGCCCCCTGTGCTGGAGAGCATATAAACCAAAATATGTAATTTTCGCTGCTTCAGGATATCCATGGATTCCAAACAGCCCGCATGCTTCTCGCGGTTTTTCCGGGTATCTTTCCATTATACTATCACCTTTGATGAGCGATTAGCTCTTAGCCATTAGCGGTTAGCTCTCCCGCCGTGCTCGCGTCCATCGCGGCAAGTCGCGGCAGGTATTATTTCGTTTGGTTACCAACGATTCGATTTTCACCCATTGGGTAAAATGTTAACCTTTAGCAAAGGTATTGAAATTATTGCACTAACTGCTAAAAGCTAATGGCTGACCGCTTATTTTAATCTCTCTCCAATTTCTACTTTCCAATTTCAAGTTTCAAGTTTGCTGATTCCTAACTTCTGACTTCTGATCTCCGACTTCCGACCTCTGATCTCCGACTTCAGACCTCCGACCTCCGACCTCCGACTTCTGACTTCAGACCTCTGACCCCTAACCTCTGACATTATATTCCTGAATAGTTTTAACCGACATTTTCCTCTTCTTAATTGCCGAAACACCTCTGCACATGGCCACAGCCCCTGCAATTGTTGTCGCATAGGGCAAGCCGTATTTTATCGTGGCTCGTCTTATATCATACCCGTCATGATTGGTTTCTCCTCCTGAACCGGTATTTACAACCAGTTGAATCTCTTTGTTCTTGATTGCATCCACGACATGCGGACGGCCAAGTGAAACCTTGTTTATCATTTTATTTGATATGCCATGTTTGTCTAAAAATTCAGAAGTCCCGCGGGTTGCCATGATCTTAAAATCCATGTCGCGATAATGAGACGCGATATCAAGAACAGCTTCTTTGTCATTATTCTTTACGCTTATGAAAACAGTGCCGGAAACAGGCAGATTCTGCCCTGCCCCAAGTTGTGCCTTTGCGTAAGCAGATCCGAATTTTGAATCAATTCCCATGACCTCTCCGGTTGATTTCATCTCAGGCCCAAGAAGCGTGTCAACATAGGGAAATCTGTCAAAGGGAAGCACAGCCTCCTTTACTGAAAAATGAGCGGGAATTTTTTCACAGGTAAGACCGAGTTCATGCAAACTGCGACCAAGCATAACCTTTGTGGCGAGCTTTGCAAGAGGCACACCCGTTGCCTTACTGACAAACGGAATGGTTCTGGATGCCCTTGGATTTACTTCGAGCACATATATACGATCATCCTTAATAGCATACTGAACGTTCATCAGACCTATAACATTTAATTCCGATGCCATAGCTTTCGTAGCTCTTGTTATTTCTTCCAGAGCATCGGATTTTACACTGTGGGGAGGAAGAACACAGGCCGAATCTCCTGAATGGATGCCGGCCTCTTCAATATGCTCCATAATGCCGCCGATAATAGTTGTCTTTCCATCTGAAATCGCATCCACATCCAGTTCAACGGCATCTTCCAAAAACTTGTCTATCAGCACCGGATGCTCCGGAGAAGCTATGATGGCAAGTCTTGTAAAATTTTCCAGATCCTTTTGGTTATATACTATCTTCATTGCCCTTCCGCCAAGCACATAAGATGGCCGGACAATTACAGGATATCCGATCTTTTCGGCAACGGCAACGGCTCCTTCAACATCCACAGCAGT
>JAUVHU010000088.1 GCA_030593145.1 Desulfobacteraceae bacterium
TGTAAAAAGTTGAATTCATCGAGGATCAGAGGTCAAAAGTTCAGACAAAATAACTTCATAAAATATGGAGGCTGTTTCAAAATGTTCAATTTTGTTCAAGATCAAGGAAGACGACCAAATTTTAAATCAGGTTTAACCACAAAAATACATTGAGAATTATTACTTTTAAATGTTGAATTTTGAATTAAAATCGGACTTTTTTCTTCATTCATAATTAAAAATTAAAAACTCAAAATTATATTTAAGCCTAACGCAGATATTGGGCAAAAGGGGACGTTTTGAAATTGGCTCCGTATTATTTTCCTTCCATGAGGGTTACATCTAATCCTAAGCTCTTCAATTCCTTTGTCAGAACGTTAAAAGATTCGGGCAGCCCTGGCTCAAGCTCATTTTGCCCTTTTACGATTTTTTCATACATGCGCGTCCTTCCAGCCATATCATCAGATTTAACCGTCAAAAACTCCTGGAGAGCATAAGCCGCTCCATAAGCTTCCATAGCCCACACCTCCATCTCGCCAAGACGCTGGCCTCCAAACTGGGCTTTTCCGCCAAGAGGCTGCTGGGTCACAAGTGAATATGGTCCAATTGAACGTGCATGCAACTTATCATCTACAAGATGGTGAAGCTTCAACATATACATTGTTCCAACAGTAATTTTTCCTTTAAAAGACTCACCGGTACGACCGTCGTACAATGTTACCTGGCCTGAAGCATCAAGACCGGCCTCATTTAGAAGTTCTTTGATCTCATCCTCATTAGCGCCATCAAAAACAGGTGTGGCCATATGAACGCCTTCATAATAATTTCCTGCAAAATCGAACAACTCCATATTGTCCAGGCTGTCAATCATTTTCCTGTGCTTCAAAGTAGAGAATATTCGCTTCATTTTTTCTCGAAGGGCTTTTAACTTGTTTTCCTCAACAAGCTTCGAAATCTGATCGCCGAGACCTTTTGCAGCACAACCCAGATGAATTTCAAGGATCTGTCCAACATTCATTCTGGAAGGCACACCTAAAGGATTAAGAACCATATCAACAGGTGTCCCGTCTTCAAAATACGGCAAATCTTCCAAAGGAAGACTTTTTGACACAACACCCTTATTACCGTGGCGACCTGCCATTTTATCGCCGACAGAAAGCTTCCGCTTCATAGCCACATAAACCTTAACCATCTTAATTATACCGGGAGGAAGATCATCTCCTTTTTCATATCGACTAATCTTTTTTTCAAAATCTTTTTTGCAAAGATCACACCTCTGTTTATACAGATCAATGACATCCTGCACCTGCTCCGTATCTTCCGGATTTTTTAGTGCAATCTTCTCAAACTGCATAATCGGTATTCCGGCGAGCATCTTAGAATCCATCTTGGCGCCCTTTGAAATAAAGATATGTTTGTCTTTTTTCAGAGTTGAACAACATATTTTGCCGACCAGCAATTCTTCAATTTTAAAGCGAGCCACCTCACCAATAACTCTCAGCTCATCATCTCTATTTTTCTCAAAAACGATGATTTCCTGCTTTTCTATTAAATGTGTACGATCATCCTTTTCAATACCTCTTCTTGAAAACACCTTGGCATCTATAACAACCCCTGATATACTGGGTGGTACTCGCAAGGATGTATCTTTAACATCTCCTGCTTTTTCACCAAAGATTGCCCGAAGAAGCTTCTCTTCAGGGGAAAGCTGAGCTTCACCTTTTGGAGTAATTTTGCCTACCAGAATGTCTCCCTGGCTTACTTCAGCACCAAGCCTTATGATCCCGCTTTCATCCAGATCCTTTAATGCTTCATCTCCAACATTCGGTATATCTCGCGTAATATCTTCCTTCCCAAGCTTGGTGTCCCTGGCAACTACTTCAAACTCTTCAATATGAATAGACGTAAACACACCGTCTCTAACAAGTTTTTCACTAACCAGGATAGAATCTTCAAAATTATATCCACCCCATGGCATAAAAGCTACTGTTATGTTCTTGCCAAGAGCGAGTTCACCCTGATCTGTTCCAGGTCCATCAGCAATTATTTCACCTGCCTTAACTATTTGTCCTTTTCTGACTATCGGGCGATGGTTAAAACATGTATTTTGATTGGAACGCGTAAATTTTGAAAGATTGTAAACCGTCACAGGTTTTTTTGAAGAATCTTTTAAGTGATCATGCTGTAATACTATTCGAGAAGCATCAACATACACAACCTTTCCATCCTGATGAACAACTATTGCTGCTCCTGAATCCCTTGCTACAACACCTTCAATGCCTGTGCCAACAAGGGGGGCTCGTGAAACAAGTAATGGAACCGCCTGGCGTTGCATATTAGATCCCATTAAAGCTCTGTTAGCATCATCATTTTCCAAAAAAGGGATTAGAGACGCGGATACGCTAACCAGCTGATTAGGAGAAACATCCATAAGCTCAATATCGTCCCTCTTGACCATCATAAACTCGCCCGCCACCCGTGATGTTACCAACTCATTGATATATTTCCCTTTTTTGTTGACAGGGGCATTGGCTTGCGCAATCGGATGTTCCTTTTCTTCAAATGCGGTCAGAAACTTTACCTTATTAGAAACAACCGCATCTTTGACAGCCCTGTAAGATGTTTCAATAAACCCGTATTCATTAACTCTCGCATAGGTGCTGAGAGACACAATAAGGCCAATGTTAGGACCTTCCGGAGTTTCTACCGGACAAATTCGTCCATAATGTGATGGATGGACATCCCTTACTTCAAAACCGGCGCGTTCACGTGTAAGACCTCCGGGGCCTAAAGCGCTAAGACGACGTTTATGGGTTGTTTCTGAAAGAAGATTTGTCTGATCCATAAACTGGCTAAGCTGACTGGTTCCGAAAAACTCTTTCACAACAGCAGAAACCGGCTTCGGATTCACAAGATCATTGGGCATAAGAGCATCGACTTCCTGCAAGCTCATCCGTTCTTTAATAGCACGCTCCATACGAACCAACCCAATACGATACTGGTTCTCAAGAAGTTCACCAACTGCGCGCACGCGTCGATTTCCAAGATGATCTATGTCGTCAACGACTCCCGCTGTATCTCTGAGTTCTATCAAGGTCTTTGCTGTAAGTAGAATATCCTCCCTTCTGAGTACTCTTAAATCCGGTGAAGAATCAATACCAAGACGAACGTTAATCTTCATGCGTCCGACAGAGGAAAGATCATAATACATTGACTTGAAAAAAAGGTTGTCAATAAAATCCTGGGCCACTTCAGATGTCGCGGGATTGCCAGGCCTGAGTCTTCTATATATTTCAACAAGCGCCTCTTCTTTAGTTTCAACCTTATCAAGCATAAGTGTCTTACTGATAGAATCTCCAACAGTTATCCCGTCAATAAAAAGCAGCTCAAATTCGGTTATCCCGGCCTTTCGTAATTTTGTAACAACTTCATCATCAACAATCTCATTGGACTTTACGATGGGGCTTTTCGTCTTCGGATCTACTATTGTTGACGCAAAATATTTACCGTGAATATCTTCAATAGTTATTGGAATTTTATCAATCTTGGCAGCTATCAGCCGTTTGATTGCGCGCGCTGTAAAAACACGCCCCTTTCTTGTAATCACTTCACCGGTTTTGGGATCTTTGATATCACGGCTGGCGCGCTGTTTTTTTAGAACGTCTTTATTAAATTTCTTAAAAAAACTTTTGCCGCGGATAATAATCTTTTCAGTATTATAAAAATAAGATAAAATATCTTTGGAACTATATCCAAAAGCCTTAAAAAGAATTGTAATGGGAAACTTGCGACGTCTATCAATTCTGATATAAACAACGCCCTTTGGATCGATTTCCATATCAATCCAGGATCCGCGGACAGGAATGATTCTTGAAGTATAAATAATTTTTCCGCTTGAATGTGTTTTCCCCTTGTCATGATCAAAAAACACTCCGGAAGAACGATGAAGCTGGCTAACTACAACCCGTTCAGTTCCGTTTATGATAAATGTGCCTTTGTCCGTCATTAAAGGAATAGTACCGAAATAGATTTCCTGCTCTTTTATATCACGGATGTTTGATATTCCTGTTTCCTTATCAATATCATACACTACAAGCCTAACCGTTATACGGATAGGCATTTCGTAAGTCATTCCCCTTTGTATACACTCGTCTATATTGTGTTTAACATCACCTGTTTTGTACGAAACAAATTCAAGGGAAGCGCTTCCGGTAAAGTCCTTTATCGGAAAAATCGACTTGAAGATCAACTGCAAGCCGACGTCTTTCCGCTTTTCCGGAGAAACGTTCATCTGCAAAAATCGATCGAACGATTCCCGCTGCACACCAATGAGGTCAGGTATTTCAACAACCCTCTTTATCTTGCCAAAATATTTCCTTATCCGCTTAACTGCCAAAGGTCTTTCCGACATGGCGTCTCCATAATATAAATTATGATGAATCCGTAAAAAACGAATTTATCAATTATAAAACTGCAAAAAATTATTTCTCTTCTAATCCAAATTTCTAAGAGGCAATTTCAAAAATGTTCAATTTTGTTCAAAATCAAGTTTAACCACAGAAATATATTGAGAATTGTTAATTTTAAATGTTGAATTAAAAACTCAAAATTATATTTAAGCCTGTTGACAATATTTGCTCATCAAAGACACAGATATTGGGCAAAAGAGAACGTTTTGAAATTGGCTCCTGATAATAACTTACTACTTTATCTCAACTTGAGCCCCCGCTGCTTCTAACTGGGCTTTTATTTTCTCTGCGTCTTCTTTGGCGATACCTTCTTTAACCGGAGCGGGAGCCCCATCTACAAGAGTTTTGGCTTCTTTAAGCCCTAAACTGGTAATAGCTCGCACTTCCTTGATAACCTGAATCTTCTTGTCACCAAAACTGATCAGTATAACATCAACTTCTGTCTTTTCTTCTTCCTTTGCACCAGCATCAGCAGGGCCTGCTGCCATCATTGCAACCGGAGCCGCTGCGGAAACACCAAATTTTTCTTCCATCTCTTTAACAAGTTCTGACAATTCAAGCACCGACATATTTGCTATAAATTCAATCACATCGTTTTTCGTAACATCACCCATTTTATCTTCCTCCAACTTATACTTGCAAAATTATTATTATAGAATAATCTTATTAAAATTTGATGAATTCGTAAAAAATTGGATCCATCAAACATTAGGTTTTAATCAATAGTTCATGCAGCCTCTTTTTGTTCTTTTATTGCCTGAAGAACATTCAGCATTCTTTTTGGAGCGTCAGCCAGCACGCGCACAAAGGCAGTTGGCACACCAGCCATTACCGAAAGAACCTGTCCCAGAAGCACATCACGTGAAGGCAATATTGATAGCGCCTTTATTGCGCTTAAATCAAGTAACTTACCATCCATGACACCGATTTTAATTTCAAGTTTTTCATGCTTATCAGCAAATCCGGCCAGCACTTTCGCGGTAGCAACAGGATCATTATAACTTAACGCAACAGCGCTGGGGCCTTTAAAGTACTCCTTTATCAACGCAACGTCACTTTCTTCGGAAGCTCTGATAAAAAGTGAATTCTTTACAACCTTATATTCACTGTCGGTCTCTCTGAGCTTTCTGCGTAAAGCACTGATTGTCGTAACATCAAGACCTTTATAATCGGTTATAAATACAACCTTGGACTTTGAAAATCTTTCACGCATATCCTCAACAATTTTTTTCTTTTCATCAATTTTCAAAAACTACACCTCCTTTCTTCTGTAAAAAAAACCAGAGGCAACAATCAAATCTTGCAGACTTTTTTCTTCCAATATTGACATAAAAAATCTCCAGACATCAAACTGTCTCAGTAGGCCGGCAATGCCGATTAAACAATAAATGCGCCTACGGTCTTTGACAGAAAATTATGATCCAAAACAATAATGAAGAGTGAAGTGTTAAAATAAACTTGTCATTTTAACACATCCTTCATTTTTCACTTTTTTATTATACCTAAAATGAGCTATTAGCTATTAGCTATTAGTCAAACCATATCAAGATGTTACTAAATAATAATATTTCACCAGACAGGTGATTAATAAATAATTATACAAATGCATTCCATAAGAGCCAACGTCTAATTGCTAACAGCTAATCGCTTAACGTAGGTTATAGTTATTTGATTAAGTCCTTGACACTTGCTGTATCTATCTTAATTCCAGGGCCCATAGTTGTTGAGATTACAATAGCGTTCAGGTAGGTTCCCTTACTGGAAGCAGGTTTGAGTCGAACAACCGTTTCAATCAGGGCAGATAGATTCTGCATAATTTTCTCCGCGCCAAAAGAAACCTTGCCAACAGAAGCGTGAATTATCCCCGCCTTTTCAACTCTAAAATCAATCTTTCCTGCCTTGAGTTCGTTCACAGCCTTGGCAATATCAAAGGTGACTGTTCCGGTTTTCGCGTTAGGCATAAGTCCTCTTGGACCAAGGAGTCTTCCTATCTTTCCAACCGAACCCATCATATCAGGAGTTGCAACTGCCTTATCAAAACCAAGCCATCCGCCTTTAATTTTTTCAATCAAATCGTCGCTTCCAGCAAAATCAGCGCCGGCATCAAGCGCCTCTTGTTCCTTCTCTCCCTTTGAGAACACAAGGACTTTTATTTCCTTACCAAGTCCATTAGGTAAAACCACTGTCCCTCGAACCATCTGATCCGCATGCCTTGGATCGACTCCAAGACGAATCGCAATATCAATAGTTTCATCAAATTTTGTATAAGATAAATCTATTGCCTTTTGAACAGCATCGGCAAAAACATGCCTTGTCTCGTCGGTGATCTTTTCTTTTGATTTTAAATATTTCTTACCATGCTTAGACATTTTTTGTTATATACTCCTTGTCTCTTTAGGATTCACTCAAAAATAAGTTCGCAAAATTGGCGCTCAGATTCAGGTTGGGTTAACCACACATCCGGTCTGGACCAGGGATTGAAGATCTGCCAAAGATATCCTGAAGCTGAGATGCAAAAATATGAAGTTGTTTTTGAGTGAACCCTTAGCCAACCTCAATTCCCATACTTCTCGCTGTACCTCCAATTATCTTGCAGGCAGCATCCAAATCATTAGCATTCAAATCAACCATTTTCTGTTTCGCGATATCTTCTACCTGCTGCCGGGTAACCTTGCCAACCTTGTCAAGTTTTGGATTACCTGCTCCTTTTGCTATCTTTGCCGCCTGTTTTAAAAGTACGGCAGCCGGCGGAGTTTTGGTTATAAATGTAAATGTTTTATCCTGAAAAACAGTTATTACAACCGGTATTATCATCCCTTCATCATTAGATGTTCTCGCATTAAAAGCTTTACAAAAATCCATTATGTTTACCCCATGCTGCCCTAACGCAGGACCGATGGGAGGAGATGGATTAGCTTTACCAGCGACAACCTGTAACTTTATTTGCGCAATAATCTTTTTTGCCATTTTCTCTTTTTACTCCTAAAATAAATATGTTCCACGGAACATCTCTATATCTTTGAGACCTGCACGAATTCCAATTCAACAGGTGTTGATCGGCCAAATATGCTCACCAGAACCTTAATTTTTCCCTTCTCAGGATTAACATCTGCAACCACACCATTAAAGTTTGTAAAAGGCCCATCAATCACACGAACCTCATCTCCTGATTCAAACAGGAATTTGGGTTGTGGTTTCAACTTGCCTGCTTCCATGCGGTTTAATATCTGCTGGGCATCCTCATCTGAAATGGGAGTCGGCTTTTCTCTTCCACCCAAAAAACCACTAACTTTGGCTGTATCATTAATCAGGTACCAGGTTTCATCATTAAGTTCCATCCTTACCAAAATATATCCTGGATAAAACTTGCGCGAAGATTCCTTTCTTTTCCCTTTAACAAGCTCAACTATCTGCTCTGTCGGCACAATCACTTCACCGAATTTCTCTCGATGAGGGGAAGAAGCAATTCGTTCTTCCAAGGCCATTTTGACCTTGCTTTCAAACCCTGAATACACATGGACTATATACCATTTAAGAGCCACTCATTCCTCCTCATTCTATTGAATAAAAACACGTACCAGGCTTGACAGGCCAATATCGACCACTCCGAGGAATAATGATATTATCATAACAAGAACAATAACAACAACAGTAGAACCTATGGTCTGCTTACGTGTGGGCCATGTCACCTTTTTAAGCTCAACCTTAACTTCCCGCAGGAATTGTAATCCTTTATCAAGGATACTTATATTCTGCGTTACTATTGAAAGTTTCGATGTACTCGAATGCTTTTTTTGTGGCAAAACCTGCTTTTTTGTCTTCCGCAAGAAGCCGGTACTCGAAGCTTCTTTTTTTGCAGGAGCATCATTATTTAGAGATGATGCGGCAATATCGACTTTTTTGTCTTTCTTTTTGCCTGGATGTTTTTTTCTTTGTAACCGTCCCATTATGCTCCCAAGACCTATGGATGCTAAAGATTATGCTTCAGACTCTTAGCTTGTCTTAAAAATGGCAGGCCAGGAGGGATTCGAACCCCCAACACCCGGATTTGGAGTCCGACGCTCTACCGTTAGAGCTACTGGCCTGCATTGACTTTTGCAACATTACTTGATCTCTTTATGCAAAGTATGTTTTCTACAAAATCTGCAGTACTTGCTAAATTCAAGCTTATCCGGTGTAGTACGTTTATTCTTTGTAGTCGTATAATTTCTTCTTTTACACTCACCACACGCAAGAGTAACAGTTATTCTCACAATCAGACTCCCCTGCCCCTATTCAATTATTTCGCTTACCACGCCGGCTCCAACTGTCCGACCACCTTCCCTTATCGCAAACCTTAATTCCGTCTCCATTGCTATCGGGGTTATCAACGCAGCATCAATACTTATATTGTCTCCGGGCATTACCATCTC
>JAUVHU010000060.1 GCA_030593145.1 Desulfobacteraceae bacterium
GTAATGCCGAAGATGGGCGGGAAGGAACTCACAGAAAGGTTAAAGTCTCTTTATCTTCACAAATTTGGCGGGACAGCATTTGAAAATACTGTTTTTGTAATCTGCCAGGAGGAGCGGTTTTATAATGGATTTTATTGAAAAGACGAGAATCAGGCTGGAGCACTGGATTACACACAATGATCATCATCAGGAGCAATATGAGCTGCTTGTCGAACAACTAGAGACGGCTGGAAAGAATGAGAGTTCGGAGCACGTCCGAGAAATGATAAAGATGATGGTTAAAAGCAACGAATGTTTGCGCAATGCTTTAAAGACCCTCGATTAATTCGGTGGGTACTATTCAGGTTTTAAGTCGGGCCTTATGCAGAGGCTTTTGAAATTGAATATCTTCCGCCTCTAACTTCTTAAAGGGAGAAATAACGCATCCCTTGAATCTGTTTTTTCTATTGAGATGAGAATTCATATTTAATAAAATTCATTAGGTTTTTTTCAGCCCGCTTTTTATTAAGGCTTCTGCCATGGGGTTATTAAAGGGCGCATTCTTGCTGCTTACCTTATTTTTCTTCTTATTCTTTGGTTTTGGCTTATGGTTTTGAGATTTTTTAAAACTCGGACTTTCCACCGCAGCGTCTGATTTCTCGGCTTGCGATTTCATTGAGAGAGAAATCCTGTTTCTATCAAGGTCAACTTCAAGCACGGTTACTGCCACCTTTTGCTGAACCTTTACAATATCCGCGGGGTTTTTCACAAACCTATTTGCCATCTCGCTGATATGAACAAGGCCGTCCTGATGTACGCCTATATCAACAAAAGCGCCGAACGCGGTGATGTTTGTCACGATCCCGGGAATTTTCATTCCAGGTCTCAGGTCTTCGATTTTTTCAATACCATCGGCAAATGCGAATTCTTCAAATTTTTCTCTTGGATCACGTCCTGGTTTCGCCAGTTCATCAAGGATATCATTCAGTGTGGGTATTCCCACTGAATCAGTGACATATTTTGAAACATCTATTTGATCCCTGATGTCAGGTTTTTTTAAAATATCAACGATTGTAACCCCAAGGTTTTTAGCCATGGCGTCAACAATATGATAACTTTCAGGATGCACCGCGCTTGCATCCAGCGGGTTTTCACCGTCAGGGATTCTTAAAAAACCCGCAGACTGTTCAAAGGCCTTGGGGCCGAGGCGCTGGACATCTGCCAACTGCTTTCTTGACATGAACGGCCCATTCTCCTCACGATACGCGACAATGTTTTTTGCGATTGCAGCGCTCAGACCTGAAACATACGTAAGGAGTTGGGCGCTTGCCCTGTTCAGATCAACACCGACACCGTTAACACAACTCATAACAACATCATCAAGTGTCTGTTTCAGCGCCCTCTGATCAACATCATGCTGGTACTGACCAACACCTATTGATTTTGGATCGATTTTCACAAGCTCTGCAAGAGGGTCCATCAGGCGTCTTCCGATGGATATAGTCCCGCGCACAGTTAGATCATGATCGGGGAATTCTTCCCTTGCTGTTTCAGAAGCTGAATATATTGAAGCGCCGCTTTCGTTGACCATTACAACCTGCACAGGTTTTGAAAAAGGTACAGTTTTGACAAAGGCTTCTGTTTCCCTGCCTGCCGTACCGTTTCCTACAGCGATGGCCTCAATCTCAAACTGTTCACACAGGGATTTTATCTTTTCGGTTTCCGCAAGAGCTTTTTTTTCAGACATATGGGGATAAACAGTATCATAATGAAGCAGTTTTCCCTGCCGGTCAAGACAGACAATTTTGCACCCGGTTCTGAATCCAGGATCTATTCCCATGATGCGTTTTGCTCCGAGGGGCGGGGAAAGCAAGAGCTGGCGAAGGTTTTCCGCGAATACCTTTATCGCTTTGGTTTCAGCCCTTTCTTTTGCATGGAGTCTGATTTCAGTTTCCATCGAACGGGAGAGAAGACGTTTGTAACAGTCCTTTACAGCCGGCCTTACTTGCGCGGAATCATCCGTATCTTCTTTAACAAACAGGTTTTCAAGTATAACTATTGCTTCCTCTTCATCGGGCAGTATGTCAAGGTTTAGAAAGTCTTCACCTTCGCCTCGTCTCATAGCCAGCATTCTGTGAGAAGGAATACCGGCAACCGGTTCCTCCCAGTTAAAATAGTCCCTGAATTTAGCCCCTTTTTCCTCCATGCCTGACGCAACCCGGCATTTAACCGTGGCCTTAGTGAAAAAGAGGTTTCTAAGTTTAGCTCTGGCTTCAGCATTCTCATTTATTATTTCCGCAATGATGTCTCTGGCTCCGGCCAGGGCGTCTTCAACCGACTCAACTCCCTTTTCAGGATCGATGAAAGATTCTGCTTCTTTGACCGGATTTGCTCCTTTTTGCTCAAAAATCATCATAGCGAGGGGCTCAAGCCCTTTTTCCTTTGCCATCATAGCCCTTGTCCGCCGTTTTGGCTTATACGGGAGATAGATGTCTTCAAGTGCGGCCACGGATTCTGTGGCAAGAACCCTTTCTTGAAGTTCATCCGTCAGGTGATTGTGTTTTTCAAGGGATTTGAGGATCGCTTCCTTTCGTTCTTTCAGTTCCCTTAGCTGGTTCAGCCTGTCTCTGATAACCATAATAGCAACTTCATCAAGACTTCCTGTTGCTTCTTTTCTGTAACGCGCGATAAACGGAATTGTCGCGCTTTCTGCAAGAAGGGAATCTACCGCCTGAACCTGACTATCATTTAAGTTCTGTTCTTTGGCAATTTTTGATATAAATGTATCGTTTTTCATAATCTCCCGGTATTAATTCACTTTTTTAAATATTGTTCATGAGATGCTGGGTTATACATGAGACAAAATATCTACAGGTTCGATATTTGTCAAGATAGCTGCTCTTTTAAAACATCCTCTTTAGGTTCTTCTCCAACTTAGAAGAGGGTCCAAGGATTCCAGGGTTTGTTTTCTAAAGACTTTATCAGAGCATTTAACATCCTTTCGCTTTCTGCTATATTAAAAAAAATAGACACAATAAGATCTTCTCACTCGAACCCTTGAATCCTTGACCCCTCCCGCCGTGCTCGCGCCCGTCGCGGCAGGTGTACCCTCTGGGATCATACCTGTTAAATTGGAGATAACCCACTTGTTTTGCCTTAATTAACTACAACTAATCGGGAGATGATTCCTTCTTTACAATTCTGATATACATTGATACAAAAAAAGCTTGGTATTATGGATACTGCAGGAGTTGAGCCAATTTCAAAACGTCCCCCTCATTATATGAAATATCCAGGACGAATTATCTTTTCTGATGAGCAAATAATTTTATGTTTAAAGATAAAAAAATAATTGTTGTCATGCCCGCATACAATGCGGAAAAAACTCTGCACAAAACCTATGAAGAGGTTACGGCGCAGCAAATTGTTGACTTGGTGATTCTGGTTGATGATGCAAGCGATGATGAAACTGCTGCTATCGCAAGGAGTCTGCCGAACACCAGGGTCTTTGTTCATAAAAAAAATTGTGGTTATGGCGCAAACCAGAAGACCTGCTACCGGATGGCCATGGAAGAGGGCGGCGATATCATCATTATGATTCATCCGGATTACCAGTATACTCCCAAGCTGATTCCTGCCATGGTCTCTATGGTGGAAAGCGGGCTTTATCACTGCGTGCTGGGTTCAAGAATTCTTGGTGGGTATGCTTTAAAAGGAGGAATGCCTGTCTGGAAATATATCGCAAATCGATTTTTAACCTTTGTTGAAAATATGCTTATAGGCGCCAAGCTTTCCGAGTATCACACCGGGTACAGGGCCTTTTCGCGCGAACTGCTTGAACGGCTGCCGCTTGATGTCAATTCAGATGATTTTGTTTTTGATAACCAGATGCTGGCCCAGATTATATGGCTTGATTATACTGTTGCCGAAATAAGTTGTCCGACAAAGTATTTTACAGAAGCTTCATCGATAAATCTGCGAAGAAGTATAAAATACGGTTTTGGGTGTCTGAGTACGGCGCTGACATTTCGCCTGACAAAAATGAAGGTTATTACTTCGAAACTGTTTCCGGTTTTTACTAAATAAAGAAGAAATTTTCTTTTCCAAAGGCCGGTTTAAGATCATTGAGCCAGCATGCTTTTTCGTCATAACGCGCAAAGAAGATTTGGTTTGTCCAGTCCGTATTTCGCCCCTGAATGAATTTTAAAACAAAAACCTTCTCGCTGTTTAATTCTGTGATACCACAGATCATAACCTTTCCTGGATTAGCGGACATTGATGGGCCCCTAACTGTGCGGCACAAGCCTGATATCTGTTTGTAAGCCTCGGCAAAAATATTGAATGCTCGCGCAAGAGATATCTTGAAGTATTCCTTTGACCCTGTATTCCGTGCCACAAACATGTAATAAGGGATTGCTCCGAGTTTTACCTGGGTTTTCCACATTTTAATCCATATCGCGGGATCATCATTAACATGCCGGACAAGGGGCGCCTGACATCTAACAACAGATCCTGTGTTTAAGATACGCTTCACGGCAGCCTCTACCACAGGGGTTTCAAGCTCCCGGCTATGACTGAAATGTGACATAATCGACAGATGCAGTCCGCTTCCAACAACCTCTTCGAACAGGCGCATAAGATCATCAGCATCATTATCCGTCAGAAAGCGATAAGGCCAGTAAGCAGGCACTTTTGTGCCGATACGAATAGTGGTAAGGTTTCCCGGCCTTGCTTTAATCAAAGGCTCAATATAACGGCGAAGGATTTTTGCCTGCATAAACAAAGGATCCCCCCCGGTAAACAGCACATCCGTTACTTCAGGGTGATTTTGCAGGTAATCTACAAGCGCATTTGTATTACTGCTTGCAAATTTAATGCTTTCCAGCCCGATAAACTGCGCCCAGCGAAAACAGTAAGTGCAGTAAGCATGGCAGGTTTGCCCCTGAGTAGGAAAAAACAGAACGGTTTCATTGTATTTATGCTGCATGCCATTGAAAGTTTTACCGCTTTCTTCAGGAACATTCAGATCCATCTGACCGGCAGGATGAGGATTCATATCCATCTGAATTTTTCTGGCAGCACTGTGAATGTTTTCTTTCGAAGCGTTGTTCTTCAATAGATTATGCATCTTCTCGAAATGCTGTTTTTCAAGCATGTCCGGCTGGGGAAACGTAAGCTGATAAATCGGATCATCAGGAATATTATCCCAATCGATTAACTGATCTACCACATAGTTGTTAACCCTGAACGGTAATACAGTGGAAACAGTTTTGATGCCAACAAGAAGCTCTTTGGGCAAATTCTCTAACTGTGGGATTTGATCAATATTTTTACGCGAATACAGTTTATATCTGACGGATTCAATCATGTCGGTACTTATCATAATAATACTTTCTTTATAACTGCTTCATAATCATTTACAAAAAAACAATAAAAAAATGTAAAATAACTCTTGATTAGTTGTTTTCAACCTGTTATGGATTCGCTCAAATGAGCCACAGCCGCACATTTATTACCCTGCGCAAGACATCGTATCTTTGCCCTTGCCCTTTTTGTGGTTCATACATGTTTAGAGCCCGGATCGCATTACATGTTGTATGAGTAAATATAGCCTCCTACTGCTTGCGATCCGGGCTACTTTTTTTTGAGCATTTTCCGGTTTACACTTGTTAGAGGTTGTTTCTTGATAAACGAGAAATGTTAAAACTGTAAACTACTTTTTGGGCTTGCTGGAGGATGCTCGTTTTTCAAAGGTCTTGTATGTTAAACTTCTCGCGATATTCGGCAATCTCAACAATCGGCGGCCTTTCTACCCCTTCAATTTTAAATATATCCGGTTGATATTCGTTTTTAACAAGATTGTATTGAATCATCTTATTAAAAAGATCCCTGTTTATATTTACTAAACCAAGCTTTTCAATGCGGTTGCAAAAAGTCTTCAGTATAATAAATGCCATCCTTCCCAGCGCTTTTGTATCCTGGTTTCTATGAATACGCTTGACAAGATCAACCTGCGCCATTACATCAAGTCCCCATTTTTCATAGATATCGAGGATCATGCTTGTTTCAACACCGTATCCGATAGGAAAAGGAATTTTTTCAAATATCTCCCTGAAGCCGGCATATTCACCGGAAAGCGGCTGCATAATCTGTGTAAGTTCCGGGAAAAAGAGTGAAAACATGGGCCTGATAACAAGCTCTGTGACTCTTCCTCCGCCTGTTGGCCTGATCTTGCTTTTACCTGTAGCTATAGGTCTGTCGTAAAAGGCCTTGGAGAATTTAATGTTATCGGAAAGCAGCAGAGGGCCGACAAGGGCGTAAACAAATCTGTGGTGAATATTTTTTATGTCAGCATCAAGATATACAATGATATCGCTTTTTGTTACATAAAGAGCCTTCCATAGATTTTCACCTTTTCCTTTGAACACTTCAAGATTCGGCAGAATATCGTCCGCCTTATAAACCTCAGCGCCATAATCTTCGGCAATCTTCCTTGTATTATCTGTTGAGCCGGAATCGATAACAATTAGCTCATCCAAAAGCGGATAGCGTGTCATCAGCTCCGACTTCATTATAAGGATCTCTTTTGCAATCGTCTTTTCTTCATTAAGGGTAGGCAGGCATAACGCTATGGAAAGGTTTTTTCTTGTTTTTTCTTTAACAAGACGATCAATATCTTTAAACTCAGAATAGTGAAAAGTATTTTGTTTAAGCCAGTTTTTATTCATCACATACACCCCTGTCTATTGCCATAATTACTCCAATGATATGGGCAATCCCTTTAAACATAGGTTCAATTTCCATCTTGGCATTTTCCAGGTGATAATTTTCTCCATGGGTAATACCCAGAGTGATTGCCGGTATCTTGCGGGAAAGAAAAATCGAAAGTTCTGATTCGCTTGGTTCACTTATCGGCTTTATATCAAGCTTTTCCATCACGGCAGTAGTGTTTTTTATCAACGGATGGTTGTACCGTAATTTAGACGGTCTCAGATTGCTTATGGTTTTCATCGTAAGCCCGACAGAATTCTCGTGACTTATACCATTAATAATATCCTGAATATCATTGTAAATCGTTTTCACCATTTTGTCAGAGTCGCTCTGTATCTCAAAACCCAGTTTTGCGTCATAGGCGATAATTCCGTGTTTATAGCCTCCTGAGATTTTTCCGAAAATTACCCTTGCTCGCGGTCTTTGCGGCAATCTAAGTTTCAGAATCTGGTTAATTACTTCATTTAATATCAAAATCGCATTTGGCCTGAATCGTTGTTCCCACCTGCTATTTGTGGACATAGTACAATCAATTTCAGCCCTGATCATGCCGTCAGAATAGTAATTAAGCCTGCCTATTTCTCCGCCTTCTATACAAAGAGCCCCTCTAATCGGAGTTGACCATGTTTTTAAAAGATGCCTGACACCACGAAGGTTACCCTTCCCTAATGATTGTATAACCCCGGCTAAAACAATATCAGATTCAAAACGAAGGTCTAACTTCCGGAAAATTTCCGGCAAAGAAGCCAGAACCCCAACACCGACTGAATTGTCCAGGATGCCGGCTCCTATAATTGCATCTTCCTTAACTGTAAAATTATGATCAACATCCCGTGAGAAATGTGTATCAAGATGCGCGACTATAAAAATCGGCGGCTTTGTTTTTGAAGTTCCACTGATAATTCCAATGGGATTTCGATAACCATCGGTTGTGCATTCATCAACCTGGGCTTCAGACAGCCTTTCCATAAAGATAGAAGTGCGTTTTTTTTCCTTGAAAGTTGGAGACGGCACCTGGCCGATAAATACAATATTTGCAATAATTATTTCCTTTATGGATTTAATCGTTTCCGCAAAGGCTGGTAATTGATCAATATATGTGTCCATGTTAGTTACCTGCACTGTTTGAGATTTTTGCAAAACGTCTCCTTTAATTCAAAATTGAATATTTTCAAAGGTCTCCATTTGGGTTATGTTTCAGCATCAGAACTGGCCGGAGCTGGAAGCTTGAAAAATTCTATTCCCTCTTTCTTCAACGTTTTTTCTTCTTCATCAGTGCTGACACCCCTTATGCTTTTAGGCTCAGCAACCCCATAATGCATTTTCAAGGCTTCTTTCGCAAAATTACAACCCACATCGTCAAAATTCTTATCCACATACGTTGCTATTTCCCTGCCGAGACTTTCCAATGCTACATGACTGTCAGACACTCCATGAGTGAAATGGGACGATTTTATTGCAAATGTAGAAGGAAGCTTTGATATGCCGGTATCTTCGCAAACAGGGCATGAAATCAGACCTTTTTTCTTCTGTACGCTAAAAGCCCGGCTATCTTCAAACCAGCCTTCAAAAGTATGACCATTAGAACATTGTAAATCAAATACAATCATAGAGAGCACCTGTGCTCTTCCTTTTTGCGAAAGTTAATATTAACAATGAAATAGCATATATTTTAAAAGTTTTAAAGAAATTATTGACAGTATCTTGTTTTTACATTCAAAATCAATTAATATATATAAATAGCGTTCAAACGGAAACTACTTAAAGCTGTTATTTCGGACAAGCTCTTAGTCTAAATGGTCATTTCCGTGCAAACGGGGCACGTAGTGACACGAAGTGCATTTTTTCAAGCCGTAAGGCGCAACCGTCAGCGCTATCCGGTATTTTCAACTTCTTATGGAGACATGTGATTATGAAAAATATTATTTTTATTGGAATTTGCGTGGTCTTATTATGTTCATCAGCTCAGGCTGAAACACTGTATGTCAGTGATAATATTGAGATAACATTTAGAACCGGGCCTGGAATAGATCATAAAATAATAGCTATGATAAAGCCCGGTCTTGAGCTCGAAGTAATTCAGTCTGAAAATGACTGGTCTCAAGTACGGCTGTTAAGCGGAACCGAGGGATGGGTTCTTAACCGTTTTATTACAGATATAAGACCAAGTCGTCTTGATCTAAATAGATTGAAAAAAAAGCATGAAGAACTGATGGCTCAATCCGTATCTCTTTTTGATGAAAACAAGACATATAAAGTGAAAAACAAACAGCTTAGCTCTGAACTTTTAAACAGCAAAAAAATGCTGAGCAATGTCAGTAAATCGTATGAAACTCTAAAAAGTGAATCAGCCGATTTTTTGAAACTGCAATCAACTTATAACAAGACAGTTTCAGAGCTTGCTGAGCAGAATAAAAAAGTGGAAAAACTGGAAGAGGAGTTAAGCAAGCTGTTGCTTCAACATAATATCAAATGGTTTTTAAGCGGCTCAGGCGTACTGCTTGTGGGTTTGTTAATCGGTTTTAGCACAAAACGTCAGCGCAGGAAATCGTCTTTATTATAATCGTTAAGGGTTCAAGGTTAAGCGCTTAGCGCTTTTTTCCTCTGTAAAACTCTGTAGTGAAAATCATACTATGGAAATTAAAACAGATTTTTTGATAATCGGCAGCGGTGTGGCGGGTCTTACTTTTGCCATTAAGGTGGCAGAGTTCGGCAGCGTTGCCCTTGTTACAAAAAAGGGGGTAATGGATACAAATACTTCCCTTGCACAAGGTGGTATTGCTTCGGTTTTTGGTGAACTCGACTCATTTGATCTTCATATCCAGGATACTCTTGCTTCAGGTGACGGTCTCTGCAACAGGGAAGTTGTGGAAATGGTGGTTAAAAACGGGCCGGACAGGATCCGCGAACTGATAAATTTTGGCGCTCATTTTAATGTAAAGGAAACAGAGCGTTCAAAAGACAAGTCACAGACTTTTGACCCTGATTTTGATTTGGGACGTGAAGGCGGACACTCTCAAAAACGGATTGTGCATGCCCAGGATATGACCGGAATAGAAATCGAAACAGTTCTTGTAAATCATGTAAAAAACAATGAGCGTATTACCCTGTTTGAAAATCATGTTGCAATCGATCTTATTATCCGTTCTACCCGTATAAAAAGAGGGCTCGTCACTACAACCCATGAAGATTATTGTTGTGGAGCCTATGTTCTTGATACGCAAACAAACACTGTAAAAAACTTCTGCGCCCCTGTTACACTTCTTGCCACCGGAGGCGCAGGCAAAGTATATCTTTACACAAGCAATCCTGATGTCGCAACAGGCGATGGAATTGCAATGGGATACAGGGCAGGTGCCACTGTGGCCAACCTTGAGTTTGTTCAATTTCATCCAACCTGTCTCTATCATCCTGACGCAAAAAACTTCCTGATTTCAGAAGCGGTAAGAGGTGATGGAGGAATTCTTGTAGATTCGGCAGGAAACCCTTTTATGGAAAAATATGATCCGCAAAAAGATCTGGCATGCAGGGATGTGGTTGCTAGAGCAATCGATACAGAACTTAAAAAAAGCGGAGACGACTCAGTATTCCTTGATATATCTCACAAAAAACCTGAATTTGTCAAAAACCGTTTTCCCAATTTATACCAAAAATGTCTTAGTTTTGGCATTGACATGACCAAAGAAGCTATTCCTGTTGTCCCTGCCGCCCATTACATGTGCGGCGGGGTTGCGACAGACATGGCAGGCAAAACAGATATTAACGGATTGTATGTTATTGGAGAAACAGCCTGCACCGGACTTCACGGAGCCAATAGGCTTGCAAGCAATTCTCTTATCGAAGCCCTTGTTTATGCTCACAAAGCAGCGGAACAGGCTATAAAAGAAATCAGCGCGCCTGAAAAATCCTTGCCGGATCTTCCTCTCTGGGATGAGGTCGGCGCGACCGACAGCGATGAAGCCATCATGGTTTCACATAACTGGGATGAAATCCGCAGGTTTATGTGGAATTACGTCGGAATAGTCAGATCAAACAAACGGCTGGAAAGGGCAAAAAGCAGGATTGAAAACATTCAGCACGAAATAAGAGAGTACTACTGGAATTTCAAGATCTCGCCGGACCTTATCGAGCTTCGGAATATTGCTACAGTCGCGGAGCTAATTATAAGGTGCGCCATGCACAGAAAGGAAAGCCGCGGGCTCCACTACAACCTTGAATACCCTCTTCGTGATGATAAGTATTGGAAAAAGGATACCATTATCAGAAGGCCGTTTGTTGGATGAAACAGCAGGGAGCAAGGGCTGGCACTTTTTACCACGAAGCACACGAAGATTTGGAAGGCGGGGTCCAGGAAGTCTCTGGCAGTCGGTCGTTCAAGGCAGGCAATTTTATATTGCTGATTTGTAACTACTCACGTAGTCAGGCTGAAGCTGAAAAGGATTTGTTGAATTATGTCTACTGTAAATAAAGATATCCGTTGGGAGCAACGCTTTGCAAATTATCGGAAAGCTTTGGCACGGCTGCAAAAATTTATTGATAAAGGTGAATTGTCGGAGCTTGAAGAGCAAGGGCTTATTAAGGCTTTTGAATACACTTATGAACTTGCCTGGAACACCATAAAAGACTTTCTTGAGTATAAAGGGCAAACAGACATTTACGGTTCAAGAGACGCTATACGTAAAGCTTTTGAGTTAGGTTTGATAGACGACGGCGAAAACTGGATGGATATGCTTAAAAGCAGGAATAAAACTTCGCATACCTATAATGAAGAAACAGCGAGAGAAATATGTCAGGCAGTGGTGAAAGTGTATTATTCGCTTCTAAAACAGTTGAAAGCAAAGCTGGAAAGCCTGTGCTCAAATTCAGATTAATAAGGAATAATGTGCAATACGGGTTAAAAAAAGAAACTGTAAAAAAGATAAACATCATATTTATCAAATACAAAGAAGTAGAGGAAGTCACCCTCTACGGTTCCCGCGCTAAAGGCAACTATAAACCCGGCTCTGATGTTGATCTGACATTAAAAGGCAAACAACTGAACTTGAAACTGCTAAACAAAATCAGCCTTGATCTTGATGATTTACTCTTGCCTTATACATTCGACCTTTCCATATACCACCATATTACCGCTCCTGATTTGATCAATCATATTAAACGGGTTGGGAAGGTTTTCTATAAAAGGGAAAATGGAAGGGAGCGGCAGTAGATTCCTATATCGACGATCTCAAGGCGGCAACCCCATATTCTCATGGCGTTTCTATGATGTCTCAATTTTTGGCGAATCATAAAAAAGCAAAAGAGGTAGTTTGGTGAAGTTTAAAAAACTTTTTGACTTTTATATGCTTTATCAATATAGTTAATGACCATAATTCTGGTCAACCAAAAAAGAGGTGTTTTTATGAAAACCTTATCATTGTCTGAAGTTAAGATGAAGCTTAGCGAGCTTGTTGAAAAAGTCTATTCCACAGATGAAGAAGTCGTAATCACAAAAAACGGCAGACCTTCGGCCGTACTGGTTAGTCCTGATGAATTTGAAAGCTGGAAAGAAACTCTTGAAATCATTTCCGACCGGGACATGATGGACGAAATCAAACAGGGGCTTGCAGCGCTCAAGAAGAAGACCAGGCTTTATACGCTTGAGGAGTTATTTTAGCATAAAAGAGCCATTTTTGAATAACCTGTGTTAGGATTTATGCCTGTGTCTTATAAGCTTAAAATGCCGGATGAAACAGCCGATTTTATCCGGCATATGCATCCTGAAATAAAGAAAAAGATTAAGTCGTCTCTTGAAATCATTTCATCAGATCCTCTTGTCGGAAAATCCTTGAAAAAAGAGCTGGCAGACTTAAAGAGTTTCGGGGTAGGTCGATTCAGGATTATTTACAGGATATCTTCAAAACAGATTATAGATATTGTGGCTGTTGGCCCTCGACGCATAATATATGAAATTACTTACAGGCTTTTGAAAAACGAAACCGGTCAGAATCAGAACAAATAATGATGTAAGTTCTATACAGTTTATTCTCAAAACGTGCAATCTGATTTCTTATATGATGCGCCCAATGCTTGATAACAACATGTCAGGTGAATTCAACTTGGAAAGAAATAGGGATGGGTTCAGTGCGAACGTAAGCCCCTTATACGATTGAATTTATTTAAATCTTAATTGGACACCGATGACTAAAAGGGAATCATAATGGATGGCAAGTCGCTGGATTTAAAGCAGGATAAAATTGAAAAGCTCAAAGCAGCAATACCTGAAGCTTTTACTGAAGGCCTAATCGACTGGGAAAAGCTGAGAGCGGCTCTTGGTGAGGATGTAGAATTTAAAAACGAGCGTTATGTCCTGAACTGGGCCGGAAAGTCTGATGCCTTTAGGGTGTTGCAAGCTCCGACAACAGCGACACTGGCCCCTGACAGGGATGAGTCTGCAAATTTTGATGATACGGAAAATGTTTTTATTGAAGGAGAAAATCTTGAGGTTCTGAAAGTGCTTCAAAAGTCATATTTCGGCAAGATCAAAATGATCTACATTGATCCTCCATATAATACAGGCAACGACAATTTTATCTATCCTGACAGGTTTTCCGAAACTAAAGAAGAGTATTTAGGGCGAATCGGCGACAAAGATGAAGCTGGCTATATGACTCGTGAGGGATTGTTTCGGAAAAACAGCAAGGACAGCGGACATTATCATTCCCACTGGCTTTCAATGATGTATCCGAGACTGTTTCTGGCAAGAAACTTATTGAGAGATGACGGGGTTATTTTTGTATCGATTGATGATAATGAGGTTCACAATTTAAGGCTGATGATGAATGAGGTGTTTGGGGAGGAGAATTTCTTTTCTCAAATCATTGTGCGTGCTAATAGTAGGGGGCAGACATATAAACAGATTGCAAAAACTCATGAATATTTACTTGTTTATACAAGAAAGGATGAAACTGATCTTTATGAACTCGAAAAAGAAGGCGATTCAGATGATCTAAATTTAAAAGATAATATTGGAAAGTTTAATATACGTGAATTGCGTAATAGAAATCCAAAGTTTGGCAAACACAATAGACCTAATCTTTTTTACCCTATCTATGTAAATATAAAGAATGAAGATAAAGATGGTTTTTATCCTGTTTCTATAACTCAGAATGATGACTATAAAATTAAAACACTGCCTTTGAATTCTGAAGGTAAAGAAAGTTGCTGGCGATGGGGAAAAAATAAATTCAATGAAAATTTATCTGATGACACATTGAAAAGCAATGTGGTTGCAAAGAAGAAAAATAATGGTTCCCTTGGAATATATGAAAAATATAGAAAAACCACATATAAACCAAAATCAATTTGGGATGATAGTAGCTTCTTAACTGAAACAGGAACTGTTGAAATTAAACAGCTTGAATTTGGAGAAGAGTTTGGCTTTCCAAAACCAGTACATCTAATAAAACAGTGTATTGCACTTTCTACGTCAGACAACGATATAGTTTTAGATTTCTTCTCTGGCTCCTGCACAACTGCTCACGCCGTCCTCAACCTGAACAAACAAGACAACGGCACCCGCAAACTCATTATGGTCCAGCTCCCCGAAAAGTGCGACGAAAAATCCGAAGCATACAAAGCAGGCTACAAAACAATTGCCGACATCGGCAAAGAACGTATCCGACGCGTTATAAAGAAGATAAAAGACAGCGAAAATGGAAAACTCCCTTTTGAAAAAACAAAACAGGATTTGGGGTTCAAAGTATTCAAGCTTCAATCGTCAAATTTTAAAATCTGGCAAGGAGACAATATAAAAGACGGCAAGCAGCTTGAAAAACAGATTCAACTTCATCTTGATCCAATAAAGAAAGATGCCACAGAAGAAAACATGCTGTTTGAACTGCTGCTCAAGTCAGGCCGCAGTCTTAATGCAGCAATTGAAAGCACCCATGATTATTACAGGATAAATGACGGTGAAATGGTTATTGCGCTTGCCAGGATTGATGAAAAAATAGTTGATTCAATCCTGGAAGACAAACCGCAGGTGTTTATCACCCTTGACAAATTGTTTAAAAACAATGACCAGTTAAAAACAAATACTTTGCTGCAAATGAAGGATGCCGGCATTGAATTTAAGGTGGTGTAAACTTGGAGGAAAATATGAGTGTTTTCAAAAACGGAAGCGTGTGGCTGAAAGCTGATTTTCACCTTCATACAAGAGCTGATAAGGAATTTAAATATGATGGTCATGAAAATGATTTTGTGAAAGCCTATGTTGGTCAGCTGAAATCAGAAGACATTGGCCTTGGAGTTATTACCAACCACAATAAGTTTAATAAAGATGAATTCAATGTGCTGAGGAAACATGCTGCAAAAAATAATATTTACCTTTTGCCTGGTATTGAATTTTCTCTCAAAGAAGGCATCCATATATTAATCGTATTTGGTGATGATTGGTATAAAGGGCACGAAAATAATATTCAGGACTTTTTAAACAGCGCTTTTTACGGAATTACTAATGCCGATATACCGCCATATCCGAATTCAAATTGCGACTTAAATGAAACAGTAAATAAGCTGGATCAAATAGGCCATGATTACTTTATTGTAATGGCGCATGTTGACGCCGATAACGGTCTTTTTAACATTCTTTCAGGAAGGACGCTTGATGCTTTTGTGAAAGATGAATCTTTTAATCGTGTTCTGGCTGTTCAGAAAAGCGGAAACAGAGACAAGTATAGCCGATTATGCTCATTAGCGAACAGGCAGTTGGCTTGTGTTGAGGGTACTGATAATGCAGAAAAAGGCATTGATGCAATTGGAAAAGGGAGAATTACATATATAAAAATTGGTGATTTTAATTTTGAAGCGGTAAAATATGCGCTGACTGATATAAACGATCGGATAAGGTCAAAGGAAAAACCGGCAACAAATAACGCCTATATTAAATCAATTTCATTCGAGGGGGGTCTTCTTGACGGTACAAGA
>JAUVHU010000041.1 GCA_030593145.1 Desulfobacteraceae bacterium
AAGTATTTTTTTCAATACTGGCAATAGTTTCAGTTTATTTACCTATGTGAAGATTTGTGAAAAAGCTATTAGCCATTAGCCATTAGCTGAATGTGTTATTTATTTGATTTTTTAAGCTAAAGGCTAATTGCTAAAAGCTAACTGCTAAAAATCTTCGATTTGAGAATAGCATCCAACTGACTATAATTTCAGGTGTTTTGAGTTTTCGTCCAGACACTACTTAACTACTTTAATGACTATTTTATTTCCGGTTATGTTTTGAAGAGCTGTTTTGAAGTATCTGTTTTTAAAATAGGACATTTCGATTTCGTTTAGCAACTGCTCAGGCCAGCCACGGTATTTTAGATTGTATTCGGCCATGTTTTTGCGAAAACTGATTAATTTTGAGTCAATAATGCCGCTAACATCGGATTTAAAAACAAGGGCTATTTCCTGGGCTCTGGCACGAGAGGACACATTTTTGACGAACAGATAAATATTCCTTTCGCTGTATAATTCCCTTTCCCAAACCCGGGTCAGTTTTTTTCGCAGCTCACTCCAGATTGCATCAACACAAGATTTTGCTCCCCTGTCAAGAACCTGAAGGCTGTTTTCTCCCGGCAAAGATTTAACAGCGCCGGCTGCGGCCAGTATTTCGCCATCACCAGGCCGGTAGATATTAGCATCAAGACTGATTTCATTAATAGTTATTTTTATGTCTTTATAATTGCTCTGTTTTGTGGAGAGTTCGAGGCTTAGTTCAATCAGTAATCCCATTTGGATTTCATTATTTTTTGAGTACCTGAATACACTGAAACCGTTTTTCTTCAATTTTTTTGTGAGGAGGTTGGCTGTTTTTTTAGCGGCGGGAATGTATCTTTTTTCAATGTCCGGTTCAATGACTATGCTTATGCGCGGGTTTTTCTGCCAGCCCAGAATCTTTTGAAAACGGTTCAAATCTTCCACCAAAGCCGAAACTTCAACATCAGCCTGGATTTTTACCTCATAAGCGCCAAAATCGGTTTTTCCTTCTTCCAGTATTTTGATATTATTAAGATATCCGGTCGCGCGGCTTAAAATCTGGTCTTTAACCACCTCAAAATTTTCAACAATTGTCCTGGCTTCAATCACAACGCCGACGGCTTTTTCTATTGCAGCCCGCCTGGCTTCATCCAGAGCTTTTTCGCGAGCAATTACTTCTCTTCCGGATTCAAAGAAACTCAAGCCGACAGCCGTGACTGTTTGTCCGGCCAGCAGACTGGTTGAGGAAAGACACAAAAAAACTATAAGGTATGAAAGGATTTTCTTCATGGCCTTGGTTTGATGAGCAAAAAATTAATGGTAATGTTTAAATATCATCATTTTTCTAACGGATTAGATATGGCATATTTTGCAGAAGATGACAAGATGATTGTTGACCTCCTGCATCAAACTTATCTTGTAAGGGTATAAACTGCCGTTGCCTCTGCCCACTTGTCCGGATCTATTCTGTTGAGCCTTTTTACAAGATCACTGATCATTCCTGTTGACCGTGAATCATAAATCTTGAACATTCCCTCATGAAACCCTAACGATAGAATCTCCTCTTTTTCTTTGGTGGCGATCAGTTTGATCCGTTCTTCCGCGATTTTTCCTTTGTAGTCGGGAAGAAACATGGCTTTTAGGCGGATCTCGCTATCGGAAGTAGGAAATTCGTAAGCTTTTCTGCCCCTCGTCAGATTCTCCCTGTGAATCGAGTTCGGCAGCAGCAGGGTTACCGAACCATCTGCCGCAACGGAAAAGATATAAACGTAGCAGTCGCTGCTCGCCTCGTAAAATATCCTGACTTTCTCACCCTCTTTCAGGTCTGTTTTGGAAAGATACGCTTTAACGGAAAGCCCTTTTCCTTTTTCGGGATAAACCGGTTTAATGAGAGACTTAAGGTTTACCCTATAAAGGCTCCTCTCTTTCGTGTCCCATCCCTCGTGAAGTATCTCAGTTTTTTCGATCTGTCCTCTCACGGCAGCATATATAAGATCTTCCGCAAGCTGGCTGTTGGATACGAGTGTGTGGGACTTGATAAAAACCCCAACCGCCTTTTCCAAAGCGTTCTTCTGAGCGTCCCGCCTGGCCCTTTCCTTTACTTCCTTCGGGGTATCAATTTCACCAAGATAAGCTTCTCCCGTCGCCTCCACCCATACAGGTTTTTCGGAGGCGAAAGAACAAACAGGGAGGATAAGTATGCATAAAATTACAAAAAGTTTTTTCATAACGTAGTTTCTGATTCCTTCTGTTTTATTTTCTTAATAAAAACCTTCCTTTTAATTTGTCTAAATGCGGATTAATACTTGGTGATTGCTGAACATTTATTGATTTTGCATCGTCTTCTACGTATGGCTTTATATGTTCATAGATTTCAGAGACAGATTTCTTGCCGTTTTTGATAGCCTTGAGAAAATGGTATGTAAATATTCCATGACCTTTTTCCTGAGATGAAGTGCTTATCTGTGAGCCCTGCGTTGCCGACAGCACCACCAGATTCTGCGGCAGAACCGCGCTCTGTGATGTCATAACCAATGGCCGCGCGCCTTTGGCAAGAACGCTCCTTCCGCCCGCACCGGAAAAACAGGAGTCCAGAACAACAATAACTTCGGATGCCTGCAGCCGTCCCAGTTTCTCATACAGACGTTTCAGGGGATATCCTGTAACACCAAGATAATTGGGGTCGCCATCATAGGGAACGAGAAACGCCTCGCCTGTTACCGGGTCAGGAGAGCCGTGGCCGGAATAATAGACAAAAACCTTTCCGCCTTTCTTGAGCTTGTTCGGCAGCCATGCTTCAATCGATTTCATTATCCCTGACAGAGTTGCCTTTTCATCTATCAGTAATTCGATGTTTCTCTCTTTTACACCCAAAGCTTTGAAGTAATCTTTTACCAGCCTGGCATCGTCGTATGAATAATCAGATTTCGGCAAACTGCTATAACCTTCAATACCAATAATAATTGCATAATCATTGTCACCCATGATTTTTGATTCTGTGCTGAAAAAGGGTTTGCCTATATCTGATTGAACCGCAGAGGCTGTCTTTATGTCTTTATTTTCAGACTTTTTTGCATCTTCAACTACGGATTTAATGATGTTTGCAAGGTCTTCCCTGGTGAGGCTTTGAGGACCCGGATGTGTTACAGACTGGCTGGCAACTCTTTCTCTTTTGATTTCCCTAAGAAGCTCAATGGCGTTTTTTGTCCCTACGCCCTTGTTCAATCCCCTAATTGCCTTATTTATATCAGCGCCTCTATCTATAAGAAGGTTCACAATATCAGTATGTGCATGCCATGCTGCTGAACTCAAGGCTGTCCAACCCATATTACCTCCTGCTGCATTCACATCAGCGCCTCTGTCAAGCAAAAGCTTCACCACATCAGCGCGACCTATGCTTGCAGCAGCGCCCAAAGCACTACCGTTTCTTGCATTCACATCAGTCCCTTTATCCAGTAGATTTTTGACGGCAGCAATATCACCTTTTCGTGCGGCACTATCTAAAGGCGTTGCACAGCCCGCCATCAAAAATAAAAGAGCAAGGATTGAAACAAATGCAAACATCTTTTTCATAACCCACCTCCTGCAGCTATCGTTCGTAAAGTCTCAGGTTCAAAAGCCCCTTCGGAGCGATCAGTCCCGGGGTTTGCTCGTTATTATACATTTTCCTCGCAATTCTTTCCACCTGCGGTTTAAGGTAATTGTAGAGAGTTCCAAGCTCAGCATTGCCCTCCTTAATCCCCTTAAGCAAAAAGTATGTAAAAAGTCCGTGCCCCTTTTCCTCATGCGTTGAGCTTATCTGATTTCCTGCGGAGGCGGTAAGAATTGCTATCCGGTCACTGTGAAACACCTGCTTATCCATGTTCATAACAAGTGGTCGTGCGCCTTTTGCAAGAACGCTTCTGCCGCCCGCGCCTGAAAAGCATGAATCAAGGACAACGATAATTTCCTTGACCGGAAGCATGTCAAGCTTCGCGTAAAGCCTTTTGAGAGGATATCCCGTTTCTTCGATAAACGAGGGGTCTCCATCGTATGGAACGAGATACGCATCTCCTGTTTTAGGATTCGGAGCTCCGTGTCCCGAGTAATAGATAAATACAGAGCTGTCTTTTTCAACGTTATTGGGAAGCCACCTCCCGATATATTTTTCCAGATCACTCTTCAGCGCCCTGTCATTTATAAGTATAACAATATTTTCTTCAGGATATCCCATGACCTTCGTGAGATACTCTGCCATAATACGAGCATCGTTGTCTGCATAATCAGCCTTGGGCAGTTTCTGGCGGTACTTCTCGACCCCGATGACTATTGCATAGGCGTTCTTGTTTGACTTTGCTTTTATTGCAGGTAGTTCATCTACATCGGATTTGGTGGAAGCAATAGACAATAGAGTTTCTGTGGATGTTTTAAAAGTTACAGGTAAGCTGGCGATTTTTTGTTGTTTGAATGCCTTAAGAACTGCAACGGCATCTTTGGCCTGTGCGATAGTGTTCTTGCTCAGTCCCCAAATAGCTTTATCTATATCAGCGCCTCTGTTCAGCAACAGCTTTACTATTTCAATGTGTCCATAGCCTGAAGCCACCATCAACGCTGTTTCACCGTAGAAACTTTCATTTACATCAGCGCCTTGATCAAGTAGCGGCTTTACGCTATTAATATCACCTTTTATTGCTGCTTGCCTCAATGCTGGGCCACATCCTGTCATTAAGAGCAGCAGGCCGAGGATGAAACATAAATGTATTTTCAAAACCGTGTTGCTGGACATGTACATTCTTATCTCCTGAAAGCTAATTTTCTCTTCCCAGGGATTTCCGGGAACACCATGCATATTTTTTTGTGAATCAAGTAAGCTGTCCCAAGAATTAGATGCCTTGATAGACATTTTATTTTTTTGTCACTCTTGGCGCGTGAAAAGTAATTGGAATATGTTTTTTATAATGATTGAAATCATTATCGGTTGAAAATATTGGCATATTGTTTCTTGCTGAAACAACGCAAATCAGAAAAAGCGGACAATATTCTTTTTACACATTATAATATACAGTTATCATGTGTAATACTGAAAGGCAACTTGGGATTATTAAATGATATTTCTTCTTAATTCCCATACCGGTTCGTACTATATTCCGAATTAGTCTAACCAAATTGGAACGATGTAGGAAAATGGAAAACATCAAGAGAATCCTGAATATCGATCTCCCGTCAGGACAGTCTGCTTTTTATGGGGGCCAAGAAACCTTCTGTTAATGCCGTATAGAAATTTCCTGAGTGACTTATGGGAAGGCAAGATCATTCGCTAACCTTACAGGAATCAAGGACACGCAAACGGAATCCTAAAGGCTTACCACATACATATTTTCTCTAAGAGCAATAAAGCAGAAAAGTTATAAAAGTATCCATTAGGTCTCCATGAGCCGCGTTGAATGAGTTATGTTCGCTGGCATAACACAAAAATAAACGGTGCTGCATTTTATTGTTAGCTTTTAATATTTAAGTGGGTAATGGATCTGCACCTCGCCTTCTACAACACGTAAACCCTCGGTGCTTACGGCTTTACCCACAAGGTTCTCGTTGCGCCAGCCAAAACGCGGGTTTGATTGATTGATGGGTACTACCATACGGACTTCTATTGTGTCGCTAATTTTATCAACTTCGTATGTTTTGTTTAATTCTTCCTCCCATCCAGGTGGTATTCCGCCATAAATAGATATGGTCCTTTGTTTTGCGACCTCTAGAATAAGCCACCTTGCTTTAAGGTCTTCGAGCCGTAATAACCATTTATTCTCATCTAACAAAAGGGTTTTCCCATCTCCCCATTGGCCTACGGTGCCTCTCTCATTAAAGTAAGCTACAGAAAATTCTTCTTGGTCATAAGCTATATTAAGTAGACGAGATACACTAAACATCAATTTTGTATTGTCTGGCAAGTCTGTATCAATCGAAACCTTCAGCAATTGTCCGTCAAGCGTCGCCTTCAAGTTAAATTTGTCACATACAATCTTCTCTGGGCTGGAGGAAGGCCCATCATTGCTATCGCTACAACCTATGATGCACAATAATGAAAGAGCAAAAATATTTAGAATTGCTATTCTTTTCATGTATGTCTCCTTCACAGGCAATAGACATTATCACAAGTTATTTGGGGAAATATAGTGCCCTCATGACCAGGCCCTCTTTCTCCGCTACGTTCTAATATAGTTCTTGATGAACTGGATCGCCGAGGTGCCGATCGGTATACCAGGTAGTGTAGGAGGGCTCCTCAGTTGATGGGGAGTCCTATCCCGATATAAGATTTTATTAAGTTAGTTCTATTCTTGGGTTGTCTAAATAAAAACCAAGATTCACCTTATACAACGATTTTTTATATGTGTTAAATACCTTGGTAAGATTTCTAGGAGTTAAATAATATGGTTCTGTTTGATGTAATGTTTTGAGATGCTTTTTTTCCCATTGTATAAAGGTAGCTATTTCTACATCTTTCATTTTTTCATATCCCTCACGCTCATCTTTTGTGAGTTTTGATACAATCTTTTTATTTTCCCGGAAGTATATAATATTTACCCTATCAACATATAGGGGAAACTCGATAACTTTAATAAACCTATCACTGTCACATTCAACAGAATAAACTGGTAAATTGATAAGGGCAAGACGACTTTTAATTAGACTTTTAGTTGAATGGTTTAGCCATAACTCTGTCGTTTCATAATAGGCTTTAATGTCAGTCAGGTCAGAAGGTAAAGTATATTGATGTTCATATACATTTCTTATTTTTGTAATAATTCTAACAATAGAAGTGTGTTCAATATCTAACTTTTTTAAAATACCTACCTTTTTGTCAGTGCTAACTCTACTGTCCCAGTCTTTGCTGCAAATTATATGTGAGAGATTAAGAATTTCATCAATTCGGCTATGAATAGATTTCTTTATATTGCTTAGTGCATTTCCCATTCCCCTCCGACCACCGCCTTTCAAGTCAGATTTTGCCCAAGATAGAAATTCTTGGGACAACACTACCTTATTAGAGCAAATATTAATCGGATAACAGATAGTTATAAATTTAATTCCCATAACAAATAATTTTAATTATAATAAGTTGTTATACAGCTTCTTGCTATTCCCACAGATATTTTGAAGTTCAGATACCTTGCCAATATCCAAATATATTAATTGGTATCAAAAAGATTGTGATGTTTTCATGATATCTTAAATTTTAGCTGTACATAGTTCTTTTTAAATACAAATCATAAACGCATCGTCCTGCCTGTGTTGCGGAAGGCTGTAATGTGGCGGTTGAAATTTTCACGTTGACTCAGGGCATCCATGCCCTTCGCCCTAACGGGCAAAATGGCTTTTGTCCAATTCCGCTGTCCTGCGGAATTGCCCTTGCGCTCTAACAAAATTGAACATTTTTCAAAGGTCTTATTTCGTAGACCTTGTTTTAACTTCAGCTTTATTCTCATAAAACTCAGAGGCATAACCGCTTTTGCCGGTGGCTTTTCCCGTCAGTTTTATCCCTCTTGTTCTTGCGCCGATGTCGTTTGCCTTTGTCTTGACAAAATATACTCCTCCCTGAGAGTGAAGGTCAATCTTGCCCAGCGGTGATGTGCTTGCATATACGGTTATATTTTCCTCGCCGAATGGAGGGCTTATTTCCAGATCAAACCTGTCGTTTCCTGATGGAATTTCATAAATAACCCCGCCCTGAAAGTAATTTTCATCTCTGTATGGGTTGGGCAGGATCTGAACCATTTTCCCGGCAGCATCCTTATATATAACACGAGCATAGAAAGGCTTGTTCCCTTTTATGTAAATCCTCATTTTCTCGCCATGCTCATATTCCTTTTTATTTGTCCAGAGTCGAACATGGAGCGGAGCAGACGGATCGTCGGCAACATCCTTTCTTTTAGAGACATTCTCCATTGCTTTTTCATCAGGTATTACTTCAACCTTAATTTTTACCCTGAAGCAATCCCCTGCATTTGCATCTTTGTACCAGCTCTTCTCGAGTTCCTTAATGACTTTCACTGTGGCATTGGCGTATGCAGATACCAGGTCCTTCTCAAGCTCAAAGTCCTTGATATGCGTCTCGCTTGTCATGTAGGTCGATGCAAACTCTATTGCGTTTCTCTTTGCAGCTTCCAGCGCAGCCTGTTCTGTTTCTCTTCTTGACCTGTCTTCACCCATGCAGGCATAACCTTCGGCCTCTGTAATGGTAGATTGCGAAGCAAAAACATACGAAGACGATATAATAAATACAAACACCAGCGCGGATATTCCTGCCACATTCATTCTTCCTGTTTTTGATTTAATGGCTGGCATGAAATGCGTTCTCCTTTTCAAAATTATTGGCTGCTTAGAGCTACTATTTTAACAGATTGATAATAATGTTTTAAAATATCCTGATAACCGAACCCTTTTTGGGCCATCATATTGGCGCCCCATTGACTCATACCGACTCCATGACCGTAACCTTTGCCGGTAAAAAGAATGCCGTCATGATCGGGAGTTGTTTTTAGAAGTGTGCTTTTTAATCTCGTTGCTCCAACCTTTATTCTGAAATTATTACTTTTTAGCTCGGTCGCCCCGTTTTTTGCGATAACCCTTACTCCCAATAAACGTCCTGATCGAGACCTATCGGCGGCATTGAGCCTCCTGATCTGTCCTATGTTCAAGCCGTATTGGTTTAAACGATTTTGCATATCATTATATGAAACAAAAAAGCTCCATTCGTTATTTGGAATATTTGCGCTAAAACTGTCAGGAATTCCTTTAAGATACGGCAAATCAGCGCTCCAGACATTTTTTGAATCTTCGGTATGGCCTCCGCTGCTTGAATGAAAATAGGCAACAATAAGTTTTCCGTTATAGGTGATTACCTCGCCGCGTGTCTCATCAACAGCCAGATTAGACTTCTTTTTTTCAGAGTCAAATCCTCCATATACCTGTGATAGCGTGGTTGATTCCACATCATACGGTTTGTCGGCACTTTTATTCTTAATATAAAGAGCATAAGTTCTGGCAGCCACTGCCTGAGCTTTCAGAGCTTCCTTTGGCCAGTTAGACGGCATTTCTTTTGGCACGACACCATAAAGATACTGTTCAATTGGAATATTATTAATAACAGACAGCGATTTTGAATCAGCGAGTATAGTAAAATCGCCTCTGAATCTGCGATTATCAATCATAATAGTTTCGCCGTCGGTTTTGACCATGCATCTATGGAGATCAAGATTCCGGCCGTTTGCCGCAAGCTGCTCCCCTTGTTTTGTGAAGGTTACAGGTCCCAGGCTGCGATAAATTATTTTCTTTGAAAAGGGATTGTACAGTGAGATGTTCTGCTCTGAATAAACAGTAATTTTTTCAGCTTTGTTTTTAATCAAAACCCTTATAATTGTATCCTCAATATCCTTCTTATACAAAGAAGGCGCTGTAATTTCTTCAGGTTTCCTGATTTGTGACATCTGATCTTTTGCACTGTCAGCCCATACTTCCGCAGATTGTCTGCGCAAGCCATAAGGATATTTTTCCAGGTACTTTTTAAAAAAAGCGTATGCTTCTTTAAATCTTTCTGTTTCATATAATACCATGCCGCTGTTAAAAACAGCATCAGAGACCGCCTGGCTGGTTGGATAGGTTTTAATAATCGTGTCAAATTGTTTCAAACCAGCATCATGCTGATCAAGATAAAGGCTGTAAGTAGTTCCCATGAACAATAATGCCCGCGCTCTGTTATCTTGTTTGTCCGAATAATCCGAAATCTCCTGATATACGCTTAACGCTTCAAGATACATTCCATTATTAAGCAGCCTGGCGGCTGTCTTAAAACCTCTGGTATCATCATACGCGCCAATAGCCGCTTTTTCCATGCAAATAAAAAACAGGCAAAAGAAGCAAAGAGAAAAGATTAAAACTGATTTTTTTAACAGGATCATTTTTCCACAGGTAATATCTTGATGAATTCGTAGAAAGTCGTCACTCCGGTGAAAACCGGAACTCAATAGAACTTCAGGGAAATCACTTTTCTCATAATATCAAAATCTTTATCGTTGTGAAGAAGAAACAAATTGTTTTCTATTACTGTCTGCGCAATAATACAGTCAACGCTGCTTCTGACTGTTATGCCTTCTCTGCGGCAATCAAAATAGATTCTGGCAGCCTTGGCAAAGGAATCAATTGGATCTTTCAGATAATAAAACCGCTGGGTTCCGAGATTCTTTTTTATAAGATCATATTCCTTTTCAGATTTTGCTCCCTGCAAAACCTCCTGATATATGAAGGAATTAATTCCATAAGGTATTTTTTGCTGCAAAACAGTTTTAAACTTACGGGTGGATTTATTCCCGGCGCCTTTAAAAAAGTCTATTAAAACCGACGTATCGACCAGAATCATTTTCCCTCTCTCAACGACTTGTAATCATATCCTTCGGCAAACTCTATTTTCCCTTCGAGGTCGAGCAAATCTCTACGACCTCTATTATACACAAATTCTTTCAATGCCTGATTTATGAGTTCCCTTTTGGTCTTCGCCTCGCTGTATTTAAAGGCTTCTTTAACCAGGTTGTCATCAAGAACTATATTTGTTCTCATTTTACACCTCCTTATACACCCAGCTTTACACATAGCGCCGGAAGTGTCAATGGTTTTGTGTTGATTATGCATTCCCACGCAGGAGCATGGGAATGAGGGGGAAGTCCGCAGGTTGGATTGAGTGTAACCACTGTTAAAGTCACTACTTACTTGGTTTTCATGGTAAATGCTCCATCCCAATCTTCTGGAGGAGGAGTGATCTTATATTCATCACACCTGAGCAGCATGGTTTTGCTTGGCCCGTCATCAGGCGTTAATTCAATAACCGCTTTAAAGTAATCTATAGCTTCATCCCAATTTTGAGATCTGTAAGCATTAAGGCCTCTGGAGTAATGGTCTAATGTTTCATGTATGACAGGATCAATATCATCAGGATAACCTAAAAGCTGATAAACTGTTATCGGCTCTTTTTTTCCAACAACATTTATAGAATCTATTTCCCTCGCGATAATGCTGCCGTCTGTCGCCTTAAACGTTGAATCGCTGACAAGGGTATAAATCCCGTAAATCTTGTTAACACCCTCAAGCCTTGCCGCGGTATTAACCGTATCACCCATCATGGTATAATCCATACGTGTTTTTGATCCCATGTTGCCCACAACAGCCTGACCTGTGCAAAGACCGATCCGCATCTCAAGCTCGGGTTTTCCTTCAGCTTTCCATTTTATCCTGAGTTCTGACAGCCTTTTCTGCATGTCTATACAGGCATCGCAGGCTACTTGTTCCTGATTTTCAAGCTCGTTGGGCGCTCCGAAAAAAGCAATAATAGCATCGCCTTCAAATTTATCTACCGTTCCTTTATGTTGCAGGATTATGTCTGTCATCTCTGTTAAAAATTCATTTAAAAGTTCAACCAATTCATGTGGCGTTAGATTTTCAGAAATACTTGTAAAACCCTGAATATCTGAAAAAAATGCTGTAATTACACGTTGTTCACCACCCAGCACAAGCTTTTCAGGAGACTCGATAAGCTGTTTGACAACCGTGGGAGCAAGATATGTTGAAAAAGCATTTTTAATAAACCTTTTTTGCCTGGATTCCGTAAAATATTTATAGGCGGTAATACTTATATATACCGCGATTATTACAGTAAGGGGATAAATAAGATTAAGAATCCATCCATTTGAAGAAAATAGATGCTGGCACAGCAAAATATAGGTTATAAACAAGGAGGAGCTGGCTATTATGCCGCCTATACCGCCTGTTTTAGGAAGTACAATCGCAAGAAAAAACCCTGCAGCCATTATAGCCATAATATCAAAGATAGCTGCCCATCCCGGCTGATACAAAAAATCCTTTGATAAAATAGCGTCTACAACATTCGCATGGATTTCAAGACCCGGGAAAACATTCCCAAATGGAGTGACTCGCAAATCAAATATACCAACAGCGGTAGCGCCAACTATTACAATCTTGTCTTTTAAAATATCATCAGGAGTTTTTTCATTTAATATGTCTGTAATCGAAATATGTGGAAAGGTTTTTTCTTCCCCCCGGTAATTTATCAAAACTCTTCCAAGCTCATCTGTTGGTATAAACAGCCTGCCAATTTGCACCTCTTCCACGCCATGCTCGGCTATTTTAACAGCCATATGGGTGTCTAAATAGGCGCTTGCGGCAACCAGTGACAGGGGCGCATATAGTACTTCGTTGCACTTAAAAACACCAGGCATCCATCTGACAACTCCATCCTTATCAGGCATCATATTGAAGAATCCTGAATATTTGCTGGCGCTTGAGATCGTCTCAATGTTAGATTGAGGCATTATTGCTTCAATAAGGGGTGTATTTTGCGCATTACCTGATTTGTAACGAACAATTTTATATTTTGAACCGGCCGTATTCTTTTGATGAATGCTTATCTCCTGTTTGCTTACATGCTCTAATCCCGCCTGCTCCATTTGAAAAAAATACCCTAACACAACTCTGGCACGGGAATTTCTTATAGCATCGGCTAAAAGCTTATCATTATCGACCTGCGTTTTAAGATTTTCAAGATAATCTTTAATCCCGGTGTGTTGGATATGAAGATCATTTACTTTATTTTCTATTTTATTTATCGCCTGAATGATTCTTTTGTCATCCGGCTCAAGAAATCCGATGTCAAAAGCTATGACCTTAGCTCCTGCTTTTGAAAGTTTTGTGACAAGATTTGCTATCTTCGATCTCGGCCATATCCATTTTCCTTCCTTATTAATGCTCTTTTCATCTATTACCGCTAAAACCACATCAGGACCCGGCGAAATTCTCCCCCTGGATTCGAATCTTAAATCAATAGTTTTTAATTCCATAAGATCAAGAAAGGGAATGCCCTTAAGATAACCGAAAATGCAGACAAGGACGACAAAAAGAGCGATAAGAAAGGACTGTAGGCTGAAAAATTTTTTCATAAAAAAACCTATAGATAACAGTTAGTATATTATGTTGACCTTTTTACTTTTTATATTGTAATGTTTTGTGCAAGTCAACAATGATGGCATCGTAAAAAGTCCCATCTACTGCGTTATAGTGATTTTTCAGACTCTCAACATACTATATGTATGCCTTTCCGAAAAAATCACTACGCCTTGTATATGAAACTTTTTACGAGTTCATCAAGAGTTAGGTGTTAAGACAAACTTTCCCCCACATATCTTGCAAGGCGATAATGGATCAAATAGCTGGCTTCATAGGCAGAAAAAGCATAAACTCTGTCAACCGTATTCTGGATCTGTTTGCCTTTACTTACAGAATAGGCAGGCTGATCTTTAAAAGGCCGAAGGAGGGTAGAACTCTGGTCAGAAGAATTGTTCTGGAGCAGATTTATTTTACAGCGGTTCAGGCCCTTCCAATCATTATTCCCGTTGCTCTTATTCTCGGAAGCATGTTAATTGTTCAGCTTGCAAAAATTTCGAATCAATACGACCTGGGCAAAACAATTGTTCTATTAATTGTGAGAGAGCTGGGTCCGGGAATTACGGCGCTGTTTGTAATATTGAGATCAGCCACTTCAGTAACAATTGAAATCGGTTACATGAATATTTTTCATGAAATTGATGCTATCGAAATGACCGGTCTTGATCCGGTTCGGGTTATTTGTCTGCCAAGGTTAATAGGCATCACTACTGCTATGCTTTGCCTTTTTATAGTTTTTGACATTGTCGCTATTGTCGGAGGTTATGCTATAGTATGGAGTTTTACACATATCCCAATGGGCGACCTGCTTTCCCAGATCGGAAAAGCTATAACTCCAACAGATATTACTGTAGGTATTTTTAAAGCCGTATGTTTTGGAATTACTATTACCGTTACATGCCTCTATCGTGGATTCAGTAAAATAAAACATATAACCAAACTGCCACCAATAACCTCAGGCGCAGCTGTCGAGTGTTTTTTTTACTGCCTGATAATAAATGTCATCATATCAGCAGTGTTTTACATGTAGGCGTTGAATTTGATTGAACTTTCAGATTATACTCTTTTGCCGATCGGAGCAGGAAACGGTCTTAATGGATTCTGTTTTTCCATAGTAGAAGGTGATATCTGCTCCATAGATGCGGATTCGCCTGATGACGCTCATTTATTACTTAAGGCTATTGCAACACTTGTCCGTCCTTTAAAGGGAACTTACAAATTTATGGGCAAGAAGCTTGATTTCTCAAACGACAAACAGCTTCTTTCGTGCAAAAAACAAACAGGCTATATTACATCAGATGCAGCTTTGATAAATAACTTAAGCATCAGGGAAAACCTTCTTTTAATGAGATACTATTTTGAAAATTCACTCTCATTAAACATCGATAAAAAAACAGCAGAATTATGCGCCAATTTTAACATTTACGATAAACTTGATTTGCGTCCCGGAGATCTTCGACCAATAGAAGCGCAAGCCGCAATTGCAATCCGTGAACTATCAAATTCACCTGCGATACTGTTAATTGAACACCCGGAAAGTTTCGTTATGCGTTCTCAATTCAATATGTTTAAGGAAATTCTTAAAGACACATTGTCATCCGGGTGTCCACTGGTTTTTATCTCTCATGATAAAGGTTTTATTGAAGAATTTTCAAACAGGAATATATTTATATCAAAAGGAACATTAACAACTTAACCCCAAATTGATTTTTAACACTTAAAATATATAGAATTTATTATGGACATTTATTTTAGTAAAAAAGAAAAAAATGTAGGAGTATTTATAATCAGCATTATTATTCTCTTGTTGGTCACAATAATAATAATCGGCAGGGGAAAAGACTGGTTTAAAACATATGTTATATATTATACAACATTTAATGAAAGCTATAATCTTCAAGACAATGCCTCTGTAAAACTATTCAAGGCTAATATTGGAAAAGTAAAGGAGATCGCTCTTGATGGAAACAAAGTAAAAGTCAAGCTGGCTATTTTAGAAGAATACTCTTCCAGGATTAGAACCGATTCTATTGCAATTGTTGAAAGTCCGACATTCATTGGATCTGAATATGTTTCCATACAGCCCGGCAGCCATGATGCTCCACTTATTCCTGAAGGCGGAGAGATAAAATCCGAGGCGAAAAAAAAGTTATCTGATTTCATGGCGGAATTTCAGGTGGAAAAAACAGCTAAAATGGTTGTACAGGCTACTCAGGATATATCAGAAATAACAAAAATAATGCGTGATCCTAATGGACCATTCTTTACAACTATTGACAATATCAACAAAACCATTTCTCATCTCGAAGCTATTGCAAGTGATATAAGAGCCGGCAAAGGCACTGTTGGAGGCCTGCTGAAATCAAGGGCGCTTTTAGAAACCATCCAAAACGATCTTGATAAGGCTGGAACCATACTTGAAAATATTGCCGATGCTACTACAAAGACTCCTGAAACAATGGTCAGGATCAAGAAAATCGGAGATGGAGTATTAGATTGCATTTCAAGTATTAAAAAGATCCTGAAAGAAGTTGAAGAGGGTAGTAGTGATATACCCAAAGTTACGGAATCTACAAAGAGGGGAGTTAACGAAATCAGGAATGGAGTTGAAAATATTGACAAGGTTGTTCAATCTCTGCAAAAAAATATTCTGATAAGGTCAAACCTGCCTTTAGAACCAAAAGGTGAAAATGTTGACGCAGGGTTGCGGCAATAGTGGGTTGATTGGGAAATTGGAAGATTAATGGAATCAACAAATTCGTTCGCCATATGTGGTTAAATTTGACAATGCCTTCAGCAAAGAAAAAAGGGGGGGGTGAAATTGTAAGGATTTAGAATGCTTGAATTCAACAGATGCAGATATGTATTTTCAACCTGATTGGGAGGAAAGACAATGGGCAAGAATGTTTTTAATTTTCACAAAATGTTGTTTTTAGTTGTCATGATAGTTATGTGTGGTTGTGCAACAGTTAGAACTACTACCATAAAGCCAGCACAAATTGACTTGAGCAGATATAAGAAAATTGCTGTGCTGGATTTTGATGGTACACAAGGAAAAAAGATAGCGAGTTGCATCGAATCGGAGATTTCAAAAGTACAGATAAACCAGAAACCATACTTTAATCTTATATCAAGGAGCCATTTGGATAAGGTATTAAAAGAACAGGCCCTTCATATGACGGGAGCAATCAATCCCAAAACCGTCTCAAAAGTAGGTAGAATACTTGGCGCAGAAGCTGTTATTGGTGGTAATGTTAACGCATATGATTCAGAAGATAGACACTATTCTGCATCTAACGGCGCAAGTTGTATTGATAGAACTGTTTTTGTCAGCTTCACTGCACAGTTTATTGATGTGCAAACAGGCGAGATAATAACAAGTGTTAGGGAAGAAAAAAAGAAGACAGCCACACAAAAAAGGGGCGGGGAAAAGGACTCTACAGGATCATTATTGGGTGACCTCTTGGTTGGAGTTGTTGAGGCTGCCATGGAGATCAACTTCGGGCCTAAAGAGCAAATGTTAGACCGAGCAACTCAACTTGCTGCTGCTAATTTTGTAAAGAAAATAACGCCAAGAGTTGAAACAGTTCGTGTATATCTCGAAATTCAGGACGAAGAAACCGGAATGCTTGGTATGGTTGGAATTCAACAAACTCCCGAACAAAAAATGCTTAACGATATGATTAAGGCGGGGTGTGATTATGGAAAGGTAGGGCTTTGGGAAAAGGCCATAAGTATTTGGAACGGCGCTTTGAAGAAGAAGCCAACATGTGCGGCCGTACATTTTAATTTAGGGGTAGCATATGAAATAAAAGACAAGTTGATTAAATCCAAGGAAATGTATGAAAAGGCAGCCAATCTAAAACCAAAGCCAAAATATATCAAAGCCATAGTAAAAATAGAACAATTAATAAAAGAAAAAGAGAAATTTGAGCGAGGCGCAAAAAAGGAGGGTAGAAAACCAATATTTAAGTCTCCACCGCCTCTGGCGGTTGAATAAGGTGAACTTAGCGTAGATGCAAGTCGTGCCAATGTCCGGCAGGAACCATTCATAGATGGCAGAATAGTGTCTACTCTAACTCAGAACCATAAAAATTGAAAGAGGCTGGAAATTGGATCAAAGTCAAACTGGTTGACGGAACTGTGAGCTGGATTTACAAAACTTTGGTAGATCTCCTATGCTATCGTAACTTTATTACGATTAGCAAAAACGAGAGTAATATTACCGTTGATTTTGTTAAAAAACTATACTGATTATCTATGATTGAACATAAAAAAGAAAGGAGAGAATCTTTGAGACAAAGAATTGCGTTTTGTGCTTTTGTCAGTTTCGTTATTTTTTTGCTCTCATTATCTGTGCCAAGCAGGGCCAGCGAACCATTAGTAATCTTTGCCGAAGGTGTGGGGGGAGCAGAACAACAGGCAATGGCCAGAGATGCGGCTATTTGGGATGCTCTCCGCCAAGCGGTAGAACAAGCCTTGGGCACTTTTATTCAGTCAGAGAGTATAGTAGAAAACTACCAACTCATCAGCGATAACATTTTTTCTAAGACGGCAGGCTATATCCAGAAGTATCATATATTAGAAGAAGTTTCTTCAGACGATCTTTATAGAGTTAAAATCAAGGCTTATGTTGTTTCTGGAAAGTTAGAAAATGACCTGGCAGCCATTGGCCTTTTAATATCGCAGAAGCATAAGCCTAGAATGATGGTGGTTATTCCAGAACAACACCTTGCCAGAAAGAAGGTGCCGGATCCTGCTGGTGAGACTGAAATAATAAAAAGGTTGCTTGAGAAAGGATTCAAAGTTGTTGATCAATCTCAGGTGAAAAAAATTCGTTATAATGACCAGATTCGAGCAGCCCTTGCCGGTGACGATAAAACTGCAGCCAAAATCGGACTTCAATATGGCGCTGAGGTGATTATAGTTGGAGAAGCCTTCAGTGAATTCGCCACAAGCGGAGGGGTTCTGGGCAGCATGATCTCATGCCGAGCAAGGGTTGAGGCAAGGGCTATCAGAACAGATACTGGCGAAATCATTGCAGCAGATGGTAAACATGCAGCAGGAATAGATATTTCGGAAAATATAGCCGGCAAGAAGGCACTTCAGAATGCAGGTGGTCAATTGGGTGATTATTTAATAACCCAGATATTGTCCAGATGGCGTAGCGACGTAGTAGATACTACCACTGTTCAATTGATAATATCAGGAGTGGATTATCAGCAATTTGCAAAATTTAAGATGCTTTTGAAAGACAGCGTGAGGGGAGTCAAAGCCATTCACCAGCGCACCTTTTCGGGAAAGAGAGGGGCTTTGGACATCGACTTCAAGGGAGACCCTCAGGCCCTTGCCGACGAACTTGCCTTAAAGGATTTCGGTGATTTCAAAGTAGCGATTACTAACTTCACTTCTAATCGTTTAGATCTTGAAGTGTTGACAAAATAGTAATTTTTGCAAGTTCATAAACTGGGGGTGCAAGAGGCGTCAGATACAAATGTTATGTTTTAACTCGAGGTGAACTACCAGAGAAGAAAATTTAATTTTAAGCTGGAGCTTTACAGGGGCTTGTAGGATCAGGGCATTCTGTTTGATACCCAGCAGGACTAGGAAAATCGTTTTCTGTTTTTCAGAACAGGATAAACAGTGAGAAATTTATTTGATGTTTTAATCCTGAACATCTTTGCTGGCCCGTCTCTGAAGGGTTAATCCTGTCAAAGAAGTCCCTTTAAAAAAATACCCATGAACTACAAGCAACACCTCTTAAAATTATTAATAGGTTTAATAGTGGTTGCAATGCTTGCATGGTTTGGTTGTGCCGCAAAGACCAGTATAAGTCGGATCAAGCCTGCCGAAGTTTCTCTGGGCGGCATCCGAACACTTGCCGTGCTTAAATTTGAAGGCTGGTTCGGTGAAACTGTACGCAACGATTTCTATAATAAATTAAGCGAGGTGCCGCACTTCAATCTTATAGACACTTCAAAGATAAATGTCTTGGATCAGGTTGTCTATGACCAGGTAGATGATCCAAGGTTTTTGCCCGTCCTTAAGGATCTTCATGCAGATGGAGTGATTACAGGACGGGTAACAACCAATATCAATGATATTCGAGGGTCTGATCAGGTCCAGATGCAGGAAGGTACAGGCCTATATAAAAAAGAGAAAGACATTTTTGGAAAATGGAGGGACGTGGAAATCAAAAAAACTGTACTCAGGCCGGTGCCCTATGTCATACGCCAGGCTTCTCTTACTACAAACTTCAAGGTGTTTGATCTAAAAACAAAAGAGATCATAGCAACAGGCAAAGTTACAGAAAACTATAATCAAAAATTCGGCGGCGACAAAGAATATGCTCTTTCCTTTTTAGGAAGAATGAAGTTAAGCAAGTTGCCTGCGCCGAATCAAACCTTAAATGAGCTTTCCGCTAAAGTCGCAGCCCGGCTTGTCGCAAAAATATCTCCAACCCAGTAGATGGGACTTTTTACGACGCCATCATTATCGCAGATTACAGTCAACTCTATCCGGCATAAAGTCAACCACTTCAAGGCTGTTTTTGCCAAGATTCAAGCCATCCAGAAGTTGGGCAAGCTCTTCACTCGTGCCCTTAAAGCGCAGGTCCAGCACCAGCAGTCCGCCGGTTTTATTCCATCCTTCCTTTTTGCTGCTTACAACATTGTCCATAGTTTCAATATTAGATGCAATCAATTTGTATCGCTGAAAGGACGTTACGCCGGTTATATGCAGCTTAAGAGGGATGCCATTATTAAGAAAGTCCTGAAAGGAGTTGGTAATGGTATCAACCAGGTATTCGTCAACAGCCTTTTGAGCTGCTATCCGCATAGATTTGCCTGCGCCGGTCAGCGGACTGATATGGACCGAAACCCCGTTTTTTACTATGGAACCTAACAACAACCCTGTTTGGGTTTGAATGACTTTAAGCTGGAGACTTGCTTGAAGCGATTTAAGGCCGGAATTTGGATAAGCTTCGCCGATGTCCTGAACTACGGCCTTGCCGACTATCACATACTGAGATCCAAAGTCCAATCCCAGTCTCTTTGCTGCGGCAATATTTCCGGCCAAAGCCAGTCTGCTTTGGTCAAGACTCTTTATTTTTTCAATCTGCGCTCGGTCAATTAGATCAAAACCCTTGGCCACAAGCAAAGAGGAGATTTCTGTTTCAGCTAAACACATGCCCATGTTGTCCATGCCGATATATTCTTCTTCTATTAAAATCATAAGCTTGGGCCGCTCCATGCTGTCAAGCAGAATTTTCATGGCCAAAAGATCGTCTTTTATTTTGTCCATTGAAACAGTTGCGCTTAACCTGACAGTGTAAATGCCTTCAGCCTTTTCTTCCCCCAGGATTGTGTAGCGGATAATATAGCCCTGTGTTCGGGACATAATCCTGTCTTTTTTGATTGCAAAATTTTCCACCTCGGTCTTAGAGTGAATAAAGACCCCAACAGCCAGCTCCACGGCCGAACGCTGAGCCTGACGTATGGCATCCTCTCTGGAAAGAAAGCTGCTTCCTTCAACTTCAACTACTTTTTCTGATGCGCCGGCACTTGTTGCAAAAGCAAACAGCATAGCCAGCATTGCTATAATTGGAAAGAGTCTGTTCATTGATTTAATCCTTGCACATTATCAACCTGTTGTTTATAGGCCGGGTCAAGTTCTATGCTCTTTTTAAATAATTCTCTGGCCTGTGTCCTGTTATTTCTGTCCATAGCATCCAGCCCTTTTGAAAAATACAGTGCAGCACTAATATCGCTTTCAGCTTTGCCGGTTGTAAGCTTTAAGGCCAGGTTAAGAGAATGAGCGATTTTTTGAGCTAAATTCCGCTCCAATTCCATAAAATTATCTACCTTACCTGTAATTGATTCAGCCATTATAAGTTCACTGGTTTCAACCTTTATAATTCGGGCATCAATACGGACAGTTTTTCCAAGGACCATAAAGGAACCAAAGGCTATGGCCTGGGCGCCGAGAATTTTGCCTGCTCTGATAGCTGTAGCCTCGTCCACGCTTCCGGTCTGGCTTAAAGCAATTTCCTTTAGCAGCGACTGTATCTTGTTTCGCTCAATCAGCTTTAAAGCACTGCCGCTTTTGTTAAGATCGGAAATAAGCATGGCTGCAAGACCTTTGCTTAATGGAGCAAAGCGCTTGGGATCGGTCACAGAATTGTTTTCAAAAGGCAAAATTGCCAGGGTTTTTGGAATTTGTTCTAGTTGGGCAGGTTTTAATTTGTCCTTTGTTTTTGGGGGAGTAACACATCCCGGAGTCGCCAGAAAAGTTGCCAGCATTGCCATAACGACAGCAAGTTTCAAGTGTTTCATATAGTTGGCCTCCTCAGTTATCCGGTCATGGGATGGTTCAAGATTTCCATATTTTAGATATAAGGCAGGCTCGCAAAGGGACCTGCCTTAATGTATTAAAATGACGTGTTTTTTTGATTTTTTAC
>JAUVHU010000002.1 GCA_030593145.1 Desulfobacteraceae bacterium
GGAGAATACACATGGTACTCGGTATGACATTGCACACAATCGATCTGATGCCTGCCGCCCTGACTTTTTATAGCGCTAAAAATAGAAAAATGACACTGTCCGCACTGGTCCGTTGTAAGGGGTTTTATATCCATTTCATAAGGCGATATCTTAGCCTCAGCTTCTCTTGCCTCTGCCGGGCAGAACATTCCCGCTCCCAACAAAAACATTATTCCAACAACAATAGCCGCTAAAGTCTTCCCTCTTAAACTTGAAATAGTCATGTCAATCATAATCAATTCCTTTTAAAATCCTACAATCCCCTACCCTTTCAAATCATGAGCTGTGCCATGGCAGTTACCACATTCTGGAAATCTCTTCAGCATGCTGTCAGGATGGGGCTTACCGTGACATGCAAAACACGGGGGAACAGTTTTATGCTTATTTCTGTGGCAATAAACACAGGCCAGATCATGGTGTTTGGTCTTATTCGCCTCCAGCAGACTGACAGCCTCATCATGACATGCCCCGCAGTAGTTCGATGGGGTCTTGTCGCTATAAGTAACCACAAGAGGCATATGGACTGGATGGCAGGACACGCATGACGCAAAATCCATATCCTTGGTATGTTTCTCATGGCATTCCATGCAGTCAGGAATCTTTTTGTGGGTTGTCGCATGGCACTCGTTGCAGGCCAGATCCGTATGTGCGCTTGGGTGCTTTGCCACCTCATCACCCTGTTGCTGATGGCACGTCAAACACGGTCCGGTAATTTCACCTTCTATCGTTAAATCAAGAGGAGCGTGGGTATCGGAATGACAGCTTGAACACTGCTCAAGTTCATAATGAGCATGATCACTGTGACACATACTGCATTGAGGAATGCCTTGTTCGCCCTGAGGCGGATGCTCCTCGTGACAGTCCGTGCAACCGACATCTGTTTTGTGTTTGCCGCCGCTGGCATCTATTGTTTTCGGCTGCTGCGGGTGACACAAGACACATTGAGCATCAGTCAGTTCCGGTGCGGTGACTGTTGCAACCGCCGCCGCTTTCTGTTCAGAAGCTGCCGATGAAGGTCGAATACCAGCTTTTTGTTCACAACCAAAAGCAAAGAACAAAGTTGCTGCCATAAAAATACTACCTAAAGCAACGGTCAATCTCATCGCTTTCGGGCTGCTGAACAATTCAATAGAACTTTTTTTTCTTTTCAATATACCCATTGATTCTCTCCTCCACAATAACCTGCTTGGTAAGATCTTTAAATCAGAAAAATTTCATCTCTTTTATCATCAGAATCCAAACAAAGTCAAGCGTTTTTTCATAACCAGATCATGATTTTGAATCAGGAAATTTAGGGATTAGGGATCGGAGGCAAAGAATATGGAATGGGGTGGTTAAGATATTGAGAATATCGCACTTTGTCCAGGATCGGTTGCAAGCACAAGACGAAAAGGTCTTGAGCTTTTTACCACGCATTTTAATTTTCTAACTGTTTTAGCTCCTCCAGAGCACTTTGGTTGTATGGATCGCTCTCCAAAACCTTGTTCAGATACCTTCGAGCTTGAGAATAATCGTTCTTGCGATGGTAACAAATGCCCAGGTTTAGATAAGCTTCAAAAAGATCCGGGTTCTGCTCAATCGCAGAAAGATACATCTCCATAGCCTTGTGGTACTCGCCCTGTTCAAAGTAAACATCTGCCAAATGATGACGAATCTCGGCTGATTTGGGCGCAATCTTCAGGGCCATCTTAAGCGTTCCTATTGCCCTGCTATACAGTTTCATTCGAGCGTAACAGGTTGCCAGCTTATCCCAAAGCAAAGGATCACCCGGTCCTTTTTTTCGCAAAACCCCTACTATATGATTTGCTGCCAGGGCAAAATTTTCCATATCTATCAAGGCAGAGGCCAGGGCTATTTTAAGTACGGGCTCAAAAGGTGAGACTTTAAGAGCGTTTTGAAAATCCTCAATAGCATCGCTGAGTAATTGCTGCTCATAATAAGCCTTACCACGATAGTAGTACGCGTAAGCTTTGCCGGGATTTAGCTCGAGAGCCGTGTTAAGTTCTTCCACGGCCATTAGATAGAGGCCTTGAGAAAGATATACCTTGCCAAGGTACATGTGCACTGAAGGATTTTGGGGCTCAAGCCTCTCTGCTAACAGAAATTCCCTTAGTGCCTCCTTGTCCAATCCCTTGTGAGAATAGGAGATTCCGCGTTTGTAATAATACGCTGCTTCCTGATATTCTTGGGGCTCTGGGTTGTGCCGGGCCAGATATCGTTGTTGCTCATTCATGAGATGAGTTTTGGCCAGCTTAAATCTATTTTCATCAGGCAATATCTCAAGTGCCCTCTTAAAATCTGAAAGTGCATTGCGAAACATTCGTTGTTTGAAATAGGTCTTTCCCCGGTAATAATAGGCATAAGCCTCCGCAGGATTAAGACTAATAGCAGTATTGAATTCCTTTAAAGCCTTTAGATATAGTTCTTGAGACAGATAAATTCTGCCTAAGTACATGTAAGCTTGAAAATTTTTCGGTTCAATGCTCGCTGCCTGCTCAAAACTCTTTAAAGCCTCTTCTGTTAACCCTCTATCGAAACGTAAAATCCCTAACTGATAATAAAAATCAAAGGTTTGAAATTCCCCCGATTCAAAATTGCCCAAAGGAGGCAAAGGAGAAGTCTTATACCGTAAAATCCCCTGAAAATTCTTATCCGTGGTCATAGCATACAAGTTCTTGGGAGCTGAAAACTCTAAAAGCGGTAGATCATCTGTATTTAATCCTGAAAGCATCGTAAACTTCTCAACATCCTCCTCTCCCAAGAGAAAACAACCAAGTATTGAAGAAGGATGATTTAGGGAAAATTTTTCGAGATCAGCACGGATTCCAGGAAATTTTGCCATCCTCTTTGAAATGACTCGATAATCTATTTTGATTTCCTTGTTTTTTCCGACTAAAAGTATGTCGCTTTTAGAACTGAACCAGACCTGAGAGTAGGGAAAGGCACTCCGGAATGTATTAACAATCATCTTAAAATCGTGTGTCGACATGGAGTAGGTATGGACCCACTGAACCATGATACCGTCTTGATTTAAACGGCTTTTGCACAGTTCATAGTGCTCTTTGGTAAAAAGGCTTGAAATACCGGCCATCCATGGATTGGAGGGCTCGGAAATAATGATGTCATACTTCTTATTGGTAGCCAGGAGATAATTTCTACCATCTGCCATGATGAGATTTAATTTCGGATTATCCAGGATGTTATGGTTGTACGCATTGAAATATCGGGCAGCATCGATTATTGCAGGCTCTATCTCAGCGCAATCTATCTGATTTAACGGATATTGAGACAGAGCCCCCGCAGTTACTCCGCTACCCAATCCAAGGACAAATGCGTTTTGCGGATCGGGATGGAGCAGAATCGGCAGATATCCCAACATAAGCTGATTGATCATATCACCTTTCCCGTTTGAGGCATCTGTCTTTCCATTTACTGCAAGTGAGATAATTTTGGTATAGTCTCCATTTAGATCGACCCTGTCATCATGCGGTCTCATCAAACCAGGTCTCTTATGTTTTCCACCCAAAGATGCCTTTACGACCGAAACCGTACAATTTGCGCCATCTTTATAATAAAGAACCTCCTTGTCTATAAGTTGCCGGACCAATATGTCTTTGTCTTTATACTCCCTGGCATAGACAGAAACACCGCCGGTCATTACCTTTTGGTCCCATTGGGGACCCCAGCAAAGAAAATACAAAGGGATAACAATTAGACAACCGTAATAGACTCTTAAAACTTTTCTCTTTTGATCCAGGATAAGCAAAGTAATTCCGATAAAGATATTGATCAAAATGGCCAGCCATAGAGTCGTCTGAACCCCTATGAACGGGATAAATACAAAACCTGCCCCAAATGAACCCAGAATACCGCCAAGGGTGTTTGCGCCATAGATCTTGCCAATGCTGCCCCCCAGGCTTGCCAAACTTTTTGTGTAAAGCTGGCTTGCAATAGGAAATGCCGCCCCCATCAAAAGCGTGGGAATGAGCATAACTATAAAGCAAAGAATAAACTGCAAGAATATGATCAGACCAAAACTGCGGCCAAGTATCGGAAAGAGTTTTAAAAAATAGTACGGCAGCTCTCCCAAAAGAGGAACTATAATCAACGCCGTCAAACCGATCCCAAGTTCTACGATTCCCAGCACGGTTAAGTTAACGCCCCTTTTCCCCCATAGCCGGGCGAACAAAAAACTCCCGAGGGCGATTCCTGAAAGAAAGGTGACCAGCATGGTACTAAAGGCATAGGTGGAACTGCCGAGTATCAAGGCCAATACACGTGTCAAGCCAACCTCATATACCATAGAGGCAAGACCGGCGAGGCCGAATGATATGAGGATTACGGTTGAATACCATCTCTTGGACTCAATCGACGGACTTGTTATATTAACTTCCCCCTTTGGGCTGGTATCTGACACCCACTCAGGAATTGGTTCTTCCTCCCCTTGTGGGCTAATCTTTATCCCCATCTCCCCTTCCCTATCGGAAGAGGCCAGAGGAGGCGCAGGCACGCCTAAACCACGCATTGAAAATTTTGCTAGCAATAAAACCAAGAGGGCTATCCCCATATTTGTGACAGCAGTTATATAGATAGTCAGCTTTATCCCTATCAGAGTAGGCAAAAAATAGCCTGCTAATATGACACCCAGAACAGCTCCAAAGGTATTGATGGCGTAAAGGTCCCCTACCCTCTTTCCCAAATGTTGATAATTCCTGATAAAATATTTACTTAAGACCGGCAGGGTGGCGCCCATAAAAATGGTAGGAATAAGCAGAACGGACATACACAAAAAAAAACAAAGGATGCTGAGGGGATAAAAGGAGAGGCCTTGATATGCCTTAATATAAACAGTTTCAATCCCTTTAAAGATAAGGGGCGTGAAGAGACAATAGAGCCCTATTCCCCCTTCCAAAAAGGCATATAACTTTAAAAGCCCGGATGGCCCGGAATTATTGACCAGCTTGTCCGAATACTTACCAAAGAATAGGCTCCCTATGGCCAGACCGCCCATAAAAGAGGCCAATACAGTGCCTAAAGCAAAAACGGTGTTACCAAACACTATGCTCAACAGCCGTATCCAGACCACCTCATAAACCAGGCCGCAGGCACCTGAAAGAAAAAAGCATAATAAGATTAAACTGTGAATCATATCTTACCTGAGAACAATTCTATCTTCCCCTAAAATCGGTAATGGCCCAGTTTTTGGCAGGAAACAACTGGTAGGGTTAGCAATAAAGCCCTATATGCAACGGGGCTTAATGCAGATGAACGAGTGAGCCAAGATGACTTGGATTTATGCGCTATATGGCAATTGCAAGTCGCATACGGGAGCATCGTCTGGTGTTGGAAAATCAATTGCACCAGGGTAATGTGACTCTATCAAAGACTGTCAAAACGTTCGGTCACCAGTTGCAGTCCGACCCACAGTTGTAATCCAGCTATCGTCTCCTCCGTGAAAGTGACAATGATCGCAATCTATAGGACCGTCCTTGACGTCTGCATGACATCCGGTTTTGCACGAGCTGACACCATAATACGGTGCGTTGGAGTCTCCGTGATGGATATCCTCTAAGTCGTCAACCGTCGAAGCAGTATGACAGCGGTTGCAAACGTACTTTAAATCTTGCGACGATGGGGTGTCATAGTTGGCTTCTAATACCGTCCCGTTAATTTCTGCTCTTATCAGCATTAGATTATTCGGTGCCCCGTGCGGTTCATGGCAGTCGGTGCAGGCAAGAACAAGCCCGGAAGTCGTCCATGCAGCCAGATAAGGGGCTTTTAGGTTAATGTTAGCCCCGCTGGTGTCTGTAGCGACGTTTTTACCGTGTTTATCTCCGCCGCTTTCGCCTCCGGTAGTCGTCCAATCGATAGGGGTGTTAGTCAGACCAAAAGTATTCATGTCAGTGGTATGGCAGTCCTGACAGAAGGTCACGTAGTCGGTCAGGTTGGAACCGTCTGTTGTCGTAGAACCGTCCGGCTCATAACCATTGGCAACACCGCCGGTGCGATACGGGGCCTGGTAGTAATTCGTGTAATCGTCCATCGTCTCTGTTTCGCCTGTTTGCTGATCTCCCCAAATATTCCAGGTGCCGGTTGTAGACAGATTGGCATGTTCCGTAGGGCGGGAGACAGGATAGCCCCTTGTGGCGGAGCTTTTCACACTAGTAGAAGCATTTTCCGGATCTCCCTGAACAGTATGGGGGTTGTGGCAGGCAACACATGGGTTTGAGTCGGCAGTGTATCCCCATTCATCGGTAATGAAGGTAACTATATCATCGAGCTGGTGGTACGAAGTATTCGCAGTGTCAAAGGCCTCTTTAATATCATTTAGGGTGTCATCTGTCCACTCACCTGCGCGGTAGCTGTAACTGCGATTGACAATTGCAGTAGCAGCATAAGTGGTTGTATTGTTATGACAGTCAAAACAAAAATTGGTGGTCTGATCCACATGGTTATCACTAAACAGTAAATAATCGTCAGGACCGGCAGGGGTGTCTGGTAATGGCTCATCTCCGGCGATACTGGCGTGCTGCTCGTGACAGTGGGCACAGTTGCCATTGTTGTAATCCGTGGGAAATCCTGTAGCGCTTCGTTTGACGCCATAGCTGGTATCACCATGGGCAGAATTGGAGTACGTTGGTGCTATAGGTGGCTCCGGCGGAGCATACACATTTTGAACGGAAATTAAAAGAAAAAGCAACACTAATGCGCCGACTAAGAATCTAAGCCACCTGTCAAAGAAGAAAGACATTATTTGTATATCCTTTTTCCGGTAATTTTAGGGGTAACTTTAACCTCGTTCGAATATCCACTCTCTCCTCCGGATGTATTAACAGCGGTAACCACGTAATAGTATGTCCGGCCTTTCTCTGTCTGCTCATCTATATATCTATGCTCTGTGATTAACGAATAGTTTGTCTTTTGGTAACCGTTTCCTGTGACATTACTTCGGTAAACATTGTAGCCGAACAGATCCGGTTCATAACCCCTTTTCCAATGTAACAACACTGCTTCCCTTTGACCCAGTCTGCCCTTTAAACCTTCAGGTGGTTCAAGCGCCGATACTTTCTGTGAAATTTTCAGAAGAAATCTTCTCGCATAACCATCGTTCATAAAAACAAAAGAAGAGGAGGCATGCATATCAATCTCCTGTCCACCTCCGTCTATATCAACGAGTACAGCCTTTTTATCAGGTACTATATCTTTTAGATCGGGCCATTGAATAGTCAACTCACCAGATATGTTGGAGACAACCTCAAAGACCCACTCTTTTGGAAAATCGGGCGCCTTGATATCCTGGCTAAATGTATCAAACACATGGTCCCATTCCGGGTGCGGAAAATAGGTACAAATATCATCATCGCTATCAGACAAAGCGGGAATGTCCCACGCGTTATCCAGCCCGTCATCGGCACCATCTTTGACGCCGGCAATACAGTAACCATAAGTCTCCCCGCCTGATACCCGCAAGGTTAACTTCCAGTCGGAGCTTGAATAAGCAGAAGAGGAAAAACTAATTGAAATTAAAGTGACTAAAAACGCTTGGCATATCCTTCTATACATATCTGCTCTCCTTCTGGCTAAGGTTTATAGATCTCCAGATCGAGGTCATAGTAGAAAAATATCCAGTAACCCTTCCATGGCTCTAACTTAGCAGAATCCCATTGAATAAAGTCATAGGTACTACCATTCCATATGTAAACGGCATTTCCTATCCATCCTGAAATCACAGCATCCGCATAGGTGTTGGTCGAAGCGTTGTAAATCACATCACAAGAACTTAGGCTTACGCCTGTTAAATAGGGATTTCCGATTAAATTCCAGCCGGCATTCAGAGAGAGTGTGTATGAGGCATCGGTGATTTCAGTACCTGAAGCATCGGTGGAGTCATCTGTCTTATTTGAAAAAAGAAAAATGCCTTTTCCTGGAACAATAGTAGTAGCCTTTTGCCAACAACCAGCATAATCAGGATCATCTATACCGTTCCAGGTAGAATACCAATAACTCATACAGTCCAAGCCAGCGTCGTCCCCGAATACCGAACCTGAATCATCGGGTACCGGCTGTAGAGGACATGAAACTATATTCCAGTCAAAAAGAAGACCGGTCTTTCCAGAGGGACTGGTGGTAGAGAGGTCGGATGTATTAGCCTCATCCAAAGACTTTATGGCAAAATAGTATACGGTATTTGACTCCAATCCGGCAACTGCAAAACATTCTGTTGTTCCTTGCACAGAAGGGGCCGGCTCGCCTGCAGCCTGGCCGGCTGCCAAGAATTCAGCATCCGTGGTAATAGGCGCCTTAGCGTATCTGACATCATAGCTTGAGGCCTGTGTGCCAGGATCGTTACCATCATCACCAGGCGCCGTCCAGGTCAGTTCTATTGAATTTGAATCCACCATCCCTGTTGTTGCCAGATCGGTTATAACAGCCGGCGGCATAAGATCAGATATCATAATATGAGTGGTGGAAGCATAGTTGCCATAGGCGTATCTTTTAATCTCTGTATGATTATAATTAGCTACATACAAATACTGCTGTCCGGTGAAAGAGGCCACAAAAATACCTAACCTGACACCGTTAGAATTAAATTGATAATCACCTATGCCTGAACCCGGCCCGCCTACAGTCATCACCCAATTGTTGTTGGAATCAAACTGCTGAATCCGGTGGTTACCACAGTCACTCACCCAGTAATAACCATTAGTATCAAAAGATATCTGATAGGGCCCGTTTCCACCGTTGAATTCTCCGTCCCCTATTCCTGAAGAGCTGAGAATGGTAGTAAAGCTGGATCCGCCATCAGTGGATTTATATACCCTGGTAGCCCCCACATCTGCTACAAGAATAGTGTTGCTGTCTGAAGGATCAATGGCAATGCCTGAAAGTTGGACGGCGCCTGGTGGTGTCGTGCCGCTATTCCAACTGGATCCAGAGTTGGTAGATTTATAAACCTTGTTTGTACCCTGATCCACACCGTAGAGTATGGTTCCATCACTATTACAAGCTATATCATAGGGTTGGGAGCTCATCATTCCCCACCCCAGGGAATAATTACTCCAGTTAATGCCGCCATCTGTTGAATAGTAAAGCCTCTTGGCTCCGTTATCCATGACATAGATCTTCTGTCCGTCATTACTTATGGCGATCCCATAAGCAGGGCCGCTGCCTCCGTAAATTACCTGAGACCAACTGAAACCACTATCAGTCGATTTGTAAAGTTTGTTATCCGATGAGGTCATCCAGAGATTCTGGCTGTCGGAAGGGTCAACAACCAGGTCATAAGGAGAAGATCCTGTAGTAGAAGCACCTGCATATGATATGTCGTCGATATAATAGGGATAGGTGCCGTCTGGTACAATGTCACTGATGTCATCCGTTCCATCCCATACTTCTGAATTGCTGCCGCTGATTCTATTCTCAGTATAGTTGTCGGAAGGCACTACAAGGTTACGCTTCAGAATGCCGGATGCATTATGGATCCTCAACCAGAGTATGGTTGAGGTGTTCAAGTCATATGAAATGGCGGTATTCTCTATATCGAGGTTAAAGGGGTTAGGGTTTGCTGACACATTGGAGACATTGGCTGCTTCCCCTTTTAAGGTCATACCGAAGATAAAAAAGAAGCAAATGAGAACACCTACTGTAACCTTACATGAATCACAATAATTTTTCATGGTCTCACCTTTGTTCCTCATAATCACTTTTTCATTACCAATTCATTTTATTTTTTCAAACCACAAAAGCCATGCTTTGTCATTGCTTTGACGTATGGCAGACAACACAGCCGGTCATATTTGCCTTGTTATTCCAGCGCATCAGCTTGTAATTGGCTGTAGCATGAGCACCATGGCAAGAAAGGCACATGATAATATCTGTTCCTGAGGCTACAACGGCGTTTGGATCAGCAGTGTTTATTGTGCCATAGACTGTTGATCTGGCAACTGGAGCCACTATACTGTAAGTTGTGTAGGCCGTATATTCGCCAGAATTTGTTAAAACAATATCTGTCGGGTGTCTGAGCCATGGCGAAGCAGCATCACTGGTTATATCATCTAAGCCCGGCCCATGAAAGTTCCCGTGACATTCAGCACATAAACCGCTTATAGTATTTCCGCCAGCAGTTGTCTTGTCACTTTCAGTGCCTTTGCTGGAAGCACCATAATATTCATTGTGGATGGTGGAGTCTTTATTTTGCCATGGATAGGTGGCATCCATATTTTCATGACCCTTTACGCCTTTTAAGAATCGGTAGCTGTTGGCCACTGTATCAGCAGTATCACAAAGCCCACTCACCCCATCATGATGGGCACCTTTAATACTATCGAAATTGCCCGCTGTACCGCGGTCACCATGGCAGCCTTTTGTCCCGGCACAGGTTAAGTCTGTTGTAATCCCTGTACTGTTTTCATCACCTGGAGGCCCGGAGGTTAAAACACCTTCTGCATTACCAAGAAAGTCTACATTATGACCATAGGTATCGTCGGTTGTAATATGTTTAAAATTGCCGGCTGCCAAGTCTGTGCCGCCAGTGGCGTGATAGACCTGAGGGATTTTTTGGGTGCCCAGTGTCACGTATTCCGAACCATCAGAAGCCTGACCATGACAGCCCAGACAGTTGCCACGTACCAAGCTCGAGAAAGGAGCATCACCAAACCCTCCATATGTCGCCATTGAAGCCCCACCCTGACTGTTGTGCATAGTGTGACAGTTTGAGCACATTCCTGTCACCTTCGCATGAGGAGCATTTGATGCGGCTATGATCAAAAGGATCAATATTATGCTGAAAGACAACCTTTTCAAAACAGCTCCCTTTATTCCAGTACCAGGCAATGGTTCACGGTTGTCGGTTCACGGTTTTTTCAATGAACTATGCAACCGTTAACGGTTACCAATTTCAAAGACACTAATGCGTGTATTGGCCCGGTCAACGATAAATATCCGGCCTGAACTGTTTATATGGATAAAAGAAGGCCGGTGCAGTCGTCCTTCTCTCCAGCCGAGTTGTGAAAAAGCATATAGAAACCGGCCTTTATTGTTGAAGACAAGAACCTTATTTTTGTGCTGATCCATTACATAGATCAGCCCTTTTCGATCCATAGCAAGGCTTGTTGGGAAATCGAATTCATCCTTACCGGTACCTCTGGTTCCAAACTTTAAAAGAAGATTTCCCTCTCTGTTATAAACGCAAATCGAACCATCAATGGCGCTTAGCGCATAGATACGGCCCTGTGCATCAACCTTCACATCCATGAGGCCATGGCTTCCTTTGACAGGAATTTGTCTCTCAAATTGCAAATTTGAATCAAAGACAATAATCCGCTTATTAGCTTTATCCACAATATACAAACGATCTTCTGAATCAATAGCCATATTCCCAGGATAAAACGGATTAGCCCCGGAAACAGTAGAAAGATCGATCGGTTTGACAGATTTTTTCCCGATATCGATAGCCAGGATTTGTCCCTTTACGGGTTCGGCCACAAAAAATCTACCCCTGCTGTCTTTGACTATGCTTGTCGGTAATGTCAGAGCGCCTCCGCCGGTGAATTCCGAGATATATTTAAACTTATCATTAAAATCAAATGCAAGAATTCTGCCATTTGTTGTGTCTGTGGAATATAACCTCTTTTTGTTTTCGTCAAAAAAGAGACCGCCAAGCAGGCCAAAATGGCCTATCTCGCTATTCCCGGTGATTGATGTCAGGTATTTAACCGGTTCTTTTGACGAACAAAATGCGGTTGCAGACATAATTAAAGTCAGGATTAAAACCGGAATAGCAAAATTGATCTTTCTATGCACAATTACCACCTTACCCCGGACAAACCGGAATTGAATATAAAAAGTGCCTAAAGTTGATGGTCTCGTAAAAAGTCAAAAAACCACTTTTTACGAACCGTGTTAGGTGTTAAGAGTATGATTAAACAGGCAATTGCTTTAACCTAACACTTGATGAATTCGTAAAAAGTCATTCTGTACGTCACTCCAGCGAAAGCGGGAGTCTATAACTGATTGAATTTACCGGATTCCCGTCTTTGCGGGAATGACAAAAAATGACGCAGGGGATGACAAAAAACGGCATTTTTCAAAGGTCTTTTACTCTCCACGCTCTAAGCTCTCTACTCTAGTCAGTACCCCTTATGACATTGAATACACAACTGCTTTTTTCGATCAAATCTCAAAGCAAAACTATAAGGGCTTCCCATCAGGTTATGACAGGTACTGCAGCGAATCTCCCCCTTGGACCTCGGATCAATAGTGCCTTTTCCAACAGGATGGGTGAACGTAGCATGTCTTTTGTGGCAATTAACACACGCGGAAATTTCATCAGTCCTGCACAATAGCTCAAAGTTGGATCCGTGGGGACGATGGCAGTCAGTGCATTTTCCTTTCATAACCAAGGGGTGCTTGTATTTGTTATTTTTGTCTTTTAAGCGCTCTTTTGTATCCTGATGACAGGCAGTGCATATTTTTTTCTCTTTTGCCTTCTTCAGGTGAGGCTCATCCGAAGCATGCGGACTGTGGCAGTCGGTGCAAAAAACGCCTTCTCCCACATGGGTGTTGATCTTTCTGAAGTCCTCTTTAACCCCTGGATGGCAGGTAATGCAAATCGATATTCCCTTGTTTTTTATGCTCAGCGGATCTGTTGATCCGGCCGGCTTATGGCATTGAGTGCATTTCTTACCGGAAAACGGCTTGTGTGAGTTTTCCTTGATCAGCTTGCCGCGATTTGATCCGTGGGGATTGTGGCAGGAAATGCAATTGGTATCCTGCACAGGATAATTAAGGTGAGCTTTTTTCGCTTTTTTGTTATTAATCGAATGACATTTGACGCATATCTGTTTAGGACTCTTTTCGACCAGCTCCTCATAATCGGACGTATGGTGGCTGTGGCAACTTAAACAATTACCTTTCTTGGCAGGATCGTGCTTGTTCTTTTTTGAAAACATCTCTTTGCCGGCATGGCAGCTAAAGCAGAGTTGTTCCCCTCTTGCCGTTAATAGTTTGGGATTTTTTGACGAATGAGGGTTATGACACTTCAGGCACGCTCCTTCTTCAAAAGGAGGATGGCTGTATTTTTTGTCAAAGCTCCCTTTTTTGCCTTTATGGCAGCTTTTGCACAACACGCTGATTTCATCTTTTATTAGATGTTCGTAATTTGAGGTATGGGGATTGTGGCAGCTTGAACATTGATATTTTTTAAAAGGCTCGTGTTTCCTCTTTTGAGCCATTTCCTGTTGAATCCCGGGATGACATTCCATGCATTTTTTAAAGCCGACATCCATGCCTTTTGCATCAGTCACAGGAGCAACCATCATGGATAACAGGAATACCACGAAAAATATCAAATAAAACAAGAATGTGTGATTTTTAACTTTAGGCATTTTAGCTCACTGTTACAACTAATGACATTTTTTACAGTTGCCGTCCTTAAACAGAGGATGCATTATTTTATGTATCAAAGCTTCGTTTTCCGAGCTGTGCGTTTCATGACAGCCTATACAATTTGTGCCGGCGACAGGAATTGCGCTGTGAGCATCCATCATAGCCGGAGCATTGAGGCTGTGACAACCTTTGCAAAGGCTCGCCCCTTTACCTGCAAGTAAGTTTTCAATGTTTGCATAGTGCGGCACATGGCACTTCAAACACATCTCTTCCTTTGCCGGCGTATGCTGAAATTTATCCTTTTCAATATGAAGCGCCAGATCAGAGTGACATGACAGGCAGAGTCTCCCTGCAAGTCTGTTTAATCGTCCTTTTATTTTACTCCCGTGGGGATTATGACAGAATGTGCATTCTCCCTCTTTAATCGGCATGTGGGTGTATTTGCTTTTTTGGGAAAGAGCCTGAATGTCTCCGTGACACCCATAACAATTATCCGCTCCTATTTTAATCAACTGAAAATCGTTGTCGCCGGCATGTTCATCGTGGCATGTAAGACATCGGCCCTTTGCAAAAGATTCATGAACACTTCCCCCCTTCACCTCATCAAGCATCCCCTTATGGCAATTAAAGCAGAGTTTGTTTTTTTTCTGGATCAAAAGCTTTTCCCTGCTTGCAGAGTGGGGGCTATGGCAGACAACACATTGTCCGATCCTGATAGGAGTGTGAACATTAACGCGATCAAAGAGTATCTTCTCTTTTTGATGGCAGCTATAACACTGCTCAACTTCGGCGCGCTGGAGTTCAAACTTGTTATTTGATGCATGGGGTTCGTGACAAACAACACAATCTCCTTTCTTAACAGGATTGTGAACATTTGACCGCGTAAAATCGTCTCTCTTATGACACTGGTAACAAAGCTTTTTGCCGGCCTCTTTCAATCCATAATCGTTGTTTGATGCATGGGGATTATGACAGGATGTACAATTGTTCTCTCCTGCCGGCTTATGAACATGTTGTTTCTTAATTAACTTTTCTTTTTCTTTATGGCACGAATAGCAAAGCTTTCCATCAGGCAGAAGCGTTGCATATTTGTTGTCAGTGGCATGTGGACTGTGGCATGACAGGCAATTTCCATCCTGAACCGGTGAATGGATATGAGCTTTCTTAAAATCCGCCTTGTCTTTTGCATGGCAACCATAGCAAAGCTTTGCGCCCTTCTCCCTCGGTTCTAAAGCCTGCGCCGATTCAGGTGGGTTATGGCATGCGCTGCACTCCTTTTTGTCAAGGGGTTTATGAATAAATTCGCGCAGCAACTTGGGGTTTGAAGAGGAATGTGATGTATGACACGACACACAATTGCTATTGTTCACCTTATAGCCCGAGTGGCTTTTGACAAACCCGGAACCTTTGAAATTATGACATTTGGCACATACATCGTTCGTCGTGTTAAATAGCTGTTGTTCATAATCAGAACCATGGGCATCATGACATGTCAGGCAACCCTTGTCGGATAATGGCTCATGTTGTGTTTTTCTTGTATAAGAGTCTTTTGAATGGCAAACAAAACAAAGATTATTTCCCTTGCCTTTTAACAGGTTTTTATTTTCGGACGAATGTGGATTGTGACAACTTATACAGTTTTTTTCTTTTACAGGAGCATGAACATGCTTTTTGTCAAGCACGCTTTTCATCTCTTTATGACAGATGTAACACAGCTCCTTTTCGCTCACCTTTAAGTAAACGCCCCCGATCATCCCGTGGGGTCTGTGACACGATTCACACTCGTTGCTTTTTACAGGCTTATGGACAATCCCTGCCTTCTTAAACTCATCAACCTTTTTTTGATGGCACTCAACGCATTTTTTTCTTACAATCTGCCCTGGCGCTTTTCTCTTGCAGGAAACAATCCCCACGATGATAATTGCAATCAATAACAGCAATATAGTAGCTGGTTTTATAAATTTCATGGCTTAATTGTTCCGGTATTTTTCTTCTATCTGTCGCAAAACTTTTTTGTTAATCTTTATTCTGGAACTTTTACGCAATTTTGCCAAATACTTGGAAAGCACTTTGTTGAAGTTGTTTTGGCCCACGATTTTTTTTAATGTATTGACAAGACTGGAGAACTCTATGGGTTCCCCTCCTCTTTTGCCCTTTAATTTAATGATCTTGTATTGTCTGCCATCAGCGATTACCCCGCTGATCTCACCTGGTTTCAGCCGGTTTAATTCCTTCCTGATTGCAGGAGAAAAGAAATCAGCATTAACCCATACAATCTTTTGCCTTGGCTTCCATTTTTCCGACACCCGAGATCCCAAAAACTCAAAACTCGCGCCATACTTTAATTCTTTAAGGGCTTTCTCAGCATCTTTACGAACATTAAAGATCATCTCCCTGAACCAGACTTCATAACTTTTCTTGAAATTATTTATATGTTTTTCATAATATTGTGTCAACTCATTTTCTGTTGGAATTGATAGGGGATAGATTAGCTTTGCCTTAAATTCATTGATAAGAAGCCGATCTTTACGTTTTTTAACCATATCCATAAATGCAGGCTCGTTGACATAATTTCGCTTTAACGCCTCCTGGTCGATCAATTTGAATAAAATCAGTTTGTCTAAAATTTTCTCTTTTAACTCTGGTTGCATTTTTTCCGGATATCCATTGTTTTTCAACAAAAGAGATGTCCCTGGCTGATATTGAGCTGCATATTTCATATCATGAAGAAAACTATCGAGGGAAATCATATCACCATTTACGCCCGCCACCACCAACTTTTTTCCTGAGTAATTCTTTCCAGGGTCAAGCAGGTTAATCAGGTCCTGATCAATCCATATATCCGCCTGTTTTCTTAGCTCGGAAATAAAGTTGTCAGACAGTTCTTTCTCTTTTTTCTTCTTGAGGTTTTTTCTGATTCGCGCTTCTACCTTTTTAAACATTCCTTCAGAAGCCGGTTCATCTTTCTCATAGTGCTCTTTGAAATAGTCCAAAACATCTTGATCGCTGATGTTGATTTTATCAAAGACTACTTCTTTTCTTAATCTGATGACAGACCGAGTAATCACGAAAGATTCAATCTTTTTTGTAAAATCAGCAGACCTGTCAAGTTCCACCCTGTACGCGTCCTGAATCATGAGCCGCTCATCAATCATCTCTTCAACAATATTCAGAATCTCTATGCCGCCCGCGCCTTCTTCAGACCGAATTTGCAGCTTATTCCTGTGAATAGCCTTAATCCTCTCCTGAAGAGCGCCTTCATCAACAATGTCACCATTGATTTCCGCGAGAACGGTTGTATCCGCAGCCGCAGAATAGGGTGTATATATATTTGCGGCTGCAAGCCAAAAAAGTGTCATCAAAGTAAATACTGATAATTTTCTCATCATAAAAAGTTACAAGCGCCTTCCCCGCTTAGGGTATCGTCTCAATCATCTCCAAAACCATTTTCCTGGTCAATTCGCCCACCGACCTGACCTTGCCGAAATCAAGAACCTTTATGTAGTCGTCACCGGTTCTTCTGTATTGCGCCATCCACAAAATCTTTCCTGTTCGGGCGTCCACCATCCTCGAACTGATGGAAACCACGGGAATAACGCTCCTTTTCTTTTTCTCTATCCCTATAAATTCTTCTACCCGACCTATAATAACGGCATCCACTCCCAATCTTTTTCCCGCAAGCTTGATAGTATTGAGATCAATGCCGGTTCTCACGATAATTCGCTCGCTAACAAGAAAACTCTTGATGTTACCTGAAAATTCCACCTTAAATTTTCTCGTTTTAATCAGGTTTGCGATAAATGCCCCTGTTACAATTTTGCTTGCTCCGGTAATTTTTGTATTGTTGTAAAAAGACAAAACCGCAACCTTTTTGACTGCCGGCTGATCATGGTTTTTTCTGACATAGGTGTACGGAGTACCGGATGAAGAACAACCGGAAATGAATCCCAAAATAACAAGCAAAAAAATAAACCTTCTTGTCCGCTCAGCCTTTGAGACCTTTGCAATGTGAAAACCAATTTTTTGCGAGTCCATCAACTCAAAAATCCTCAACCCATTCATGCTTTTTTTTCTCAGGCTCAATCTCAGTTACTTCGAGTTCAAGTGGTTTTAAGGGTTGTTTTTCTATTTGCAGCCTGTTTCCCGCTATATCTCTTATTTCAAGTGAATAGACAAACATATTCGCTTTTTCCGGGCTCAGGTCTTTTTTTGTTTTTTTTATTGGGCAGACAATGGTTGCCGGAATATTCCCTTTGCCCTCAAACCTTCCTGCTTCAGTGCCTGTTCTGTCGTAAACAATAACTTCCCAATCGGCTATTTCGCTTATATCTTTGATTTCCAGCGACAGGGTAAGGCTTTCTTCATTTTCCCCGGCAAGAACAACGAAAGTCTCAGGCGGAGTTTTGTCAACAATGATCTTCTCCTTTACTGTAGATGTCCTGTTGCCCGCCTTATCTTCCACAAACAATCTACAGAAATATGTTCCATCTTTAACAGTTTTGTATTTATTATTATCACCCTTCCAGATAAAACCTGCGGGCAGCACGCCAAAACCGTCTTCAGACCTCACAATGTTGCCGGCTTTATCTGTAATCTCAACCTGCCAGCTTTCTAACGTGACTGCTTTCAGAAGTTCAGGAAAGAATTGAATATAGTCATTTATGCCGTCATTATTAGGAGATACAAGCCTGTGCGGAAACGAAAGAGCGATTTCCGGCCAGCTGTTGTGAACAGTCAGACTGGCTGCGGAGTCCATACTAAAAAGCCTGTCCAATTGGTCCAATACGTAAATCTTCAGCGGATAGACTCCATCAATGGCAGGAGCTGAAATAGTTCCGGCATACCATATTCCATCCTCGGTTTTAAGATCAATCTCACTATCAAGAACAAATGCCTTGATATCAAGCAACCTTCCGGTGATCTCTTTAACCTCTATTAAGAGACGTGTTGTCTCACCGCCTCTTAACACATCAGGAAAAAAACCTGCGTGTGTGATCTCAATAGGAGTTACGGATGAGCCGGCTGAATTGACAATAGAGGGCAAGTTGCTTAAGAGTTCCTCCACCGTGATGCCTACCAACTTCTTCAAAGAAGTTATCCTGCCCAGGCCGAGAAATGTGGCAAAGTCGTCCCCTGTGCGTGAAATAGAGTTAGCCCAAACAACAGAACCATCAAAACAATTTATCATCTGGGCATTTATGGCTACCTGTGGATTTTCACCATCTTCAAAGAGATCAACTGATCCGAGCAGCAGGACATCCGTCTCTAAAACAGCTCCCATTTCTCTGATAACCGATCTGTCTAAGAATTCCGTTCCGCGGATTCTTCTTTTGGCAAGGAAATTTTCCAGGATATCCTGAGAAACAACCTTGAATTCATTCTTTATGAGAGAATCCGATATAAGACTCGTTACATTAATGGAAATATCTCCGGCGGTAAATATGCCAAAAGGTATCACTGCTGTTCTCTTTATTGTTACCACATCCTCCGCCCACAAAATGCGGCCTGACAACCCTGAAAGCAAAAAGGCTAAAATAACTGATAGGATAAATAAATATTTTTTCACTCAATCAACAATCCCTCTATCCCCCAAACAAGGTATCAAACATCTCTTCAATCAACTCCCTGCAAAGATCGCTGGAGCTCTTTTTGCCGATGCCGAAGAGCCGATCCAGAATGGTTGCTCCCTTTACGTTGTGTGTCGCTTCCCAGAGGATCTTATAAGATTTTACATCTATCAGCTTTAAAGTAATGGAGACTTCCGGATAAGCGCTGCTCCCTGCACGCGATACACCATATTCTTCAACCGCTCCTACAATAAAGGCCTGGACGTTCAGCCGTTTTCCGGCCCTTTCAGCAATACTTTTGCTGATGACACCTTCTTTTTTCTTAGCCCCTTCTTCCCTCAATACCTTATCCACCTCTCCGAATTCAACAACATCAAATACACCCCGCCTTAACACCTCAGCAGCCACGACATTCATTACCTTGCCTTCCGCTTCATTTTCCTTAGTCAGGTTTTTTAGAGGCACAATAGCTACTGTCTTAATATATGTAAGATCTGCCGTAGGGTGGATATAACTCATAGGACCAGCGCAACTGTAAAATAGCGACAATACCGCAAGTAAAAATACGGTTTGCTTGATACAACTTATATTATTCATCTGTTTTCCATTCATAAATATTCAGCCACCAAGTCATCAGGATTATAATCCCTGACCCCCTAACCACTAACCCCTGATCCCCGGCCCCTGCTTTAAAACCTTGCTGAAAGATTCGTGGTAAAAGTCTGTGTTTTCGTTATCGGATCTGCCTCCTGGCAGGTCCAATTATAACCGAATCTTAAGGTAAAAATCCGGCTCAAATTCCAGTAAAGGTCAGAAGAATAAGTTGAGCTGATAGTACCATTTCTGTTCAAGATATACCCCATGTCAAGCCGCATCTTTTCGGTCATCAACCAGTTCATGTTATACTGCTGCTGAGTGGTTTCCTCTCCTGTCTGCTCATCCCTGTCAATGCCGTAAGACGCTCTGAAGTAAAAATAATGAGACGGCCGCCAGTTAAATATAGTCTTGGCATTGGAAGTTTGACCAGTTGTACCACCGCTTGAATTTTGTGTTTCTGTCCAATTTCTACCATATTCAATTTCAGCTGTCAACATTCTGGTAAGCTCCAGACGTAGATTTGAGTTAATAGACTTAGTGGTTGTCTCGGATTGACTGACAGGATTTTCCAAACGGGTGATATTTACATCCACATCCAGATCCGCCCCTTCACGAAGCTTTGCCGCCACCTGAAACAGAGCGGATGAGTTCTTTGAGTGGGTTTCGCCGTCTTCTTTTGATACCGTATAATTCAACAAAAGGTCGGTGTTAAGGGCTTTGAGGGGAGATGAAAGAAAGTGCAGCAGATAAGTATCGGTTGTCTTATCCTTTGTCTCTGTCTCAGAATCATATTTATACTCCTGGCGTCTGCGATACTCCGGCCGGATTTTGAGATACTTATGAGCTTTAAACTCTTTTCCAATGCGACCGGATATATCATGGCTTGACCGCTTGGTTTTGGTTGAGTCGGCACCCGTCTCCTCACTCTCCTGCTCGTCCTGCGTAAAATCATACGTAAAAGAGAGCCAATCCGTGGGCTTATATCTAAGATTGGCCTGGGTTGTTTGGGTTGTTTGTTCGGTATCAGTGGTGGTAAAGGCGGCCTGGGTCGTAGATCCGTAGGCCTCGATCTCTGTGACAAAGAGATCATTATCATCATTATCATCATTGACTACCTTAAAATATGTGGCCGGTGGTGCGGTAAACGAGATCTCAAACCGCTTCTGATTTGTGTCATAGTCGAAACTGGCTCCAGAGGTTATCAGCGTCCATGTAGCGTTATCAGTACTTGAATACACATCCCATACAAAGTTGTTCTTGTCGAAGTTGATGTTGGGTGATTCCGTATAAAGATATATTTTGTCAATTTCAGTGGAAAAAGTGAGGTCCAGCCCAATGTTCTGGTTGGTGTTTCCACTTCCTCCAATGTTGATCTCCGTGGGCGTGGTAACGCGCGTCGCTTTGTTGCCATCCTTGAGAGCATCATAAGTATCATCAAGAGTTCCTGACAGTGGGGCAGAATCATGAGCATAAAGTCCGGTATACACTGTCTTTTTTTCGGCAACCTCGACATCCTGCCCCCCTGTTGTGGTTTCCGTCTTTCTGTTTGTGATCGAATAGGTTCCCGAAGTTACAATCTTGTTTTTCCAGAACGACTTTCTGAAATCGACTCTTCCTTCATTGGTATTGGTCTCCGTTGTGGATTCTGTAACATAATTATCCGAAACATTGTTTTTATAATCGTAGTTAAAATTCAAAAAACGGAAGGCATAATCAGCACTTCCGGAAAAATTAGTGGTTTTGGTATTTGTCTCGCGTACTGCCAGGTGGTCATAGTTCATGTCTTCGTTGTAACGGAGTCGCACTTTGGGATATTTTTCGGACTTTGTGGATAAATTGACGTTCCACGATTCGGTCGTCAAGCGATCTTCGTCTGAAACCATGGTCAGGATATCGAGACCTTTTTCAGTAATCCGATAGCCTGTATCAGCAGAAAAATATTCATTTCTTAGATTAAGCCTTATATCCGGAGTCAACCGCGTTGTTTTAGTATCGTTTGTCTCGTTTACATTAATTCCAAGATTAGCGGCAAAGTTGACTTTAGGAGTAAATTCCTTGGTCGCCCGAATATTATAGTTCTGCGTAAAACCCCAGGAATTTTTTTCTTCTTCACCGGTCTTTGTTTTGGTCGAACAATAAGTAAGGTTGGCCGAACCACTGATATCATCTCCGGCGTAGACTCCCCGGAAGCAGATCAGAGTCAGCAAAAAAATAGCAATCCAATATTTCATAGATTCGTTAATTCGTTAATTAGTGGTTTGTCTCAATTGACCAATTCATCCAAATCTAATCCCTAAATCCCATTTGGATTGATGATTTATGTCCCGCTTGGACGGGATTTATTCTGTCTTTTCAATCAACAATCCTTGCTCCGACATCTGATCCCTGACATCTGACATCCAACCTCTGCTCTCAGTCACTCCTCAATCATCGCAATCCCATGCGGCCCTCTCCCTACCTGAATGGCCGTTTTCAGTCGTCTTGTTGTAAGATCAATAACAGATAGATCCTCTGACAGGGTATTAACCACGTAAAGTTTTCTTCTCAACGACTCGACAACCATCTGTGAAGGAAGGTCCCCAACCGATATGTTTCCGGTAGTCATATCCATAGAGGTATATATGAAGGAAACTTCATTGCCGGTGTTAGACACGTAAATCCGGCCTGACAAGCCAGACACAAGCCACATGGGCTTTTGACTCAGAAGTATCGTTTTTGTAACCGAATAAGACGGGATGTCTATCACAGAAATACTGTTTGAACCTACATTAATCACATATAGCTTATCCTGGTGAATGGCCATGCCGGTGGGATTAAAACCGACTGTTACAGTATCTTCCACAGCACTGGTATTCACGTCGATGATCGATACGGAATTTGACGCTTTGTTTGCCACATAGACCTTGCGTCTGTATTGATCGAACACAATGCCGGCAGGATTCTTCCCCACAGATATAAAATCGGTTGCCGTATTTGAAAGAGTATCTATCACGGAGATATTGTCTGAATCCGGGTTGGTTGCGTAAAGTGTCAAGCCATCCCCGGACAAGGCGAGTTCAGCAGGACTATATCCAAAATTGGCGATTGTGTTGATTACCCTGTTTAAATCGGTATCGATAACCGAAATATTGCCGGTGTCGAAATTGGCTACATATATCTTATCCCCATCCGGGCTTACCACAATTCCCATAGGCGATTGATCTACCGCAATAGTTGCTACCACCCTATCCTGCTGCCTGTCTATAACGGTAACGCAATTAGAGCCCATATTCGTAACATAGAGTAAAATATTTTTAATCTCTATACTCTGTTTCCGCATGATCATCTTTGGCCTGAAAAGATATTTATCAAAAACAGACTCTTCCGGATTCCAGTCCGCAAAAAAAGCAAAACTCTCCCCGGAAAATACAGAAAACTCCATATCAAAAAAATGGTTTCCCCCGGGCTGGGGAAGAACCAGGCTGAAGATTTTTCCATACTTTTCCAGTTTTGCCTCAGAAATTGTCCACCTTATCCGTTCATACTTTCCGGCAGGCAGATGAAGCTCACACAATTTGATCTGACTCTGAGCGAACCCGAAAGAATGAATGCACTTATCCACCGCCACATCGATCCACTTTCCCTCCTTGTTCATAAAGCTCATGCCGGAGATAGAAAAGGAGATATCAAATGTAGGTTTTTGTGAACAGGAAAGATAGAAGAAGACCTGGCCCTTATTGGTTAATTGGAGCTCCTTGGAGGTAGGTTCAAAAATACATGCTGCAATAGAAACTAAGGCCAGCACAACTATTATCAAACGAAAAACCAGGAATTTTGCCGCAATTCTTTTCCTCATGATGTCCTCATTTCTTTTTTTCAAACATGACTTTTCCGCGATAGATTCCGCATAACCAGCCTGTGCGCCCGGATCCTGTTTTTACAAAATACCATGAAGTTAATTCATCGTGTTTGTCCTGGCTCAGGATTTCAAACTCTTCGCCTTTTTTCATCAACCGAATGATCCTGCTGCTTGTAGCGCTTTTTTCCCGCAGGTTCATGTTTGCAGTCAAGATATAATGCTGTGCGGTCACTCGCTCTGATAGTTCTTTTCCGGCGGGAGCTTCCGGCTTTATCTCTTTGACTAATTCTTTTGTGATGATATCTTTTGGTTTAACTTTTTCAGCCACTGCAACAGACCGAATCACTTCTATTTTAAAGACCTGTATCCTGTTGTTAAAAGTGTCTGCGATCAGCACATTTCCAGAGTCGTCCGCGGTGATATCGCTTGGATGCTGAAACCAACCTCTGCCCCAGCCTTTGCCGCCAAAATCAAACAAAAAACGTCCGTCTTCTGAATAGGCGTTTGCGGTATGCCGCATGTAGTCGATTACATAAATCACTTTGTTGTGCTTATCTATAGTCATTCCTCTTGGCCGGCTCAACTTGCTGGATCCCCCGCCTTTCTGGCCGAACTTAAACAGGAAATTTTCCTTGTCATCATATACGTAAATACGGCCCATGTCTTCACTCAAAAGGTATATCCTGCCGGAGCTGTCTATCTCCACATCGCATATCGTGGCTTTTTGTTCTTCACCTTTTCCCAGTCTGTCAACAGGACTCATGAGATGGCAAAACGTTCCATCCTCATTCAAAATCACCACGCCATGAAAGCTGACGCCGGCCACATAGAATTTGCCCGCCTTGCTGATGGCAATATTTGTTGGGTGAAAACTATCCGCGTTTTCAAATCCCTCAAAAAAAAAATTCTTGCTCCACCTTAATGAAGGATCCAATACCGTTATTCTTGCTCCCTTCTCTTTTAAGCCGGATGACTGAGCAACAAAAAGATGCCCCTCAGGATCAACCGCCACGCCTGCAGGAGTTTTGATGCCGTTTGATTTTCCAACACTAAGAAGCGGGTAAAAATCATAAGTATATACCAATATTCTGCTGTGTCCGGAATCCGTAATATAGATCTCCTTTTTTACAGAATCGAAGAATAATTTGGATGGATAAGACAGTTTCAGACCATTATAGTCCTCCCTGATAATATAAAGGCAGGTAATCTTTTTCAGCTTGATTTGATCAGCATAGATAGCCGAATCGGTTTGCTTCGGTAAATCAGTTGACTCGGATTCATGCTGGATGTCGATCTGTTGCCCGGCGACAGAGCATTGAACAAAGGGCCATAGGCCAGACAAAGAGATGCATATTGCGATAATAATACAAAAACCGACTATCTCTTTTGTGCTGCTGTTACAGGACATTATTATAACCTTATAAGTATAATCTGATAAATTATAAATCTTTTTAGTTTACAATTTCTATATAAAAAAATCAAGATAAATTTGATGAATTCATCAGGTATCAGATGTTAAGTGTTAAGTGCTAAGATAAAATATTTAATCGTCATATCAAACAGTTAACGCTTAACACATTTTGCAGATAGCATTTTTCGAACTTTTTTGCAACGCCATTAATATTAAGCAATAGAAACGCTAATATAGGAATAAAACAGGTTCTTGACTTTCTCTTCATTATTAAATAGTGATGAATTCATAAAAAGTCATTAATTTAACTATAGATGGCTAAGTAAAAAGTTTCATACTTTATCGCTCATTATAATAAGGAGGTTCTCATGACTAAAAGAAAAGGGAAATCGGTAAGTTTTGACGCAATGGTCAAATTTTTTATGAGGCAATATAACATTCCAACCAAACAAGATATTAACAATCTGCTGACAAGGCTTGACAGGCTGGAAAATCTTATTAAAACCACAGCAAGACAAGGTAAAAGCAGACAGGTATCAACTAAAACCGCTAAAGGCAAAACATCTGTTGGTGCAGCTCCTAAAACTGCTTCTGATATGGTATTGAAAATCATAAAAAGCTTCAAAAAGGGTGTGGATTTCCCCACAATCCTGGCAAAAACCGGTTTTGGAGAAAAGAAGCTTCGCAATATTATTTTTCGTCTCAACCAGATGAATAACATAAAACGGAAAAGCCGCGGCATATATATTGCCTCATAATTACAGAACCAAGCACACGGCTGCACTGGGTAAAGAATCCTGGCCCAAAGGACCAGGCTTTGGTGCCTCTGTTTTACTTAAAGCCGTACAAGTTAAAAGTGCCTAAAGTTGTGGAGTCGCTTCGCTCCACTGATTTTATATAATTGGCAAAATTCCTTAACTTTAGTTCACTTCAAACTCTTGCAGCGTTTCTTCAGGCAGTTATCACTCGACTACACAACCACTCGACCAAACAATAATGGAACCTTTATGGATGTAATCCCGGACAAAAATAATCCTGACATTAACATAGGCGACAATGTTTATGGCTATTCTGTTAAAAGGATCGTCAAGCTCGATGAAATCAATTCCGTTTTTTACGAACTTGAGTATGCTGATACAGGCACCAGGCATATTCACATCAGCAATAAAGATGAAGAAAATACATTCAGCGTTGCCTTCAAAACCGTTCCCGAAGATTCAACAGGCGTTGCGCACATATTAGAACACACTGTTTTGTGTGGTTCCAGCAAATTCCCTGTACATGATCCATTCTTTTCCATGTTAAAGAGAAGTTTAAGCACTTTTATGAACGCTTTTACTGCTTCGGACTGGACCATGTATCCTTTTTCCACACAAAACAAAAAAGACTTTTACAACCTTATGGATGTTTATCTTGACGCCGCCTTTTTCCCAAACATAGATAAACTCAGCTTTAAACAGGAAGGCTGCCGCCTGGAAGTTGAAGGTGTTTTTAAAAATGCTGATTCCGAATCTCTTGTTTATAAAGGTATTGTATATAATGAGATGAAAGGCGCCATGTCATCCCCTGTCGAAATAATGGCGCGGTCTCTTTTAAAATCCATTTATCCTGACACAACTTACAGTTACAACTCAGGCGGTGATCCAGTTATAATCCCGGATTTAACATATGATCAGCTAAAGGCTTTCCACACACGTCATTATCATCCAAGTAATGCTTTTTTTTATACGTACGGAAACATGGCTCTTAAAAAACATCTCCTTTTTATCCATGATAAAATCTTAAAAAATTTTGAGCTGATTGATCCAAAAACAGATGTTCCATCCCAGCCACGCTGGAGTAAACCGAAAAAAGCAACATATCGATATCCGATCGGCAAAAACGAAGATCCATCAAAAAAATGCCAGGCTTGCGTGGCATGGCTGACAGCAGATATCAAGGATTCTTTTGAGGTTCTTGTTCTTTCGCTGCTTGAACAGATTCTTCTTGGAAACTCAGCGTCTCCCCTGCGAAAGGCATTGATAGACTCGGAGCTTGGCGCAGCCCTCAGCGATGGAACAGGTTATGATTCTGACAATAGGGATACCATGTTTGTCTGCGGACTCAAGGATGTTGAGAAATCTGCCGCGGAAAAAATCGAAATAATCATATTTGATGTCTTGAAAAACCTGTGCGAATCAGGAATAGACAAAAAACTTATTGAATCAGCCATTCACCAGTTAGAGTTTCATCGCAAGGAAGTGACAAACACACCTTATCCATATGGAATTAAATTACTCTTAACTATTTCAGGAAGCTGGTTTCATGGCGGCGATGTTGAAAGAATTTTACGGTTTGATACTGACCTTGAAAAGATTCGTGAACAGCTTTCAAGAGGCCGTTTTTTTGAGAACCGTATAAAAAAGTATTTTCTTGATAATTCTCACAGAATACTTCTTACACTCGTTCCCGACAGTTTAATGGAAGATGAAGAAAACAAAAGGGTTGCGGCAAAGCTTGAAGATATTAGATCCGGCATGAGCGATTCTTCTCTAAATAAAATAAAAGAAGATGCAAAAACTTTAATGTCGCTGCAGGAAAGCAAAGAAGATGTCTCATGCCTCCCAACACTGGAAATTGAAGATATTCCTCCTTCAATTTCCAGCGTAGAAGAAACAACCGGATACGGCAAACCGATGATAACCCGTTATAGCCAGCCAACATCCGGCATATTCTACTTTACGGCTGCTGCCGGCGCCGCATCTTTGCAAAAACAAATAATTCCCCTTGTGCCCTTTTTCTGCTTTGCTCTGCCAAAAATCGGCACGGCATTACGTGATTACACGGAAATTGCTCAACTTATCGATGCGTATACAGGCAGCATAGGATTATCCTCTCACGCGCGTACCAGCTTTGAAAGCTCCGGCGACTGTTTGCCGTTTATATCTTTTGGTGGAAAATGCCTTGTCCGTAACATGGAAAGAATGTTTGAAATTATCAATGAACTTTTATCCGAATTCAATTTTTCAGATCTAAACCGATTAAAGAGTCTTTTACTCCAATACAGAGCAGGCCTGGAATCGATGGTTGTGCAAAACGGACACAGTCTTGCGATGTCGCTTGCTTCGAGGAACCTGTCGCCAACATGCGCCCTCAGTGAAACATGGCACGGCATCCACCAGTTGCATTTTATAAAAAACATTACCAATGATCTTTCAGAGCACAAGCTGAAATCTCTTTCCGATGACCTTTTATCAACAGGCAAAAACCTTTTTTCGATCGCTAATTTCAAAATAGCTCTTATCGGAGAAGAAAACACACTACCCGCCGCGTCTTCTCTATCAGCATCCATACAAGACAATCTAACAAATGGAAAATCAAACGGGTTTGCTGCCCCGAAAATCGAATCTGACACTGAAATCATCAGGGAAGGATGGAGTACCTCTTCCGCGGTTTCATTTGTTGCGCAAACATTTAAAACCGTACGCATGGAACATGAAGATGCTCCGGCCCTGTCTGTAATCAGCAAAATACTCAGATCTATGTATCTTCATCGCGAGATAAGGGAAAAAGGCGGCGCATACGGCGGGTTTGCCCTGTATAATTCTGAAGACGGGATATTTAATTTCTGTTCTTACAGAGATCCTCATATAGTTTCTACCCTGAGAATATATGAAGATGCCGCAAACTTTATAAATTCCGGAAACTATACTGATGAAGATGTAAAGGAAGCAATTCTGCAAGTTTGCTCTGGAATCGACAAACCGGATACTCCGGGTACTGCGGCAAAAAAAGCATTTTATAGAAAAATTGTATCCTTGTCTGACGAAGATCGCATACGTTTTAAAAAGCGGCTTTTAACATTAACCCGCGGCAATGTTGGTGAAACAGCGGAAAAATACTTTAATCAGAGCAGCTTGCAGCAGTTTGTCGCTGTAATATCCGGTGAGGAAAAATTGAAACATACAAACGAAAAATTATCGGCTCATCCCCTAAAGCTGCATAAAATTTGATGGCGTCGTAAAAAGTCCCATCTATAGTTAACTTCGTAACTTTTTACAAGGCCATCAAGTGTTAGGTTAAAGCAATTATCTGTTTTATCAAGCTCTTAACACTTAACACCTAACACGTTTTATTTGAGAATACTTTTCAGTTTTTTAGCATCCTTTTCTGAAAGAACATTGTCGGTCATTGCAATATCCACTGTATGACAACCCAGTGTTTTATAAAGATCAAGCAGCTCCGGTATTTTTGACCCTATTTCCTCTATATGCTTTGCAACGGTTTCAGAATCTCCCCTGACAATCGGTCCTGTCAGCGCCTTTGAAATCCCGACCTGTTCAATATTGGAAAGTGTGTTCTCAATGAGGGGTTTTAATACTTTAAATGCATCCCTGTCTGGAATCCCTGCTGTTCCAATCAATCTGAATGACATGTCAAGCAATGTTACAAGATAATTCGATGCCACAACTGCGGATGCATGGTAAAGAGTTTTGGTATCTGTCTTAATTGTGAAACTCTCGGCTCCAAGGTCCGCTGCAATTTCTTTTGCCACAGACACAGCCCTGTCATCACCCTCAACAGAAATTACAATCCCCTGAAACGGGTTATATTTGAGTTCGGCTGAAGCAAAAGTCTGGAGAGGATGCATTGAACCTGTAAAAGCTCCGCAATCCTTTGCAGAAGCTAAAATGGTGGATGGAAGAGCTCCGCTGCAATGAAATACCACGGCATCTTTGCGGAAACCGGAATGAGAGGAAATACTACTGCATGTATCTTCTATCGCGCTGTCAGGCGTTGTCAGAAAAATTATATCAGCATCTTTTGTTATTTCCCATGGAACATCGCTGAAATTATCGGTTTCTATAATTCCGGCAGCCCTTTTTGCAGATAACAGGCTTTTACTTGCAAAACCTGCCAATTTATAGCCGGCTTCCGCAAGATATATTCCCAGCGATGTGCCGACCTTACCACATCCGACTATCGCAATAGAATGTTTCATGATCAGGAAATCCTTCACAAAGGATGTTCAAATATTGTTCTTTCTCTTTTTGATACTATTGAGTATATTTATCCTCACCTGAACAAGCAAAATACATGGTTTAATTAACTGCAATTAATATTTTATAATGAATACTGTCAAGCAAAACATTGGTATTGACTAACCTGGTATAACTGCGTTAAAAACTGACCACTTTAAAAAATTACACATCAATTGAGGGTTTATATACACAAAAATTTACAAACTCATTTTTACTGCGGAGTAATGGAATTATAAAACTCACTTTTTTGCGTTTGTAAATTTCTGCTACAAGGAAAATCACCAGATGATTCAGCTTATAAGAGGTTTTAAAGACATACTGCCGGAAGAAGTTGAACTATGGCAGCATATAGAAAAGACAGCGCGTTCTCTTTTCGAAGATTTTGGTTTTAAGGAGATACGCATACCGATTCTGGAACATGCAGAGCTTTTTGCCAGAAGCATCGGAGAAGATACAGACATTGTGGAAAAGGAAATGTACACCTTTCCTGACGGAAAAAGGGGGCTTATCACCCTGCGTCCAGAGGCCACCGCGTCTGTTGTCCGAGCCTATATTCAACACAGTCTTTACGCAAAGGATCCGATACAGAAATTTTATACCATCGGACCAATGTTTCGCAGGGAAAGACCGCAAAAGGGAAGATACAGGCAGTTTTACCAGATTAATGCCGAAGTGTTCGGAATAGATTCACCGCTTATCGATGCTCAACTTATCTTTATGCTCGTGACTTTCTTTTCAAGGCTGTCTGTAACCGAGATCGAAACTCACATAAATTCATTAGGGTGCCATAAATGCCGCCGGGATTTTAAAGATGCTCTCTCAATCTTTCTATCTGCTGCTTCAGAAAAGCTTTGCGCAGACTGCAAAAGAAGAAGCCAACGAAATCCCTTAAGGGTGCTTGACTGCAAAGTCCCTTCCTGCAAGGAGGCTATGGCCGAAGCGCCTTCCATACTCGATTATCTGTGCGATGAATGCAGCATCCATTTTAATGGTGTTAAGAATGTTCTTGAAAAATTTAACATTCCCTTTGTTATTGACAGTCTCCTGGTCAGAGGGCTTGATTATTACACACGAACAACCTTTGAAATTCAAACAAGCTCCCTGGGCACTCAGAATGCCATAGCTGGAGGCGGCAGGTATGACACACTTGTAAAAACCCTTGGGGGGCCTGCCCAGCCCGCAATAGGATTCGCAATAGGATTTGACAGGCTTGTTGAAATAACCGATCTTAAGAGCGCGGATCTTGGCCAAAAACCTGACATATTCCTGGCAGCCCTTGGTGAAAAAAGCATGTCCATTGTATTTGAATGGTTCTGCGCTTTTTGTGTCGATGGTATAAAGGCTGAACTTGATTTAAATGGCAGAAGCCTGAAAAGCCAGATGAAACGCGCAGACAGGCTTGGCGCGGAATATGTGCTCATCGTTGGAGAAAAAGAACTTGAAGAAGGATCGGCTATACTGCGAAATATGAATACAAAAGAGCAGGCCGCGATTCCAATAGATGATATTGTAGAAAGGATAAAAAAAGAACTATCACAAAAAGACTAACATAATATTGAGGAATTTGATTCCCAAGTTTTATTTCGTGTTTTCGTACTTTCGTGTTTTCGTGATTAATTTTAAGAAAGGAGTAAGTTCATTGTTAGACACACTTGGAGAAATGAGGAGAACTCACAACTGCTGTGAGCTTGGCATAGAGTCTTTGGGCACGGAGGTCGTACTCATGGGATGGGTACTGCGCCGAAGAGACCACGGAGGTGTAATATTCTTGGATTTAAGGGACAAGGAAGGCATAACCCAGGTTGTTTTTAATCCTGTCGAAAATCAAAAAGTTCATGAAAAAGCACACAGCATACGAAGCGAATATGTCATCGGCATACGCGGCAAGGTTAATAGAAGGCCCGAAGGCATGACCAACCAGACCTTAAAAACCGGTGAGATTGAGATTATGGTTGATGAACTTAAAATTTTCAATGCCGCTGAAACACCCCCTTTTTTAATTGAAGACAAGGTCGATGTCTCAGAAAACATTCGATTGAAATACCGTCATCTTGACTTGCGACGGCCCCAATTGCAGAAAAATATTATCCTGAGGCACAAGGCTTCAGCTTCTGTTCGCCAATACCTGAACAAAAACGGATTTCTTGATATCGAGACCCCTGTTTTAACCCGAAGCACACCTGAAGGCGCAAGGGACTATCTTGTGCCGAGCAGGGTAAATCCGGGCCAGTTTTATGCGCTGCCTCAGTCTCCTCAGCTTTTCAAGCAGCTTTTGATGATATCGGGTTTTGACCGTTATTATCAGATTGTCCGCTGCTTCAGGGATGAAGATCTCAGGGCAGACCGCCAGCCGGAATTCACCCAGATAGATATTGAAATGTCATTTGTGGATGAAGAAGATATCATAAATGTTTCTGAAGGCATGATAAAATCGCTTTTCAAGGATGTTCTTGAAAAAGAAATAAATACTCCATTCCCACGCATGACTTACAAGGATGCGGTCGATCGATTCGGCCTTGACAAACCGGATATACGTTTCGGCCTGGAACTTAAAGACGTCTCTGACATTGTAGAAGGTTCAGGATTTAAGGTCTTTTCCAGTGTTGTGAAAAAAGGTGGAATAGTCAAAGCGTTAAACGCAAAAGGATGTGTAGATTTTTCACGAAAAGAAATAGATGATCTTACCAAGCTCACAGCAATATACAGGGCAAAGGGACTGGCGTGGATAAAGGTCAGGGAAGATTCATGGCAGTCTCCAATAGCAAAATTTTTTACAGATAAAGAAAAAGAGGAATTAACACGGCGCATAGACATGGAACCAGGCGACCTGATATTCTTTGTGGCTGACCAGCCAAACGTAACAAATGAAGCGCTTGGACATCTTAGAAACCATCTGGGAAAAAGGCTTGGTCTCATAGACGAAAATGAATTCAAATTTATATGGATTACCCATTTCCCCTTGCTGGAATATGATGAAACAGAAAAAAGGCATCAAGCGCTGCATCATCCATTTACAGCCCCGCTTGAAGAGGATTACGAATTGTTAAAGGATGATCCATTATCAGTAAAATCACGCGCATACGATCTTGTTTTAAACGGTTCTGAGATCGGAGGCGGAAGCATCCGTATCCATCAAAGGAAGGTGCAGGAAAAAGCATTTGAAGCCCTTGGCATGGATCGAAAAACCTATGAAGAAAAATTCGGTTTTCTGCTTTCAGCTCTGGATTCAGGCGCTCCTCCCCACGGAGGCATTGCGTTTGGTTTAGACAGGCTTGTTATGATCCTGTGCGGTCAATCTTCTATCCGGGATGTCATTGCTTTCCCAAAGACACAGAAAGCAGCCTGTCTTCTTACCAATGCGCCATCTGAAACAAGCAAGGCTCAGCTTGATGAGCTGTCGTTGAAGGTCAAGGCTGTGTTATCTCAATAGATGCAAATTTTTCTTGACTTTTATTTAGCTCTTTAATATTTATAGTGTTTTCCAAATTTGATCCCCAGTAGCTCAGTTGGCAGAGCAAGTGGCTGTTAACCACTAGGTCCGCGGTTCGAGTCCGTGCTGGGGAGCCAACAAATATAGGCCAAACTATCTATCGTTTGGCCTTTCTTATTTGAAAGTATCATATGTGGTTTGTATACATTTGTGATAGAAGAGACCGGCTTTACACAGGCATGACTACAAACCTGAACCATCGAATGAAGCAACATAGGGCAAACCTGCTCTATTCAGAGAAACATCCCGATAAACATTCAGCCGCCAGTCGTGAACGTCAAATCAAAGGATGGTCTCGCAAGAAAAAATTGTCACTAATTGAAAAGTCCTCAGTGAGTTTACCCTGAGCATAGCCGAAGGGAGTCCGTGCTGGGGAGCCAAAAAAAAATCAAGCTCGGTCAAATTTTGACCGAGCTTTTTTTGTTTTTGCTCATCTGGCAGAGTCCGCCTGCAAAACATTATGATTTATTCAGACTTTTCCCGCAATTTGAGCAGTACTTATCTTTCTTGTCAATCTGTTCGTTACAATTAACACAGCGCTCATGAGGCAGAGCAAGCTCCATAAGAAGCTGTCCCTTTGTAACAGGAACCATCTTTTTATCAACTTTATAGTCGGCAAATACAGGAACTCGCTTTACAACACCGTCCACAGGAGAGGTTATGCCGTATTCAACCTTCATAAGGGCCAGGTTAAATATTTCTTCGCCTGCTTTAACATTATCTCCTGCTTTTTTGTGAACCAGCCATAGATCGGCATCAAATGGAGCGCCTATCTGATACGGATCACTTTCATCCGCCATTTCTATCCCTTTCTTTTCAGCAGCTCTCTTTTCAACCTGTATCTCTTCCACAAAAACTTCGTGGTCCAGCTTGTAGCGTATTCTTCTTGTGCCGTTTTCACTGACACGACTGAGTCGCACGACCTCTATGATATGAATTTTTCCATCAGAGGTCCTGAACTCCCTCTCAACTCCTTGTTCCAACCCTTCAAACCATATATCATCCGGAAGCACGTTCGGCTCGGCAAACTTCTCAAGATTTTTAATGAGCTTTAACGCATCGCCCGGATGATTTAAATAATTAACCAGTTCATTTTCCGTGGCTTTCCTGCCAATGTGTGAAGCTAATTCGCTTGACGACTCATCAATATTAACAGAGGGAAGAAAATCAAGAGGACTTTTTTCTGTTCTATCCGCAATTGCATCTTCCCAGGTGTCTCCGAATACAGATTGATAAATCCATTCCTGCGGCCAACCAAGTGGAAGTTTTCCGAATTTTCCAAGCAGAAGATTTTTAAAAGCGTCATTTGCGTGCACAAAAAGAATCTTGCGGTCTTCCTTTGTCTGTTCATCCATTTTATCTTCAGGAATAGAAGTAACATTTTTGAGGAGATCGATAATTCTTTGGACTTCGGGCATTCCACCACGCTCATAAGCCTTTACAACCATCATGTAGCCGTTGGTCCATGTAATCTGAGAACCCGGAGTTACATCATGGTATCGTATCAGCTTTCGATAGAGTTCGAGTACCAGCAGTATGCTCGGAAGAAGAAACGCATACCCCTGTTTCAAAGCTCCTTCCTGGCTGCTTGAAGTGGCGCCGCCCGGAAGCCCATGCAGGGTAACATCGTGATCAATTCCAAGAAAGGTCGGCCTGCAGTAATGATCATATACAGGCATAATCTGCTTTAGAACAAACGCTGTTTCCCTGATCCTCTCTTTATCCAGACGGGTTTTCAGGCCGAGTTCCCCTTCAATGTATGCCATCACAGGCATAACCGCTGTCTGTCCGTAAAATCGAACGCTCGGGCCGTCAGCAACATCCAGTATCCTGGCTCCTGCCTGTGCCGCAGCTCCAAGGGCCGGCACGGCAAGACCGTCGGTGGCATGGCGATGGTATTGAATAATTAAATCAGGATACTTATCGAGAATTGTCGAAACCAGACTCTTTATAAACCGCGGGGGACACACACCCGCCATGTCTTTAAGACAAAATATGATCTCTCTTGACGCCTTATCCTTATCGCATTCCAGTATCCTCCCAACCATTGAAAGGATATCGTCAAGCACGCCAAGATAATGGGGAACATCAAAACCCTGAGCCCAGCTCAAGCTGATAGCCGGCTGAAAAATACGGTTTTCCGTTTTAAGAACGATCTCGGCAAACGGAGCCATATTTTCGATGTGATTCAAAAAGTCAAAACAGCGTACTACATGATAATGCTTGACGATCATCTCCCCTGTCCGCTTCATGACCTCCCTGGCCTGGGGGGCATAACCAAGCACATTTGTTGAACGGATAAGGATTAGTTTTTGGGTGTTGGGAGCAAATTCATTCCAGTCTGCCGCCTCTTCCCATGGGTCTGTAATACATCCCAGCATCGCCACATGGTAATGGGCTCCGCCCCCATTTTCTATGGATACATATCCGCAGCGATCAATAATCGGCCCGATCAGCCGATCAGCAAAAAGACGAAATCGATTTCCTGTTTCCGACTGTGTAATATCCCTGGGAGTAGTATTGCAAAATTCTACATATTCCGAATTCCGCAAATAACTTAACACCTTATCTCGATTATCGTTAGGATTAAACAAAGGTTGATAAGAAAGGTCATTGGCAGCTTGTTTCGTAACCCGGGAGACATCTACAGCCATCGGGCCAACCCGGGAATCGCCGAATTTCCGGTAAGCTCCGAACCCGATATATGGATTATATCCCTTCGCAGTGATTTCAGCCATCAGATTTGCAAGCCGTATTTCTTCAGGAACAACCTCCCTGTAAAACATTAATTCAGGTGTATTATCGATGAATCTTGTATCGATCTCTCCTGCCCTGAATTTGGAATGGGAAATTACCTTTTTATGAAACGGAATGGTTGTCTTAAGGCCGCCAACAAAGTACTCCATGAGAGCCCTGTCCATAGTTGCCAGGGTCTTTTCCCATGTGGCTCCATGGGTCATGAGAAGACTGGCCAAGGAATCGTAAACCTTGGGAAATTCGTATCCGTAAAACACACATGAATCAAGCCTGACACCTTCTCCGCCAGGAGAAAGATACCGCGTTATTTCGCCGGCATTGGGTCGAAAATTGTTTTGCGGATCCTCAAAATTGATCCGGCATTGCATGGCATATCCCCTTGGCTTTAGATCATCATACTTTAATCGAAGTTTTTCACCAAAGGATATCCGTATCATTTCTTCCACTAAATCTATTCCATAAAGAATTTCTGTAATCCCATGTTCAACCTGAAGCCTGGTGTTAGCTTCAATAAAGTAAAAATTCTGTTTTTCATCCACAAGGAACTCAAATGTTCCGATAGAATCATACCCGACGGCAGATGAAATTTTTAAGGTCGCTTCTTTTAATGCTTTTCTTAATCCCTCATCCATCCCCTTCCATGGAGATGGAGTAATTTCCAACAATTTTTGGTTCTTTCGCTGCGTCGAACAATCCCGTTCATTTAATACTACAGCATTACCGAATGAATCGCAGACAGCCTGTATTTCCATATGCCTGACAGATGTAAGAAATTTTTCAATGTATAGATTAGGGTTGTCGAAACTTGCTTCTGCTATGGCAGAAGCTTTTATAAAATGATGCTCCAGCTCCTCAGGGGATTCAACAATTACGATCCCCCTTCCGCCACCGCCGCCTTCGCTCTTTATCATAACAGGATAGCCTATATCACCGGCGATCTGTTTTGCCTCTTCGAGATCCACCGCGCTATCAGAGCCCGGTATTACCGGAACTGAAACTGATTTTGCGATATTACGGGCTGTGACTTTGTTGCCGAGTTTTTTCATGGGATCTTCGGAAGGGCCTATGAAAACAATTCCATTTTCCTTGCACAAAGAAGGAAACCGGTTGTTCTCCGCTGCAAAGCCCCAGCCGGGATGAAGAGCCTTAACATCATGCTGCTTTGCGATGCTCACTATCTCCTTTATATCCAGATATCCTTTTTCCGTGCGGATAGTGTAAGCTTTGTCTGCCTTAGAAACATGGGGCGCTGTTTTATCCTCCTCTGTAGCAAACGCCACATATATACCCCCCATTTCCCGGATAGTACGCCCTATTCTGAGAGCTGGTATTCCACGATTGGCAACTCCTATTCTAAGATTCTGGATTGGTGAACTCATGATAATTTCTCCATTAATATTTGAAACTTTTAAGGTAAAGCGAGGCAGCAAACTTTTTACGAAAGCATAAAATTTGATGGCGTTGTAAAAAGTCTAAAAATTGCTGTTTGTAAAATGTGTTGAGTGTTAAGTATTTAATATAACAATTAAATGTTTTATTTCAACACTTAACACTTAACACTTAATGAATTCGACTTTTTATGAATTCATCAAACTTTATTATTATAGATTAATTTTTTATAAAAATCTATACATAAAATAAATTTATTGTAATCTAGGCATACTGTTTCATCATGGTTCACAATATTCCGCTAAAATTCAGCATTTGCGCTGCCTGGCGAGGATGTTTGGAATTTGGAGATTAGAACAAACGATTTCGGTTTACATGGGAAAAACATAATTTAACTCAAACTCTTTTTCGCTTGACGTTTTATAATAATCTGTTAGTCAATAATAGTAATAGTAAGCAAAACCTTTGCAAATACTTACTCAAAGGTCTCAATGAAAATTAACTATTACCTAAATTGAGCAATTTTTGGGAAAGGGCATCTCGTCAAGACAGAAAGAGATGCTTTTTTATTTAATGACAACAAAACTGCAAAACAAGCATACTTCTCTCATAGGAATCATCTCGGATACCCATGGTTTTCTGCACCCTATGGCTGCCAAAGCCTTAAAAAATACCGACCTGATCATTCATGCCGGAGACATAAACGGGCCTGTTCTGCTTTCGACTTTACAGTCTATAGCTCCTGTCGTTGCCGTACGCGGCAATATGGATAAAGGCAAATGGGCTTTGGAATTACCTGAAACAGAAATAGTTGAGGTTGGCGAAGTGTTGCTGTATGTTCTTCATGACCTGAATAAACTTGATATAGATCCTGCTGCCGCCGGTTTTAGCGCTGTCATAAGCGGCCATTTCCACCACCCTTTTTGCGAAAAAACAAATGGCGTACTATTTTTAAATCCTGGAAGCGCCTCCCTGCCGCGCTCAAATTATACAGCCTCAGTAGCCCTGATGTATGTTCACGAAAGATCTCTGGATATCAAATTCATCGAACTTGAATAAAATCCAGATCTAGGTTGAGCGATTTATTGCGAAGATATGGCCGATATCTTGATGCATAAGGGTTTGCAAAAACCACAGGCATACCCGTGGATATGTCGAGGATTTTCGTCCCGCCCAGACGGAAATGCGCAAGAGATCAGTGCAGATCGAGTAAAAAATCGCTCAATTTAGGTTTAACCCGGATATTTTACGAACCGTTATTATCCTGATCTTGCGGCTTTGGAAGAAAAAAGATTATTGGCACTCCTGACAACCCTAACAAAGCGCTCACAGTAAGAGCAGTTTTCAGACCAAGCAAATCTGCAAACCATCCTACAAAAAATATAGCCGCGGCAGTAGCAACAAAGCTAATACCCATATACAAGCCATTGGCGGTTCCTCTGTGGTTTCTTGAATAGTCCTGAACAATAGCAAGGGTTACAGGCGAAGCAGCGAAAAGACATAATCCCAACAATGCCAGTATGGGAAATAATATCCAGCCAGTGGCATGTACAAAGGCGATCATTAAAATACTTGAAACCGGCATGGATGTAGAAAGTACCGTTTTTCGTCCTACCCTGTCGCTGAGCGTACCTCCAACAAAGGTGCCAACAGCGCCAAACGCCTCAAGAACCGCCAAGCCTATTCCTCCTGCCAACAAACTCTTCCCGGACACAACCATATATGTTGGAAGAAATGCAACAAGCGTAGCGACCATAAACGCACGGGAAATCATTATACCCGTTAATGGAATTATAAGACGACGTAATGCCCTCCACGTTTTCCCAAGATCGCCCTCTAGCTGTCTGTCGGAACAGGTTCCTGCATCCTTCATATAGATGAACAATAAAACTGATGCTAACAGACCGACAATCATAACAGGGTAGCTTCCTTCAAATCCCCAAAAGGACACAGCCCCTACTGCAACGAGAGGACCAACTGTTCTCGCCAGTTCTCCTGCAGTCATCCAGAAGCTCATTCCTCTGCCAAGCGCCCTATCCGAGATCCTTGCAATCATGACCGGTCCAAGGACGTGGAAAACCGCCGCACTCATTCCGGCAATTAACAAAAGGATACACACAAGAATATAATTAGGAGCAACACCGATCAAACTCATTGAGACCGCTGTAACAAAAGGAGCCCAGATTGCCAGGTATCGCATATCAATACGGTCGGACATTACTCCTAAAAGAGGATTTAAAAGAGATGGGAGCCGAAAAAAAACCGTTAATGATCCGGCAAGGGTCATGGTCAGCCCGAACTTAGCTATAAGAAGCGGCAAAAATACTGCCAGAAAGCTTGAGTAAACATCATGTATAAAATGCCCTCCGGAAATAATTAATATCCTGGAGGCCTTAAAATCTGATCTTTTATTAATCAATGCTACCTCATATAAATCAGCAAAATAGAATAAATGCAAGCGTTTACGGAACGTTGAAATCAGAAATTGGACATTCATGTTTTTGTGCTTCTAATAACGCTTTTGCCAATTTGTAAACATCCGGCTCGTAAACTCGTTTCATCTCTCCCAAATTTCTACTTTCCAATTTCAAGTTTCAAGCCGTAAATGACTACATAAATAATAAATCTATCATTTAACAGGTCGTTGCTCAATCTTTAATATAACACTGCCAATATTGATGTTGACAAAACAGTGCGTCAGAATTAATTAAAGTTGAAATCGAACAAAAAAACAAAAGGAGAATAAAATGAAAAAGATTGCAATAGTTGGTTGCGGCACATACATGGACAGCGGCTATGGCTGTCCCGGAGAATGGAGATGCCTTAAGGCGGCTGCTCTTGGAGATGGTAATTTTGATGACCCCTCTCAGTTAATAGCACATGTAAAATGTATATGCCCCGGCCGAGCCACCGCTACTAATGTGGGCATGGCAATAAAGTTGTCGGAAATAAAACCGGATATCATTTATCTCAGCTCATGTCTTGTCAATGCCAAACCGGGATGTCCTTACTCCACCCCTGAAGAAAAAGCTAAATTTCTGGAAGAAAAGACCGGAATTAAAGTGGTTCTTGGCACACACGATTATCATTAATACTTGTGAAGCTCCCCCAGTCCGCTTCTGGCGGGCAGGGGGATTTTAGCTGTTTTGACCTACGTTAAGCGATTAGCTGTTAGCAATTAGCCGTTAGCTCTTATTAGTTCGGGTGGTTACCAGCGATTCGATTTTCACCCATTGGGTGAAATGTTGACCTCTAACAACATATTGAAATTATTGTGCTAAAAGCTAATGGCTAATCGCTCATTTTAGGTTTAAATATGATGCAAATTCAAAAATGTACAAAGCCATTACAAAGATCAGTTCCTCTAATCCTTGCTCCTGCCGGAAATAAAGCTTCTTTCTTAGCCGCTCTTGCGGCCGGCGCTGATGCTGTCTACTGCGGACTGAAAAACTTTTCCGCTCGCATGGAAACAAAAAACTTCACGGTTGAAGAACTTATTCCTCTAAAACAGCTTGCTCATGATATGGGCGTTAAGGTTTATGTGGCCTTAAACTCTATATTAAAACCTGATGACATAAACAAAGTCAGAGAAATACTTGTTGAGTTAAATCGATTTGTAAGGCCGGATGCTCTCATAATTCAGGACCTGTCATTAGTGGAACTGGCAAGACAGACAGGTTTTTCAGGCGAACTTCATCTATCAACACTGGCCAATATCAGCCTTCCGGCAGCCTTGAAATCCATCCGGAAAAACCTCGGAATCAATCGTGTTGTTATTCCAAGAGAACTCAGCATAGATGAAATAAAGACCATGGCATCAGCCTGCCCCCACGGCCTTTCCCTGGAAGTATTCGTGCATGGAGCTCTTTGCTATGGAGTTTCCGGAAGATGTTATTGGAGCAGCTATTTTGGCGGGAAAAGCGGTCTCAGGGGGAGATGTGTACAGCCATGCCGCAGGCTTTACACACAAAAGGGACAAAAAAGAAGATTCTTTTCATGCCAGGATCTCAGCCTTGACGTTCTCGCTAAGGTTCTTTTGTCTGTTCCTGAAGTAAGTACCTGGAAAATCGAAGGCCGCAAAAAAGGCCCGCATTATGTCTTTTATACAACACGGGCGTACAGAATTTTAAGAGATCATGGAACAGATCCAAAGATGAAAAAAATCGCACTCGGACTTCTTGAATATGCCTTGGGACGAACAGGAACCCATTACAATTTTTTATCACAACGGCCACAAAACCCCATTAATATCGATGGCCAAAGCGGCTCAGGCCTTCTTGTAGGAAAAATACAGGGCGGAAAACAAAAACCATATTTAAATCCAAGAATAGAACTTTTGCCAAAAGATCTCCTGCGAATCGGATATGAGGACGAGTCATGGCATACAATTCACAGGGTAACCAAATATGTGCCTAAAAGAGGACGTCTGTATCTGAAGCTTCCTTCTAAAAAAAAGGGCGCCGGCATGGCGCCGGTTTTTCTCACAAACAGGCTGGAAAAAGCACTTGGAGAAATGTTATCCAAACTGGAAAAAAAACTTGCCTGCCAACAAAAGAGGCAACCTGCCACTTCGACCTTTATTGCCAAACTTCCTGCCAAAAAATCAAAAATATCAGAGAAAAAAGGAAAGATACTTGAACTGCATGTACACAGAAAACCAAACAGCTTAAAACAGGGGCTGACCGGCGCATGGCTGTCTGCCGAAGCTCAAAAGGAGTTGCAAAAGAGTATTAAGCAAAAAATCTGGTGGTGGCTTCCCCCTGTAACCTGGCCTGAGGATGAGACAAAACAAAAAGAACTAATCGAACTCGCCAGAAAAAACGGCAGCCGGAATTTTGTGCTAAACTCTCCGTGGCAGATAAACCTTTTCTCAAACCCAAAAAAATTGAACCTCTGGGCCGGGCCATTTTGCAATATCGCAAACAATCCAGCCATAAACATCCTGTCATCACTTGGTTTTGCCGGTGTATTTGTAAGCCCGGAACTTGGCCGTAAAGATTATTTGCTCCTTCCAAAACACAGCCCCCTGCCACTTGGCATAGTTATCGAAGGATACTGGCCTGTCAGCGTATCACGAATCCTTTGTAAGGATTTTAAAACAGAAATAATTTTTTCAAGCCCAAAAGGGGAAGATGCCTGGGTCAAAAAACAGGAATCAGATTTCTGGATCTATCCAAACTGGAAGCTTGATATAAAAAGTAAAAAAGATGAACTTCAAAAGGCAGGTTACAGCTTGTTTGCATATCTTCATGAACCACTTCCGGCAAATGTTAAGCTAAAAAAAAGACCGGGGTTGTGGAACTGGAATTTGGACTTGCTATAGGTTTAACCTGGGTTAAGCGGTTCAACGTTCACGGTTCACGGTTGAAAAGGCATAACTGTCTGATATCAAAAAGATGCTATCTCAGTAGGGATAACACACATGTTTCACCCAATGGGTGAAAGAAGTTAATCCAGATGATGTGTTATAAAGTGATGGATGTCAATAGATTATAAACATTGAACCCTGAACCTTGAACCGATCACTTTAGGTTTAAATATTTCTTTCTCATTTTAGGTTTTTCAATTTTTCCGGTGGGACTTCTCGGAACATCATCGAAAAAGATTTTTCTTGGCCTTTTATACCTTGGAAGCTCTTCACAAAACTCCGCAACCTCTTCTTCGGTCATATTAAATGAGGACTTTACCTTTATCACTGCCGCGACAATTTCTCCGAGACGATCATCAGCTACTCCTATAACTCCAACATCATGAATCTTATCATTGCCCATGATAAAATTTTCTATTTCAACAGGAAATATATTTTCTCCTCCTGTTATGATAATATCTTTTTTCCGGTCAACAAGCCATATAAACCCATCATCATCCATACGAGCAATATCACCTGTAAGCAGCCAGCCATCAACAATGGTTTTTTCTGTTGCCTCGGAATTCTTGTAATATTCCTTCATAACACCGTCACCCCTTATTAAAAGCTCGCCGGTCTCACAGGGGGACAAAGGTTTCATGCTGCTGTCAATAATTCTGCATTCCCAGCCAAACCCCGGAAGACCGATTGCGCCGACCTTATGAATATTCTCAATTCCAAGATGTACGCAGCCAGGGCCTGTAGCCTCTGTCAGACCGTAGTTTGTATCGTAATCATGATTGGGAAAAATCTCTTTCCATTTATTAATAAGGCTCGGAGGAACCGGCTGGGCGCCTATGTGCATAAGTCGCCACTGCTCAAGATTATAGTCGCCGAGATTAATATCATTGTCTTCAATAGCAACGAGTATATCATGTGCCCAGGGAACAAGAAGCCATACAATAGAGACCTTTTCTTCGGAAACCGCTTCCAGTATCCATTTAGGACTTACCCCTTTCAGAATAACCGTCTTTGCGCCGACAATAAAATTGCCGAACCAGTGCATTTTTGCTCCTGTATGATAAAGCGGAGGTATGCACAAAAAGTTATCTTCATGTGTCTGTTTGTGGTGATTGTTTTCAACAAGACAGGCAAACTCAAGGTTGCGATGGGTCAAAAGCACAGGTTTCGGAGTGCCGGTAGTACCGGATGTAAAATATAATGCAGCTCCATCAGACAGATCCAGCTCTACTTTCGGATCTGCTGTAGAGCTTGAGGATATAACTTTATCATAGTGCTGCGCATAATCGGGACATGTTTCATCATGTCCCGCAAAAATATATATTGCAATGGTTTTGCTTAAAAAAGCTTTGATCGGATCTATCCTGTCAATAAATTCTTCCCCAAAGATAATGGCCTTTGCTTCCGCAACCTCGACACACATCCTGATATCATCAGCTAAAAATCTGAAATTTAAAGGAACAACCCATGCGCCGGAACGAAGTATGCCGAAATAGACTGGGAGCCATTCTATGCAGTTCATCATAAGCTGGACAACCTTATCCCCCTTTTTAACCCCTTTGGAAATAAGGGCATTGGCAATGCAGTTGGCCTGGCTGTTAAATTCATCCCATGTTATTTCCCTGCGTATATTCCTTGCAGGATCTCTTTCAACAAAAGCAACTTCCTGGCCGTAAGTCCCGGCGTTTTTGTCTAACATCTCAGTTATAAGCATATTTTCTTCCTAAAAAATCAACAAATCCTAAAAAAAATCCCGCGACACAGAATAATGTGCGCGGGATTTTAAATCAATTATTATTTCATATTACTTCTTGTTCTCGTCTTTTACTTCTTCAAAATCAGCATCCACCACATCCTCGTCAGGCGCGGAAGGTTCCGGTTTTGCTTCGCTTTCAGCGCCTTCAGCCTGCTGAGCGCCCTGCGAAGCCTGTTGATACATGGCCTCCGCAAGCTTATGGGAAGACTGAGTTAATTCATCGCTGATACGTTTAATTTCTTCTATATCTTCCCCTTCGATGGCCTTCTTGAGACGCTTGGAAATCTCCTCAATCTGGCTCTTTGTTGGGTCGTCAACCTTGTCTCCAAGGTCCTTAATAGATTTTTCGGTTGAATACATCAGAGCATCCGCTGCATTGCGGGCCTCGACTAATTCCTTTTTCTTTTTATCATCCTCTGCGTGAAGCTCCGCATCTTTTACGAGGTTCTCGATGTCTTCCTTTGACAGGCCGGAAGATGCCGTGATCTGAATTGACTGTTCCTTACCTGTAGCCATGTCCTTTGCACCGACATTTACAATGCCATTAGCGTCAATATCAAATGTCACCTCTATCTGGGGCACACCCCTTGGCGCAGGAGGTAAGCCTACAAGCTCAAAACGACCAAGAGTCTTGTTGCCGGCAGCCATCTCACGTTCCCCTTGGAGCACGTGAATAGAAACCGCGGGTTGACTGTCTGCGGCAGTGGAAAAAACCTGGCTCTTCTTTGTCGGAATAGTTGTATTCTTTTCAATCAGTCTTGTCATTACCCCGCCAAGTGTTTCGATTCCAAGCGAAAGCGGCGTAACATCAAGGAGAAGCACATCCTTGACATCGCCTTTTAAAACCCCGCCCTGAATGGCTGCACCAATGGCTACAACTTCATCAGGATTAACACCTTTATGTGGGTCTTTGCCAAATATTTTCTTGACCCGTTCCTGTACCGCCGGCATACGTGTCATCCCGCCCACAAGAATAATTTCATTAATATCGCCTAAACTCAGCTTTGAATCCTTAAGCGCAACACGACATGGTTTCTCTAATTTGTCCAACAAATCGCCGATAAGCGCTTCCAGTTTTGCTCTCGTTAATTTAATATTAAGATGCTTGGGGCCGCTGGCGTCGGCCGTTATGAACGGAAGGTTCACATCTGTTTCAACAGATGTTGACAGCTCCATCTTAGCCTTTTCAGCCGCCTCTTTAAGCCGTTGCAGCGCCATCTTGTCGTTTCTTATATCAATCCCTTGGTCCTTTTTGAATTCATCCGCGAGATAATCGATAATCCGAAGGTCAAAATCCTCGCCTCCAAGATGGGTATCGCCGTTTGTTGACTTGACCTCAAAGACCCCCTCTCCAATTTCAAGGATTGACACATCAAAGGTGCCTCCGCCAAGATCAAAAACAACAACCTTTTCTTCTCCCTTTTTATCAAGACCATATGCAAGTGACGCCGCTGTCGGCTCATTTATTATCCTCAAAACATTGAGACCGGCGACTTTGCCTGCATCTTTAGTCGCCTGCCGCTGGCTGTCATTAAAATAAGCCGGCACAGTTACAACCGCATCTGTAATACTTTCTCCAAGATATTCTTCCGCTGTTTTCTTGATATTTGCCAAAATAAATGACGATACCTCTGCCGGGCTGTGAAGCTTCCCGCGAAGGTTTATGCGAATATCGCCATTGCTCGCCTGCTCAAGTTTGTAAGGAAGCACCTTGATATCACTCTGCACTATAGGTGAAGCATATTTTCTACCGATAAGCCTTTTTACGGCAAAAACAGTGTTTTCAGGGTTTGTGATAGCCTGCCTTTTCGCGATTTGACCAACTAATCGCTCTCCACTGTCTGTTACAGCAACTATAGAAGGAGTTGTGCGCCCCCCTTCAGGATTCGTAATTACCTTTGGATCGGCGCCTTCCATAATAGCCACACATGAATTTGTGGTGCCGAGATCGATTCCTATTATCTTGCCCATCTATTCTCCTCCTTAAAATATATATAATAATCGTAATATGTTAGTTTTTTCGAAAAATTTCTTTAACCCAAGCGAGCTTGTTATTTTTTTTCATCACCGCTTTTTACTTTTGACGTAGAAACTACAACCATGGCCGGTCTTATCAACCTGTCATGCATCATATATCCCTTTTGTATCTCATTTATTACAGTATTCTCAGGATGACCATCTGTCTGTTCCTGCATGACAGCCTGATGAAAAGTAGGATCAAAAGGCTTTCCCAAAGACTCAACCGGCTTTACACTGAACTTTTCAAAAATGTTCAATATCTCTTTCAGGGTCATATCAACCCCTTCCACTAAACCTGTATCAGCCTGTTTATTGTTTCGCGACGAATCCAGCGCCCGCTCAAGATTATCCGCAACAGAGAGAATCTCTTTTATCAACGATTCATTTGCATACTTCCTGAATTCATTTATTTCACGCTCAGATCGTTTTTTGTAGTTCTCGAATTCAGCAGAAAGCCTTAAAAAACGGTCATAGTTTTCCTTTGCCTCCTGCTCTGCCGTCTCAATTCTTGCCTCCATCTCCTTTATCGGATCAACAGGCTCTGTTTTAGCCTCTTTACCAATATCGGCTCTTTTTTTTTCTTTGTCCTTTATATCAACCTCACCGGTTTCAACACTTCTTTTTACTTTCTTTTTATCTGACATAAGTTAAAATATTCCCCCAATCCATACTGGTAGATATTTTGGGCAGTTTATAACTGTGCAAAATATAACAACAATCAATAATGAATAAAAATAATACTGTTTGGAGTAATGTCAAGGCAACAATCAGGGATGAGAAATGCTGAATATTAGAGACCTTTGAGAAATACCCAATTTTGTTTCAAGTTCAAGGAAGGCGGATTAACCGAAGAAACCCCGCCGTGGCGGAAGGCAAAAGGGGATGTTTTTCAAGGGTCTCTATTAAGAATGGTTGTGCACCCACTATCGAATCTTTTCCTTAGAACATATAAGCCATAAAATTGATCGGAATCAATCCACGACACAGACCGCATCACTTATCGCTGCTTCCTCCCGGACCTGACGAGGTTCATGACCGTCTGTTGCGCGGCGGCCGATCGGAATGACTTAATGCTTTCAGGATTAAAAACCCTTTAGAGGGAATTCAGCCCCGCATAAAGCGGATTTCGGGTAAAAGGGCACCGCTAACTCCCCACCTAGCACAACCGTTTTTATAATATAATTCTTCAAATCAATTTATCAAGCAAAAAACTTCACATTCTGCCAATAGAATTGGCTCCTTTATATATTCCACAATATAGGCTGTTGTTTCTATCCCAAGACGCAACATTTAGTGTTTTTTATTGACATATAAACATCTCTATCATAATTTGCATAAAAAAAGAAACTTTTGAAAAATGTTTCCCGCTAAAAGCGGGACTCAAGCCCAAAGGGTTTCAGGTCCAGAGGGGAAAGCAATCCGCCTCAGACGGATTAACCGGAGGAATGCATTGAGAATTATTAATTTTAAATATAGAAAGATACCTGGATTTTTAGTCCTTTTATTATTATCATGCTATTCAGTAACTGCCGGATGCACTGCCTTTGTGGCCGGAGCCGGAGCCGGCACCGGAGCCGGAGTTTATACCTATAAGTGCGGAGAGCTGAAGAGGTCATACCAGGCATCATTTGACAAAACAATTTTTGCATGCAACACCGCCTTAAAAAGCTTGAACATAACAATAAAGGAAAAAACTCCCAACGGCATACAAACCAGAATCAAAGGCAAATGTGCTGATAAAATATCTGTTACTATCAAAATTAAAATGATAGCTCCCAATATTACCGAAATCTCCATCCGTTCCGGCATAATCGGATTATGGGACAAAAAAAGATCCGGATCGATTCATGCCAGCATCGCTCAAAAGCTACAATAAATTATTACACAATGTTGAACAGACCATTAAAAAGCACGGGATGTTTCAACAGGGTGATTCTGTCCTTGTCTGTGTATCAGGAGGATCTGATTCTGTAGCTCTTTTGCATATTTTACACAAACTGACATCAGAGTTCTCTTTACGGCTTGGTGTCGCCCATCTGAATCACGGCCTCCGTCAAAAAGATTCGGATAATGACGCCGAATTCGTTGCATCCATTGCAAGGGATCTTAACTTGCCGTACTATACCAGCAAAGAAGATGTTCTTAAATTTCAGCGCAAACATAAACTGTCTATGGAAGAAGCTGCCAGGCGCGTTCGTTATGCCTTTTACGACGAAGTTGCGAAAAAAAACAGGTTCAACAAAATAGCTCTTGGCCACAATTCCAATGATAACGCGGAACTTATATTGATGTATCTGTTTCGAGGCAGCGGTCCTCTCGGTATCTCAGGAATACCCCCTGTAAGAAACACCGGAAATCAGGCTGTACAGATTGTTCGGCCCCTGATAATGGCAACAAAATCCGAAATATCCGGTTTTTTGGAGGAAAAAGGATTAAAACATGTCTTTGATATATCAAATCTGGATACAAAGTATTTTCGTAATAGAATACGTCATCATTTAATCCCTTCCTTAAAAGAATCTTACAATCCGGGAATAATAAAAACACTTAACCGGCTTGCTTCAATTATTAGAGTTGAAGAGGAATGGATTGAAGAAATAATAGAGCCTGTCTTCAAAAAGACGGTTTTAGATATAAAAAATGATAAAATCACACTTTCTGTCCCAATAATTAACAAAATACATATCGCTGCCCGCAGAAGGATAATTAGAAAGGCTGTTGCGACAATAAAAGGTGATTTAAGACGTATAACATTTGCCCATATCGATTCCATAGTCACCCTTATGGAAAGCAAATCAATTTGTAATTGTCTTGATCTGCCTGATCGTATCAGGATTGAGCGAAAGAGGGATGTTCTTTTCTTATCTAAAGAAAAAAAGAGGTTACGTGACTTAAATATCAAGTCCGGAAAAACTAAAGAGGTTTCTTTTGAATACAGCATCTTAAAACCAGAAAGCAAATCTGAATTAATATTTGTCAAAGAGATTGGTCTACATGTTAAATTTACTAAAATCGATACTGATCACCCGCCTGACACCTGTCGCGCTGAACATAATGTAGCTTTTTTTGATATGGACACTTTAAGTTTCCCTCTGGTTCTAAGAAGTTTTCAACCTGGAGACCGTTTTAACCCTCTTGGCATGAATGGTTCGCAAAAGGTAAAAAAATTTCTCATAAACAACAAGATCCCAAAGCCGGAACGCTTCAGATATCCCATCCTGCTTAGCAAAGGAAAAATTATCTGGGTTATCGGTCTTAGAATAGCTGACTTTGTTAAAGTAAAACCTTCAACCGGAATTATACTTAAAACCGAACTTTCTCTTGCTTAATCAACTATAATGATTAATTTATTTTAGTTAGAATAAACCGGAACCAAAAACTTCGATTTTCAGGAGGGAAATATCTTTTGAACCCATTTTATAAAAATCTTGCTTTATGGCTCGTCATCACACTGATGATGGTTATGCTTTATAACCTTTTCAATCAACAGCACCAGCCTGAAACAGACATAGGTTACACTGAATTTCTTGCCATGGTTGATAGCGAACGTATAGCCAAAGTAGTTATTCAGGGCCAGGAACTCTTTGTCACCGATATAAATCGCAATCGCTTTAAGGTGTTTGCGCCCCAGGACACCGATCTCATTAAGATACTCAGACAAAAGGATGTAGCCATTAATGCAAAACCGCCGGCCGGGTCGCCCTGGTATATATCTATCCTTGTTTCATGGCTCCCGATGATCGTGCTGATCGGAATATGGATATTTTTTATGAAACAAATGCAGGCAGGCGGCGGTAAGGCTCTCTCTTTCGGTAAGAGCCGCGCCCGTCTGCAATCTGACTCGTCAGCTAAAGTTACATTTGACGATGTTGCCGGAATAGATGAAGCAAAAGAAGAGCTTGGCGAAATTATTGAATTTCTAAAAGAACCAAAAAAGTTCACACGTCTTGGAGGACGCATACCCAAAGGGGTCCTTTTGATGGGACCGCCAGGCACAGGTAAAACCCTTCTTGCGCGCGCAATTGCAGGTGAAGCCGATGTTCCTTTCTTTAGTATCAGCGGTTCAGATTTTGTAGAGATGTTTGTTGGGGTTGGCGCATCCCGTGTAAGAGATCTTTTTGCCCAGGGGAAAAAGAACGCTCCGTGTATTATATTTATTGATGAACTCGATGCTGTCGGAAGACACAGGGGAGCAGGTCTTGGAGGAGGACATGATGAACGGGAACAAACTTTAAACCAGCTTCTGGTCGAAATGGACGGATTTGAATCAAATGAAGGGGTTATTATGATATCTGCCACAAACCGGCCGGACGTGCTTGACCCCGCTCTTCTTCGTCCCGGGCGCTTTGATCGCCAGGTAGTTGTTTCGCTGCCCGATATCAAGGGACGTGAAGAAATCCTAAAGGTTCACATGAAAAAAACTCCTATAGCGCCTGATGTTGATTCCCTTGTTCTTGCAAAGGGAACACCTGGATTCTCCGGCGCAGATCTTGAAAACCTTGTTAACGAAGGAGCCCTCCTTGCCGCTAAAAGGAATAAAGAAAAAGTTGATATGTCTGATCTGGAAGACGCAAAAGATAAGGTTTACATGGGGCTTGAACGCAAATCAAAAGTAGTAAAAGATGAAGATAGAAAAATCACGGCGTATCACGAGGGCGGACACGCCCTTGTGGCGCGTCTTTTGCCGAACACAGACCAGGTTAACAAGATAACTATTATCCCAAGGGGACGCGCGGCAGGCATTACATGGTTTCTGCCTGAAGAAAGAGATTTCAAATTTAAAGACCAGCTTGAAAACGAACTGTCGGTAGCATTTGGAGGGCGAGTAGCTGAAGAACTTGTCTTCAATCGTATCACCACCGGCGCTTCCAACGATATTAAACAGGCAACCAACATTGCCCAGAAGATGATACGCTCATGGGGCATGAGCGAAGCACTTGGCCCGCTTTCTTACGCTAAAGATGAAGAACAAATTTTTCTCGGCAGGGAAATATCTCAGCATAGAGACTACTCTGAAGAAACCGCGAAAAAAATTGACGAAGAAGTTACTAAGTTAATCAAAAAATGTTATAATCAGGCTAAAAACACTCTAAATGAAAACATAGACATTCTTCACCAATTAGCGGAACTTCTGCTCGAAAAAGAAACTGTCAAGGGTGATGAGCTTGATAATCTTATTCTCTCCATGAAACCTGGTTTTGAGCTGCCGTCAAAAAAAGGTAAAGATAAAACTGAAAGCTGAAGGCGCAACGATGTATAATATTTTATGCGGCGCTTACACCCTTAGATTAGGCGCCCGCACAAATATTATGGGTATTTTGAATGTAACTCCTGATTCATTTTCAGACGGAGGAAAGTTTTTTACCCTTGATGCGGCAATAGCTCACGGCCAAAAACTTGCTGAAGACGGAGCTGATATTATTGACATTGGCGGCGAATCAACAAAGCCATTTTCTGACACGGTTTCCGCTGAAGAGGAAACCCGGCGCGTTGTGCCGGTAATTGAAAAGCTCGCCAGGCAGATTTCAATACCTATTTCCATTGACACCACAAAGGCCTGTGTAGCCAAACGCGCTGTTGAAGCCGGAGCTTCCATTATAAATGATATTAGCGCGCTGCAAATTGATAATGAGATAGCAGGTGTTGCCATAAAATACTGCGTGCCGGTGATTTTGATGCACATGAAGGGAACCCCGAAAACCATGCAGGTTTCACCGGTTTATGATGATATCATCAAAGAAATAAAAGCATTTCTCAAAAACAGAATCGATTTTGCTGAAAAGAACGGGATTCCAAGATCTCAAATCATCATCGATCCAGGAATCGGTTTTGGCAAAACAGTTGAGCATAATCTTCTGCTAATTAAGCATCTGAGTGAATTTAAAACCCTTAATGCTCCAATACTGGCAGGGCCTTCAAGAAAAGCATTTATACGAAACACTCTTAAAAACCTTTCCGGCAACGACATTAAATCTGATATGCCCATAACGGAAACAGGCACCCAGGCCGCGGTTGCGGCCGCGGCTTTACACGGCGCCAACATCGTAAGGGTCCACGACGTTGCCGGCACACGCGCTACCTTAAAAATTATTGATGCAATAAAAAATGCATAATACAAACCTCGTTAATTTTTTCGGAAAAATTTGCGAAGCGATTAACCGTGAACCGTGAACGTTGAACCGCTTAACCCAAGTAATAATATGCTTCTTGTCATAGACATAGGAAATACTAACATCGTAATAGGTCTTTATGATGGAGTCCGTCTGCATAAAAACTGGAGAATACGTACCGAAAGAAATACAACGGAAGATGAATTTAATGTCATAATCTCCAGCCTGTTTGCCGGAAGTGGTGTTAACCCCAAGCAAATTAACAAAACAATTATTTCCTGCGTAGTACCGCCGCTGGTATCTATTCTGAATTCTTTCTGCCTTAAATACCTTGGTCATGCTCCACTCTGGGTCGATGCCAGGTCTGCTGCCCACATGCCTATACTTTACAGCAATCCGGCAGAAGTTGGAGCAGACAGGATCGTTAACGCTGTCGCGGCATTTCACAAATATAAAACAAGCATGATTGTTGTTGATTTCGGCACAGCTACAACCTTTGATTCTATCTCGGAAAATGGAGAATATCTTGGCGGGGCAATCAGTCCGGGGATAATGATTTCTTCCGAAGCACTGTTTATGAAAGCATCTAAACTTCCCAGGGTAGAACTCGTTGATCTTCCTGATAAAGTAATCGGCAAAGACACGACAAGCAGCATAAAGGCTGGTATTATCTACGGATACGCAGGGCTTGTTGATGGAATAGTTAATCGAATGAAAATCGAAATGAACTCTGACCCCAGAATAATTGCCACAGGAGGTCTGGCAAATCTCATGGCCGATATTTGCGAGACCATAGAGATTGTGGACCTATCACTAACCCTTGAGGGACTTCGTATTATATACGAAAATATTAAAAACTCAGACCAGTAGGATCTATCCTTCTTTTATACGGCATCCTTCATTTACCGGTTTACATTTTGTGAGGTTTGTATTTTGATCACCTATTTTGAATATCGAACCGCAGAACAAGAAACCGCAAAATCACGAAGGGATTACTTCGACATTCGATATTCCTTGTTCGATATTAGATATTTAATGGTCTCTACTAAACGAATTCTTAGAAATAAAGCACTCGACCCCTTGAATCCTTGAATCCTCGAACCCTTCCTTTTATACCCTGCCTGTTTTTGCAAGAAGCTCCTTGAACACCTTGTAAAACGCTATATTGTCAGTCAGACCAGTCTTTAAGATCTTTTCTGTTTCATCGATATTTTTCAAATTGATAACAATATTTACGCTCTTGTTAAAAGCCGCCATATTGTCCATGGTACGAAACTTGTTTGTTAAGAGAACAATAAATATGTTTCGTCTTATGGACATAGAAAGCCGATCCAGATACATGAGTACATTATTCTCATCAGGATCCTTTGTGTCAAATGTCTCATTTAATACAACCAAATCAAAAACATGAAAGCGCATCTGCTTGAGAGCATCCCTTGCCGTCTCAGGCTCAGTAGTATTATATCCCATATTTTTAAAAACAGATCTGATTTTTGCCCTGATGGCAGAATCGGTCTCACACAGAAGAACCGTTTCCGCACCCTCTTCAACAAAATCAAAAGGCTTTTCCGAAGCATCGTATGTACCGGAGCCAACTTCGTCGATTATGGTTTTTTCTGAGACTGTTTCCGGCTTGGAAATCTCTTCCTTAGACAATGGAGACGCAGCCTTGCGTGTATCTATTGTAATTTTATTCTTGCACTTGGGACAGGAAAGGGTAAAGGTCTGTCCTTTAGGAATTTTTTCATCAGGTATTTTGAATTTACCCTGACACTGTTCGCAAACAACATTCATAATTATCTCCCATTTCCCATATGCCTGTTACTCTAATTGAGCTAAAGCTCAATCAGGAAGGTGTCAGTATTATTTTTTTTGCTTTCCGTAATCACGGTCAACCTTCAATTCCTCAATATCTGTAGTAGTCTCTCCGCGCTTGCTCTTGAGCGAATCAATTCCGCGACCCACTATACCTTTGCGCGAAGAATATGCCATGGCTGTCTCCTCGGTAATAAGACCTTTTTCATACAGTTCCACTATATAATCATCGAAGGTTGTCATACCAAAAGCCTTGCCGGCCTGAATAATCTCATAAAAGGTTTTGCCCTCAGACTCTCCATGCAAAATCGTATCCTTGATCCTGAGATTGGTTCCCATTATCTCAAAAGCCGCTACGCGTCCTCCACCCACCTTTGGGAGAAGCCTCTGGCATGCGATCCATCGCACTGTATCGGCAAGCCTGATCCGAATCTGGTTTTCCTCCTCTGTGTTGAACATACCGAGAATACGGTTGACGGTCTGACCTGCATCTACAGTGTGGAGTGTGCTTAAAACCAGATGCCCCGTTTCTGCCGCGCTAAGGCCAATCTCTACGGTTTCCCTATCACGCATCTCGCCTACAAGAATTACCTTGGGAGCCTGGCGAAGGGCAGCCCTGAGACCGCTGGCAAATGTGTCAAAATCGGTTCCCATCTCACGCTGATTAAAGGTAGCTTTCTTATGAGGATGCTGATACTCAACAGGATCTTCGAGAGTTATTATATGAACAGATTTAGTTTCGTTAATCTCGTTGAGTACGGCCGCAAGAGAGGTCGTTTTTCCGCTACCGGTAGCTCCTGTCACAAAAACAATCCCGTTTTTTTCCAGAGCCATTTTTTTAAATGATCCAGGCAACTTCATTCCCTGAAAAGTTGGAATCCTGGATTCGAGCTTTCTCAAAACAATGGAATAATTACCTGATTGAGAAAAAATATTCACTCTAAAGCGCGCCTTTCCCGGAAGTTCGTAAGATAAGTCGCATGATCCTTCCGTTAAAAGGATCTCGGTAAGACGTCGGTCCTGATTAATAAGGTTGAGGGCAAAAATTTCGGTCTGAAACGATGTAAGTTCGTGATAATGCGGCTCAATATCAACTCCGACAAGCTGTCCGGAATTCTCCACCTGAAAAGCTTTGCCAACGGTTATATTTAGATCGGAAATATTTTCACCAACATCAAGCATCTTTGTCAGTATATAATCAATTTCCTGTTTTCTCATGGCACAACACTCCTATCTAAGCTTCTGTGAAGTCCGCGGGCGGCGTCTTCAACAAAGCTCTAAACTTTCCCTTGTCATTAGACTTGATATAGGCTTCATCAGCACTTATCCACCCTTTCTTGTAAAGCTCCATTATAGCATCATCCAAAAGCTGCATACCGTATTTTTTTCCTGTCTGAATCATCGAAGCTATCTGGTGTGTTTTCCCCTCTCTAATCAGATTACGTACAGCTGGATTCGCTATCAATATCTCAAGAGCGGCGCAACGCCCTTTCTTATCAATCCGTTTAAACAGCACCTGAGCTACAATAGCCCTTAGTCCATCAGAAAGTGTTGATCGGATCTGGGCCTGTTCACTTGCAGGAAAAACCTCAATGACACGGTCAACGGTTTTTGGAGCGCTGGAAGTATGCAGTGTGCCAAAAACAAGGTGGCCGGTAGATGCTGCTTCAATGGCAAGAGATATGGTTTCAAGGTCTCTCATTTCACCTACGAGAATAATATCGGGATCCTCACGCAAGGCACCGCGCAATGCAGCGCTGAATGTTTTTGTGTGAAGACCAACCTCCCTGTGGTTGACAATGCAGCTCTGGCTTTTGTGTACAAATTCAATTGGATCTTCGACAGTTATGATATGATCCTTACGGGTGCGATTTGCTTCATCAATTATTGCCGCAAGAGTAGTCGATTTGCCACTTCCGGTTGGCCCTGTCACCAGAACAAGGCCACGTGGAAGAGAGGCCAGCTTGGTAATAACAGAAGGAAGACCGAGTTGTTCAGCGGTCATTATTGTGGCTGGAATTTCTCTGAAAACCGCGGCAGCGCCGTATTTCTGCATAAAAAAATTCGCCCTGTATCTGGCAAGACCGGGTATCTCATAACCAAAATCAACATCCCCTGTTTCTTCGAAAACCTTAACCTTGTCCTCAGGCGCAATTTCATAGAGCATAGCTTTAAGCTCGTCATTTTCCAGAACCTTATATTTGATCCTTTCCATCTCACCCGTAATTCTTAGAGCAGGAGGCTGCCCTGAAACAAGATGGAGATCTGAAGCCCCTTGGTCATGCATCAATTTAAAGAAAGCATCTATTTTTGCCATTAGCCACTCCTGTTATCTTATATTTTATATGTAAGTATTCAGCCACAAAGGCACGAAGACACGAAGATTATACTATAATTCTTTAATATCTTATGTACTGTATATGACGCATCTATAATTTTTTCAGCATCTTCAGCTATAGATTCTTCTTTTTTTAACAAAGGTTTAAAATTCATATCCTTTTTTTTGTGCCTTTGTGTCTTAGTGGCTGAACGGTTACAATTTAATTTACGTTTTCTGTTTTAACAACTTCAGCTTGGAATCCTCATCATCCATTGCCTGCATCCCCTCTTTCCCTATATCAAGAAGTTTTGTATGCGTTTCAATTACTGAACGGATCTGAATTTCGATCTGCATGCGCTGACGTTTAAGTTCAGCTATATCCTCATGCAGTTGAGCAAGCCTGTTGTGGGCTTTATTTAATATCTTTTCCGCGTTTACTTCAGCGCCGGCTATTATTAATTCTGCAGATTTTTGGGCATTTGTCTTCATCTGATCCATAACTTTCTGCGAATTAAGCATAGCGCGCTTAAAGGTTTCTTCACGCTCTCTGTATCCCTGACTTTCAAGCTTGATCCTTCTGATTTCTTCCAGCGCAATCTCATTTTCACGCTGCAACAATTCAAATGCTTCTGCTATCTGTTCAAGAAATCGATCAACCTCTTGGATATCAAAGCCTCTAAATCTTACTTTGAACTTCTGTTGTTGAATATCAAGTGGAGTTGTTTTCATAATATCTCACCTGCAAATGTTTCAGATTGTTATTCTGATTAATAATATAAAGGGTTCGAGAGTTCGATGGTTTTCACTCGACCCCTTGAATCCTTTTTTATATTACAACAAGGTTTCAGCTAATCTTAAAAGGCTGCTGACAAAAAAAGTTCGGAAAAAAATAATTGCTAAAAAAACAATGATTGGAGAAAAATCAATGCCGCCAAAACTAACAGGAATAAAGGCGCGTACACGATACAGAACCGGTTCTGTAACATTATGAATAAAACGAACAATGGGATTATACGGGTCAGGACTTACCCAGGACAAGACGGCCCGCGCCACAACTATCCACATAAAGAAAAGCAAAACAATATCGACGACATTAGCAATAGCCTTTAAAAGATAACCAACTATAAACATATAAATTATACCTTTATTGATAACCTGATTTATTATAACAACCACCCAACGGGCTGCTTTTTAAGTAAAATTTAAGTATATTATCGATAATAAGTCAAGATATTTCACCCAAAATCATTGACATATTCAATATACAGTAGATAGAACTATAAACAAAAATTTACAAATTCAAAAAAGTGAGTTTTATAATTCCACTTCTTCGCGGATAGACATTGATGACCACGTAACCGTTCACGGTTAACAGTTTACAGTTAACCGTTGATCAAAACATAAAAGCAATCAGCTGCATAGTTCATTAAACTGCAACAGCGAGCGCATTCCATGCGGCTTGCCGCCGGGTTCTTCAAAAAACTGTGAACCCGCCAAATTGACGGCGGGCAAGCCGTGAACGATTACATGATTACAAAGGAGATAACGTGTCACCACTTAACAAAAAAACAGGTTTTATTGGAGCAGGCAACATGGGAGAAGCTTTTGTGGGCGCAATCATAAAATCAAACCTTCTTTCCCCTTCTATGATATATGTAAGTGACATCAACGAAGAACGCCTTGCGATTTTTCGTTCAAACTATGGCATATCAGCCACAAATGACAATATTAAACTTTTTTCAAAATGTAATATCATTATCCTTGCAGTCAAACCTCAGCTGATAAACAAGGTGCTTGCAGAAATCACAAAACAAAAAGACTACATGATAGCTGATAAAAAGCTGATAATTTCCATTGCAGCAGGAATACCTTTGCGAAAAATTGAAGATCTGCTTTACACACCTCTTGATGAAAAATCCAGGACAAAGCTTCCCATCATACGGGTGATGCCAAATACACCGGCTTTAGTTCTGTCCGGAATGTCCGGAATGAGCGCGAACAAATATGCTTCGGTTGAAGATGTTAATGTTGCCAGAACCATTCTGGAAGCCATGGGAAAAGTAATCGAATTTAATGAAGATGATCTTGATGCTGTAACAGCTCTGTCAGGTTCCGGCCCCGCGTATGTCTTTTATCTTATTGAATCAATGATAGAAGGAGGCATTAACGCCGGCCTCAACCCAAACGATGCGTATACCCTGACCATTGCCACACTAAAAGGCTCTCTCGCGTTAATAGAAGAATTGAATGAATCGCCGGAAACCCTGCGAAAGAAGGTAACTTCACCTGGCGGCACTACTGAGGCAGCCTTTAAAATACTTGAAAACAACAGGGTTAAGGAAAATATAATCGATGCAATAGCGGCAGCAACCCTGCGTTCAAAAGAGCTTAGCGCATAAAACCTTTAGCTTTATGGCTCAGGGGTAAGGATTATCCTGCTTGGGAAATCGCTGCAAATATCTTTTTATTAAACGTATTGCCGTTGAAACCATTACCAGTCCGCTCATAATAACGAGAATTACGGGAAGCCAAGTATGCTCACGGTATTCAACCTTTTCATAAGTTGCTAAGATTCCCACAACGCCAAAAAATAAAACAAGAGACGTAAAGACAATTATAATAAAACATACCATTTCTGAGTCATACCATGGTATGATAATTTTTCTAAAGAGAGGATTCTGCTTAAACAACATAATTAATTTTACCTGTTACATTTAAAAAAATCAAGCTATGAAACGAAACCTTTATAAAACGCCCTTTTTTACCCGATTTCTGTGTCAGGCTCAAATTTTAATCCTCGAAATACTATATGTATTCCTGCGGTTAATCCGCCTGAGGCGGACGCCTTCCCTGAACTTGAACAAAATTGAGTATTTTTCAAAGGCCTCGAAACATATCAAACAACAAAACATTACCGGCTTTAACAACAAACGGCTTTGCAGCATTTATATCGTTATTACATTAATGAATATCATGTGGGGATGCGCCATGGCGCCCAAAAAACTTGTTATTAAAGACATATCGCAATCGTTTAATGTAGATACAATCATCTGCACAAAAACAGGGATGCCTGTATCTTTTAAAGAGCTTATGGATGATTTAAGCAGCGTCCGGATAATATATATCGGGGAAAAACACAGTGATCCCGCACATCATAATATCCAGCTAAATATTATAAAAGATCTTTTCAACAAGCATCCGAAACTCGCTGTTGGTATGGAAGCTTTTGCTTATCCATATCAGCATCAATTAGACAGGTGGTCTGCAGGCAAGCTGGATCAAAAAGCTTTTCTGGAAAAAACACACTGGTATGCAAACTGGAAATTCGATTATGGATTATACGCTAATATCCTGGAGTTTTTAAAGGATAAAAAAATCAGACTTGTTGGTCTGAATATTCCTTTTCACATACCTTCCAAGATATCTGTTGGCGGCATTGAAAATCTCTCATATGATGAAAAAAAATATCTTCCAAAACAATTAAACACATCCGATCCTGATCACAGGGCATATGTTGAAAAGATATTCAAAAATCATCATATTAGAGGAAGAGAAAATTTCGAGTATTTCTATATGGCCCAGTGTGTATGGGAAGACACCATGGCCGAATCCATAGCTAATGATCTGAAAGAGAATATGATGGTTGTCCTGGCCGGAAACGGTCATATTGTACGTAAATTCGGCATACCTGACAGAGCATATAAACTTACAAAAAAATCTTTTAGAACTGTTTTCCTGGCGCCGGCGGGAAGTAAAACCGAACTTTCATATGGGGATTATATATGGGTAACACCTGCTAATAAAAAGATAACCATGAAAAAGTTTTTAAAATCAGGAGCCAACCGACACATGACCCATAAACATTAACAAAGATGAATTGCAAATATTCCTGACATTAGCCATTTGAAAAGATTCAACTCTGATATCTGTTTGTCATTCTTGATGAACTCGTAAAAAGTCGATTTTGTTCACTTCATGACCATTTTGGGCGCAATTGATATGTTCATCTAAAATGCAAGAACTCGGCCTGACGGCCTCAAACAGCTTGCATTTCTTAACGATGAACATATCAATTGCTTTTTCCCCAAAATGCTCAAAGCCGTTCACAAAAGACTTTTTACGATTTCATCATTCTTAGAACCTGTTTAAAAAAATATTCAGAATAACACTATATATTGAATTTATTTGTTGACATATACAATATGTTGTGACATTTAGCTTAAGTCATGGCAGATTGCCACTGGTGGCAGTCAAACCTTTGTCCTAATAAAATTTAGCTTAAATCATCAAATATTGATAGTCATTATTGTTCGCTCAGATTTTCCATGCTTAGGACTATGTCTGCCACCGAAATTCATGCCGATATATAGCCGATACAAGGCAGACAACACAATATAATCATAGAGATCTTTGAAAAAGGAATCTTTTTCAAAGATCTTTCATAATGTTTCCGGTTGAGGTGATATAAGTGTTTGAAGAGATAAAAAAACGTGACAAAAGAACCGCAAAGTTTGATTCATCCAAAATTACAATGGCAGTTGCCAAGGCAGGAAAGGCTACTGGAGAATTCGGAGGCAAAGAAGCAAAAAAAATGACACTCCGGGTTTTGACTCTGGCCCATGAAATGTGTCTTGATTCCATCCCTGAAGTTGAAGAAATTCAGGATATAGTTGAAAGGGTACTCCTGGATTCTCCCTATTTTAAAACTGCCAAGGCTTATATATTATACAGGGAACAACATGCTCAAATCAGAAATATCGTAGCTAAAGTAAATGTTGATCTTGTTGAAACCTATATCCAGAAACTGGACTGGAAAATTAAAGAAAACAGCAATATGTGCTATTCCCTCCAAGGTCTTAACAATTACATATCGTCCGATATTACCAAAGAATACTGGCTGAACCGTATATACCCTCAGGAGTTAAGACGAGCCCATAAAGATGGTGACCTTCATATACATGACCTTAGCCTCCTTTCAATTTACTGTGTGGGGTGGGATCTGGAAGATATCCTCAAGCAGGGCTTCAAGGGTGTCGAAGGAAAAGTGGAAAGCGCTCCTCCAAAACATCTCAGATCGGCTCTGGGACAAATCGTTAACTTTTTTTACACATTGCAGGGTGAAGCCGCAGGCGCCCAGGCTATTTCCAACTTCGACACACTCCTGGCCCCTTTTGTTCGATATGACAAGCTATCTTATAAAGAGGTAAAACAGGCGCTTCAGGAATTTGTCTTTAACATAAACATCCCGACACGTGTGGGTTTCCAGACTCCATTTACAAACATTACCATGGATCTTTATGTGCCCTCCATTCTTAAAGACCGTCCGGTAATCATAGGCGGAACCCAGCAAAAAGAAACATACTCTGTGTTCCAGCCTGAAATGGATTTGCTCAACAAGGCATTTGCCGAAGTAATGATGGCAGGAGATGCAAAAGGCAGGGTTTTTACATTCCCTATACCAACTTATAATATTACATCAGACTTTGACTGGAATAATCCAAATTTTGAAACAATATGGCAAATGACCGGCAAATACGGAATTCCATATTTTTCAAACTTTGTAAACTCAGATATGTCACCGGAAGATGCCAGATCTATGTGCTGCCGCCTTCGTCTTGACAACAGAGAGCTTTTAAAAAGAGGAGGCGGTCTGTTTGGAGCAAATCCCCTTACAGGATCAATCGGCGTTGTAACCATAAACCTGCCCCGCATCGGATACATGGCTGAAAACGAAAAAGACTTTTTTGAACATATAGAAAAGACAATACTTCTCGCAAAGGAAAGCCTGGTAATTAAAAGAAAAATTCTTGAAAGATTTACAGATAAAAATCTATATCCATACACAAAATTCTATTTAAGAGAGATTAAGAAAGGTTCCGGCCTTTACTGGAAAAATCATTTTTCAACCATCGGAATTATCGGCATGAATGAAACCTGTCTTAATTTCCTGGGCGAAAATATCGGCAGCGAACAAGGACAAACATTTTCACTTAAGGTAATGGATTTCATCCGTGACATGATTGCCGAAATACAGGAAGAAACAGGAGATCTTTTTAATCTGGAAGCTACACCGGCAGAAGGAACTTCATACCGTCTTTCGATGCTCGACAAAAAACGGTTTCCTGACATCGTCTGCGCCAATGAAGAGGACTATAGAAAAGGATCTGCCCCGTACTATACCAATTCCACCCAACTCCCTGTAAACTATACTGATGATATTTATGAGACCCTGATGCTGCAGGATAAACTCCAGACAAAATATACCGGCGGCACAGTGCTGCATGTTTTTTTAGGCGAGCTGGTAACCGATACAAATGCCATTAAAGGACTTATAAAAAAGGTGGCAACCAATTTCAAGCTCCCCTATTTCACACTTACACCTACTTTTAGTGTATGTTCATCTCATGGCTATCTTAACGGAAAACAGGAAAAATGTCCTAAATGCAACCAGGAAACAGAAGTCTATTCACGGGTTGTTGGATATCTTAGACCTGTCAAACAATGGAATAACGGCAAACAATCAGAATTTGCAATGAGAAAAACATTCAAGGTAGCATAGTACAGGAAAACAACTCTATGGTATTTGGTGGTTTACAAAAAAATTCTCTTATCGATTACCCGGGCAAGGTAAGTTGTGTGCTTTTTCTTTCAGGATGTAATTTTGACTGTCCTTATTGCCACAATCCGGACCTTGCAAAGAACAACATCCATCCTATGTTAAATGAAAACAGTGTCTATGATTTCCTTGAAAGGCGTAAGGTTTTTTTAGACGGTGTGGTTATTTCAGGGGGAGAACCGACACTTCAAAAAGATCTTATAAGCCTGTGTGAAAAGACAAAACAGATGGGGTATCCGGTAAAAATTGATACAAACGGAAGCCGGCCTCATGTAATAAAGAAACTCATAGATGAAGGCCTTGTCGATTACATAGCAATGGACATAAAAACAGATCCTTTAAACTACTCCCCATTAATCCAAAAAAAATCCGATCCAAACAACATAATTTCGAGCATCCGGATCATCATGGAATCGAATATAGATTATGAATTCAGGACTACATGTATAAAGCCATTGGTAGATGCCAACGTTATTGACAGCATCTCCCAGCTCATAAGCGGTTCAATGCTCTACGCCCTTCAACGGTTTAACGGCGCCAGGGTGCTACATCCAAAGTTTTTTCAGAAAAATGAATGCGATTATAATAACGATGAACTCATGCATTTTAAATCCATAGCAAAACCATGGGTAAAAAAATGCATCGTTCGCTGACCACTCAAATAACCAAAGCCTTCCATCCTGCATCTTGACATTACCCTTGTTTTTTCGTAATATTTTACTTTTTTAAACAAATTCATAATGCAAAAATATCACGCTAAAAGATGTATAATACTTGCTGATAAAATCCATGAGGTTTTTCAAAAAGGCTTAATTATTAGCGCTGATGTTTTGCACTATATTGACTCAACTTTTTTAAACCCTTCCCTTGCAAAACTTGAAAAAATATTAACCGATGATTCAAACTGCGAAAAAGATTCTCTTTTATATCTAATCTTTTCCCCTGATGAATCAATGCAGATCCAGCTTGAAAACATTCTTGAAAATGAGGATTTTAATAAAGAAGACGAAAATAAAATTATAGATCTTTTTATATCGCGTAACCCGGAAACAACAATACATTTCCAGGATAACAGGGGCTCTTTAAAACTTGTAATGCCGTCTTCAATTGCGGAGCAATTTATATCACAGCTTAATATCTCAAGAAAACTGGATAATAGACTTGTTGTCGCGATAAATAAATTTGTCTGTGATAAATTCCAGTCGCCGGTTAAGGTTAAACTGAGAAATACAGGGTTTGCGCATACTGAAAATAAAACTAACTTTATATGCTCTTTTTTTGAAAGAATAAAAACCGAAAGTAACGATTTCGCGGAATGCCTTGATTTTATATTAAACTTCCTCAATGAACTTCAAGACGACAGGAACATATTCCGGTCACTATCAGTGAAAAAGAAATTCTATTTTCAGAACCTCCAAAAAGCGGATATGTTCCATGAACAGATGAATAAAAGAAATATGGAAACACTGATCCTTCAGGGAGTAAAGATTCCGCATATAAATAAAGAGGATGAAATAAAGAAGATAGCAATAATCGATAAAATAAGCTATACTGTCTTTGGTAAAATCGACAATTCGGAGTCTTGAAAATGAAGTTCAAATTATTAATAATTATCTTCTGCATTTATGCTGTTTACAATGCAACCTCGGCGCTATGCGAAAATTATTCTGCTGATAAAGCATCTCTTACCCTGAATAAAATCATAGCCAAAGTGGAAAGCAGGTATGCTGCAAGCGGTTTTTCCGCACATTTCGATCAAACATCAACCATAAAAGCAATGGAAATAACTGATAGTGCTTCGGGCAAACTATTTATCAAACCTCCCGGCATGATGAGATGGGAATATGAAAAACCTGATAAACAAATTATTATTTCAAACAGTAAAAAACTATGGGTTTACAGGCCGGAGGATAATCAGGTTATGATTGGAAGAGCTCCATTTTTTTTCGGCAACGGAAAAGGGGCTGGTTTTCTTTCAGACATAAAACTTATAAAGCAAAAATTTAATATTATCCTCGAAAAAAAGAGCGCGGATAATTTCTATACACTAAAACTTCTGCCAAGAGATAAAACTTTCGATATTTCGGTCATATATCTGTCGATTTCAAAAAACAGTTTCGATATTGTTCGAATAGTAACATATAATTCATATGAAGATAAAACACAAATCGATCTAAAGAATATCCGCTTTAAACAGGATATTGAAAATTCCATGTTTTCTTTTAAAGTACCTAAAGGAACCGATATACTGCGTCTTGATGAGTAGTGTCCATCCACAAATGGCATCTTTCGGCCCCTGGCGGCGTCCTCGCTTTTTTGCAATCCTCGGAATAGACACACTATGCCTGTGGTTGCAAAAACGCTCGAGCCTTGCCAGGAACCAAAATCTACCACTTGTGGATGAACAAACATAGGATGGCAAAAAAAGGAACAGGAAGATGAAAGAAAAGATAAAAGGACTGCTGAAAAGAAGAAATGCGATTATACTTGCGCATAATTATCAACCGCCGGAAATACAGGATCTTGCGGATCTTTGCGGAGATTCGCTGGAGTTGAGCATTAAGGCATCACTTACCGATGCTGAAACCATTCTGTTCTGCGGGGTGACGTTTATGGCGGAAACAGCTTCAATCCTGTGCCCTGAAAAAACAGTGCTCCTCCCGCGTAGAGACGCTGGATGCCCTATGGCCGACATGGTAACACCGGAACAGCTTAAAGCAAAGCTTGGTGAGCTTCCTTCCATGCCTGTTGTAACCTATGTTAATTCCTCTGCATCTGTTAAGGCCATGTCAACTATTTGCTGCACTTCCGCAAATGCCGTTCAAGTAGTAAACAGCCTGAAAGAAGAGGAAATTCTAATGATTCCTGACAGAAACCTGGCCCAATACACGGCCTCAAAAACAAATAAAAAAATCCATTTATGGGATGGATTTTGTCCTATTCACGAGAACCTTACGGCCGAAGATGTCCTGAAAGTAAAAGACAAGTATCCAGATGCTGTTTTTATGGCTCATCCTGAATGCAGGCCGGATGTGCTTGAACTGGCCGATGCGATTACAAGTACTTCCGGAATGATTAAATACGCGAAAAGGTCTGACAGATCCTCATTTATTGTGGGAACGGAAATAGGTATGATTTATCCTTTAAAAAAAGCAAACCCTGATAAAAAGTTTTATCCGGCCTCTGAAAACATGCTGTGTCCAGACATGAAAAAGATTACCCTTGAAGATATCATAAAAAGTCTTGAGACCATGGAAGGAGAGGTTAAGGTGCCGGAACAGATCCGGCTGCCTGCCCTAAGTGCGGTTCAAAGAATGATAGATATATCTTTATAGTCAACCAATCAACTAACCAGTTCATCGGGAATATCGGCATTTGTGTAAGCCTTTTGCACATCTTCACAATCCTCAAAGGTTTCCATCAATTTAATCATCTGCTCCGCCTGCTTTCCTTTCAGGGACAATGTTGACTGGGGAAGCATTGTAATCTCTGCGACAAGGCATGGAATCGATGCGTTGTCTATTGCATTTTTTACCGACTCATAATCTTTTGTCTCAATGATAATTTCAAAACCGCCATCATCTTCACGAACATCTTCCGCGCCGGCATCAATAGCGATTTCCATAAGTGTTTCCTCGTCAACAGCCTGTTTTTCAACTACTATATAGCCCTTTTTGTCGAACATCCATGAAACACATCCGTTTTCACCAAGATTCCCGCCGCCTTTGTTGAAAATATGTCGAATATCCGCCACTGCCCTGTTTTTGTTGTCTGTCAGGGATTCAATAAGAACTGCCGCGCCTCCGGGACCGTACCCCTCATAAGTAATCTCTTCATAATTTACACCTTCAAGCTCGCCGGTTCCTTTTTTTATTGCTCTTTCAATATTATCCTTGGGCATATTTTCACTCTTTGCGGACTGAATGGCTGTCCTTAATCTCGGATTCGCCGAGGAATCTCCTCCTCCCATACGCGCTGCAACAGTAATCTCTTTATTAAGTCTTGAAAATATTTTCCCGCGCTTTGCATCTGCCGCGCCTTTTTTATGTTTTATACTCGACCATTTGCTGTGCCCAGACATATTATCCTCCTGTTTCTTTCTAAGACCTTTGCAAAGGTCTCAATCTACCTGTCGGCAGTAAAATGGTCGAGGAGTAACCACTCGACCATTTTACTGCTCGACCATTCGACTAATTTACTTATAGAATATAAGCTGCAGTTGCCCTTTCTTAACCTCAGTAAGGTATACTTTATCCATCCCCTGGTGGTCATGCGGCCCGAAATTAATAACAGCCCCAATTCCTACATAATGTTCTTTAATAGACTCTAATGCCCTGATAAATCCTTCCCTCGAAACATCTCGCCCTGCCCGCCTCAAGGTTTCAATCAGGATTCTGGCATTAACAAAACCTTCAAAGCCCACATAGTTTGCTTCATCCTGCGGATAATATTTGGCTAATAAACGGGAATATTGCTCGCCTGCAGGCAGGAGAATCCATTCAGTAGGCGGTGGCACAACCTGGGTGATCAAGATCCCCTCAGCCATAGCGCCAAGTTCCTGGACCAGTTTATCCGCGCCGACAAAAGAAACATTATGAAATAAAGGATTATAGTTGCCGGCCCTGGCCTTTTTTATAAACTTAGCACAGGGGCTGTATGTCCCTATCATGATGACTGCCTCTGCTTTAGAGAGTCGAATTTTATCAAGAGCTTCATCAATTTCCATGGTTCCCCTTACAAAGCTCCCTGTGGCTACCGGAGAAAGATTATATTTTTGCAGAGCAATCTGTGCCCCCTTAAGCCCGTCAAAACCATAGTCGTCATATTGATAAAATACCGCTATGTGACGCAGCCCTTTTTTCTCCACAAAATAACGAACAATAGCGTTGGTTTCGTGATAGTAAGATGATCTGACATTAAAAATATAATGCCGGAAAGGAAAGCGAAGCTTATCGGCTCCGCTAAAAATACCGAGAAGCGGGGTCTTGGTCTCCTCAAGAATGTCTATAATCTTCAAACTGGTTGGAGTTCCTACATAGCAAAAAAGACAAAAAACATTGTCCTTATAAATTAATCTTTTTGTGTTGGCTACACATCTTGGCGGGTCATATCCATCATCATGAGCAATCAGCTTGATTTTGCGGTGGTGAATGCCGCCATCACTGTTTATCTGCTTGATCAAACACATAGCGCCATGCAGGTATTGGGTTCCCAAAAAGCCGGCATGTCCGCCAAGAGCCAGAGATGAACCGATTACTATCTCATCGGAAGTCACCCCAGGTGCAACCGCAACTTCTGAGCGCGCCGGCTGCATTAAATCCATTTCTTCTTCCATTGGTGGCATTTCCAACCGGAGATAGCCGTAAAGGCTATAAACACCAATCCCGATTAAAAGCAAAATAAAGCCAAGCCATATCTTTTTCAAAACGTATCTTCTCCTTGTGGATCAATGTCATTAACTTAGACAATTTTATTATTAATCACCACGAAGAACACGAAGGATTTTTCTTTATCTTCACGTCCTTCGTGTTCTTCGTGGTAAAAAATATCACCGTAAATACCTTCGAGTTTTTTTAAGTTAACGACATTGCCTTGTGGATAGTTGAATAGTTAAGTGGTTAACCACTTAACTACTCGACTATCTATTAAGAATTTCGTCTATCATATTCATTAGATTAATGGGGCTAAACGGCTTTACAAAATATCCGTTAGCGCCTGCACTTAGCCCCCTTTCCTTGTCCTCTCGTTGCCCTCTCGCTGTAAGCATAACGATATGGATATCCTTTGTGGCAGGATCTTTTTTAAGAAGCCTGCACACCTCAAAACCATCTATCCCTGGCATCATAACATCCAGCAAAATAATATCCGGTATGACCTCTCGTGCTTTCTTTAGGCCTTCTTCGCCTGACGATGCTTGCAGAATCTCAATCTCGCCTATAGAAAGCGTAGCTTCTATCAGCATTCTTACTTTTTCCTCGTCATCGATTATCAACACTTTTTTCATTTAAGTTTATATCCTTTCGAATGTAGCCAAATAGTTGAGCACTTGAGTAGTTAACCACTCAACCAATTCTCTGCTCAACTAAAGACGAGGAATCCCAAAAGCAAAAGTTGTTCCTTTGTTGAGTTTACTTTTTATATCTATTTTCCCATCGTGAGCTTCTATAATATATTTCACAATATACAGGCCAAGACCTGTGCCGCTAATTTTAGCTGTTTTCTTTCGCCTTACCCGATAAAACTTATCAAAAATATGGAGAAGATCCTGTTTTGATATGCCAATACCTTGATCCTGCAGACTAACCCAGACCATATCATCTCTTGTAAAAACCTTACACAAAATATCGCCATCAAGAGTGTATTTAATCGCATTATCAAGAATGTTCTTTACAACCTGACCAATTCTCTCTTCGTCTGCGTTTACAAGAGGAAGGTTTTCTTCTATATCTGTAACAATACGATGTTGGGTATTTACTCTGGAATAAAACTCACTATTTTTCAATAAAATATCAGCTAAATCAACAGGCTTTTTTACAAACTCAAAACTCTTTTGAGATTCTATCCGTGAAATATCTAACAGGTCATCAACAATATTGCTCAGGTGGATTGCTTCCTCATTAATAAAGCCCAAAAAATCCGTTTTTTGCCTTTCTGTCAAATCTCTCGTCAGGAGAAGTTCGCTGTATCCCATCACTGTGGTCAGGGGTGTACGAAGCTCATGAGAAGCTACGCTTAAGAAATCTGTCTTGGCTATATTGGATTTCATCAGCTCATTTTGAGTTACCACTAATTCCTGGTTAGTTTTTTCCAGAGCCTGTGTGCGTTGCCGTACTTTTTCCTCAAGGGTCTTGCTGTATTGATCTATTTTGTCCTTTGAGAGCGCCAGATCTTCAGCCATCCGATTGAAGGCTGCAGCTAAATCTCCGACCTCATCCTTAGAGTTTACAACAGCCCTTTGGGAAAGATTTCCTGCTGCCAGTTTTTTTATATCCCCTGTCAGGCGCTGGATGGGTCTAACAATGGGGTTGGCTACTTGAAAGGAGAGCAGTATTCCCATAAGAATACCCATAGCGGAGATCAGCAGCCCAAAGCGAAAGATTTCAGACAAATGTGCGTAATACTCTGTTGCGTCATAACCGATGCTTACCGCTCCTTTAAATTCACCATCGATTTTCAGCGGCATATCAAACGTATATATTTTTTGACGCGGGGACAGCCTGGTATAGATTTCCGCCCCATTTATAATTGCCTTAACCCCCTTGTCATCGGCAATCATGCCGACTTTATCCAAATTACTGCATGCTATGATACGGCTGTTATCGTCGACAATCATGATCCGGGAAATAATCTCTGATTCCTCTGTTAGTCTGTCCACTAATCTTTGAATGTGGATCAGTTCATTTACATCCCGCATGTTTTCGATGCTGTAACTGAGCGATTCAGCCATGATGCGGCTGTCTCTCTTTATTTGAGCGGCAAGCTGTATCTGATTTTTGGGGTGTGCGCGCAGATATTCGCGCAATTCAAAGGCAACTTCCAGCAAACCAATAAGCTCATCGCCATTTTTAAGAGGGTAAACAGCCGAATAGACCTGTTCTCCCATCTTGGTGTCAAATCCACTGACATAGTAACCATTTTGCAGTGCATTTAAAATAAGATTGGAGGATGCAACTTCACCAACCTGCTCCCTGAATGTAGCGGATGTGATTCGAGAATCAGCATCTATGACCCATACGCCAAAAATCCCTTCAGTCAGGGACAATTCTTCCACAAGCGCCTGCAGGCTTACCTTTTCGGTAATAATTTTCTGGTTTATGATGCTGATAATCAACGCACGGTTCAAGATACGGGCATTGTCCTGCATGTTGGTAAGAAGGCTCTTTCTTTCGTGCATATAGCTGGCCCAGAAAGATAGCAGCCCAATGAAGACAAGCAACGCGCACATGGCCGCTATAATCTTGACCCGTATGCTCATGTGTTTTGGATATAGCATATATGAACTCAGCTCAGCTTTGCTCCGCTCGACTAAAGTTGTCAGCATCGCGCTTATCATAAAACAGGGACACTGCAATCGCGATAACGATAACTATCCATATAATCAAAAGCATTACGGAAAGAAAAGCGCAACGATGATAGATAGTATATAATCCCTGAGATCCTCTTTCCAAAAATTCATCGGCCATGTTTATTATTTTGTCACTTTCCTTTTTTAGCGCATTAATGGTATCATCCTGATATTTATAGTTTTTTACAATATTTTTAAAGAGTTGGTTGTCTTCGTCCATTAATTCACCAATCCTTTTATCCTTCTGCGCCCAGATCAAAAGATTTGTCATCGCTTCCTTCCGCTTATCCTCAAAAGTAATTTCATCCGGAGGTCTGGGATAATTTCTGTAGATTATGTACCCCTTTTCATGTATGCGAATCTCCTGCAGGGCAATGATGCCGCGCTCGGGATTCATTTTTGAATATATGACCGCGAGAATATTTTTTTCTAAATTTCTTATCTCGGCAATGTTTTTATCAGTAGCTTCATGATATAGAACGAGCTGCTCAAACAATCGCTCATAAATGTTTATGGCCTCTTCCCAGGCATAAAAGTTAAAAAATCCTTCCAGCTTTCCGACAAATGCTGTTTTTTCATAAAAATAGAGGACTTTTCGCAACTCACTTATCTTGTCTTTAACATTATCTAACGAATCCTTTTGATTGTAGAGAAGATAATCCTTTGCCTGTAATTTCATCTCTAATATCAACTGATGCATCTGTTTTCCACTGTTCATCATATGGGTATATTCCGGAACAGCTCTGATATTTAATAAAACAATAGAGCCAAAAATAAGAGAAATGAAGATACAAACAGCAAAAGCGATCTTAATCAGTTTTGAGTTTTTCATCTGGGCAACACCTTTTTTTCTGCTTTAATCCCTTGCTTTAGGAACGCGGCAAAAAATAATTACACAAGATTGCGCTGGATTTTGGTTCGTCTACAAGACACATCTACCAGTGCATATCGAGATATGTGCCGGTGGATGTAATGTAGTAGACGGGCCAAAAGACAAGCAAGATGTGTAATTATTTATTGCCGAGGCCCTTAGCCTCTGTTTTATGTTCAATCCGCTTACGGTATTTTTCATAATCAAATTCCGGTGTCCAGTTGCGATCGTGACATTTAATGCAGACACTTTGATAATCTATCTTTCTTCCAATCGGAAGCGCATTCTTGTCGTGGGGACTGTCCTTATGTTTGCTGCCTGGTCCGTGACAGGCCTCGCACTGAACACCCCTTAATTCCGGTGTAATCTTTTCGCTGACAAAACCCTGTGGTTCGCGATAACCTGTGGTATGACATTTTAAACAATATGGGTTGTGTTGCATCCTTCCCAGCCGCACAAAAGCATTGGCATGAGGGTCTTTTTTCCATCCCTTAAAGTATTCGAAATGACAGAGGCGGCATTTCCTGTTGCCGATATAGTATGGTTCTTCAGAAGCAAAGAGATCGCCGGTGTGCAGTAAGGACGAAAAAAGTATAAGTGAAAAGAAAATCGCCTTGAAAAATACGGATGTAAATACAATAATAAATTTGGACTTGGTCATTTTAACCACCTGGAGTTATAATTATATTTATTCATTTTTAATAGCAAATTAATAAAATAAAATCAATACATATCAAACTCAAACATTTTTTCGAAATTAATCAAGAAAATACAAAATAAGGCTTGATAAACTCGTAAAAAACCAAATCTACAAAATAATACTATCAACTTACCGCTTGACAAGTAACCCGTTTCTTGCAATGAGGCCTTTGGAAAAGGAAGAAATACAAAGATCTCACAAATAAGCGAGGCAGTAATGGGTGAATCGAAAAATAGTGGTTTGAAAATTGTTATTGTAGGAGCTTCGGCCGCGGGATTGAGGGCTGCATCAAGAGCAAAGAGATTAATGCCGGAGAGCCTGATTACTGTGATAGATGGAGAAAAAATCATCTCATATGGCGCATGTGGTCTACCTTATTATTTATCCGGCGATATAGAAAGTCCCAAGGCATTGAGAGAAACTTCGTGGGGCACCCTGCGGGATCCTGAGTTTTTTAAAAAGGTTAAAGGCCTGGATGTACGCATTCAAACAATTGTAACAAATATCGATATAGAAAACAAATTAGTCAGCCTTGTGAATAAGAAAACCGGCGATGCGGAAAATCTACAGTTTGACAAGCTGGTTCTTGCGACAGGAGCAACGCCCATTATGCTGCCCGGTATTCCTGCAGATCACCAGCGGATATCTACCTTTAAAACTGTTGAAGATGCCATAGGCTGGCGCAAGAAACTGGAAACCGGACAGCTTGAAAGAATAGCTATAATCGGAAGCGGCTTTATTGGAATCGAATTGGCCGAAGCTTTCACAACCATGTGGGACGCTAAAGTGGATCTGATAGAAATGGAAAACAGGATCCTTCCCAAAATGTTAGATACTGATATGTCTTTTCTCGTTGAGAAACATTTGAAAGAACAGGGAGTTCAGATGCACAAGTCCTGCCGTGTTACAGCGATCAATGATATGCCGGACGGCCTTGAGATTGTTACAGACAATAAGATCATCAAAACCGAGTATGCTATTGTAGGTGTCGGGGTACGTCCCCGTGTTGAACTTGCCAAGCAGATGGGTTTGAAAATCGGCGAATACGGCGGGATTACAGTAAATGAAAACCTGCAAACGAGCCATCCAGACGTATATGCTGCCGGAGATTGCATAGAAGTAGAATATTTCCATGGCAAAAAGGCGGTTATTCCCCTCGGTTCCCTGGCTAACAAACAGGGCCGTGCAGTAGGAGATCAACTTGCGGGCCGGAAAACCCGCTTTAAGAAAGTAGTGGGAAGCGCCTGTGTTAAGGTCTTTGATTATAATGTCGCCGCTACCGGTTTATCAGAAACCATGGCAGCGCAGTATGGAATCCCAACGAGGGCTGTTTGTGGGACTTTCAATGATATTGCGCATTATTACCCTGAAGATAAAAATATATTTTTAAAGCTGATTTACAATCCTGACACACTGCAAATAGTAGGTTTTCAGGGTGTAGGTGAAGGGAATATAGTTAAGCGTGTCGATGTTCTGGGAAATCTCCTGATGAATGAAGGCTGTCTTGAAGATCTCCTGGACCTTGAATTTGCTTACTCGCCACCTTACGCCTCTGTTTTAGATCCGCTCTATGTGCTGGGAGCGGCTGCATTGAATCAGGAAGAGGGCGTAATTGCACAACACAGCCACGCTGAATCACCGGCTAATGAATTGCTTCTTGATGTGCGAACACCTGATGAAGCAAAGAATTATCCTATTGAAAATACAATCCACATTCCACTTGAAGAATTGCGTGAACGGGTAAATGAAGTGGAAGAAAATGAAGCAATCAAGATTATTTGTTCCAGAGGTACACGATCAGCCGAAGCAACAAGATGGTTTGTAGAAGCGGGGCACAAGAATGTATCCTATGTAAGAGGTGGCTGGTTTATGCTCAATAAATAGTAAAAAGTAATTGAGTCTTATCTTTTCCCAAATCCGATAATATACATTTCTTTGCTTGATTTTCTACTGCTCTCCGGTTTGAAAGTTTTCTGTTTATTAAAACCTGTCTTCACTAAATCTAAAAAATTTTTGAAGTCTTCTCCCTGAAATATCTTGCAAACAAATGCGCCGCCCGGCTTTAATAGATCTTGAGCTATTACCAGCGCTGTTTTGCAGAGTTCAAAAGACCTTGCGGCATCAACAGTTTTATTACCGGTTGTTGCGGGCGCCATATCACTTATAACAACATTATAATTCCCCCCGATCAATTCGGAAAGATCATCGCTGATGGATAAGACATCGCCAACATACATCCTGGCATTAGATGGAAGCTTCATGGAAACCTCATTAGATAAAGGCTTTAGGTCGACTCCCACCACTTCTCCTTTTTTTCCGGTCAAATCCGCTGCATAAAGAAGCCAGGAGCCGGGAGAACATCCAAGATCGAGAACCCTGTCTCGTTTTTTTATAACTTTATACTTTTGCTGTATCTCCTTGAGTTTGTAAACAGATCTCGCGAGGAAATGTTCCTTTTTCGCCTTTAGCGTATAATGGTCAGCCCATTTGTTATGTTTAGATTTTTTCATAAAATATTCGGGCTAAAACAATGTTTCAACAGCCTCTGACACCCTTTTTATTCCGACAAGCTCTATTCCCTTTATCCCGCTCATCCGTTTCAAATTACTATCCGGCACAAGGCATCTTTTAAAACCCATTTTTTTTGCTTCAGCGACCCTGGTTTCCACACGACCTATGGCCCTGACCTCGCCGGCAAGCCCGACCTCGCCAAGGACAAGTGTGCCGTCCTGAATCGATTTGTCTAAAAAACTTGATGTTACAGCGGAAACTATCGCCAGGTCAATCGCCGGCTCATCAACTTTTACACCCCCTGCAACATTCATAAAAATATCATGTCCCATTAAATGCATTCCCAGTTTTTTTTCTATCACCGCCACAAGCAATGCTACCCTGTTGTTATCCATACCAAGAATAGTTCTCCGTGGATTCCCAAAGCTTGTACTGCCGACAAGGGCCTGAAGCTCAACAAGAATAGGCCTTGTGCCTTCCATGCTGGCTGTAACAACTGAGCCGGGAGCGTTTTCAGGACGTTCGGAAAGAAATACCGCCGAAGGATTTGCAACCTCCTCCAGACCTCTTTCATTCATTTCAAACACACCGATTTCATTAGTTGATCCAAACCTGTTTTTCACGGTACGCAAAATTCTAAACACATGATTCCGATCACCTTCAAAATAGAGCACCGTATCAACCATATGCTCCAAAAGCCTTGGCCCCGCGATAGCTCCATCCTTTGTAACATGGCCCACAAGAAATGTAGGAATGCCTGTCTTTTTGGCCATGAGCATAATCCTTACCGCTGATTCCCGAACCTGACTAACACTACCGGGAGCAGAAGTAAGATCAGAGCTGAACATGGTCTGAATCGAATCTATTACAAGAACATCTGGCCTGGTAGATTTAACCATCGAAATGATCGATTCTACGTCTATCTCAGACACTATCATTAAATCATGCGAAACCGCTGACAGTCTTTCGCTGCGTATTCTTATCTGCCTGACAGATTCCTCGCCGGAAACATAAAGCACTTTATAACCTGAGTTTGCCAAGCCGTATAAAGCCTGAAGCATAAGTGTGGATTTGCCGATTCCGGGATCTCCGCCTATCAAAACAAGTGTCCCTGGAACAAGTCCTCCACCAAGAACCCTGTCAAATTCCTGAATGCCGGTTGAAAGACGATATTCATCATCAAATTCAATAGAATCTATGGGAACAGGTTCTGTTTGATGAGATAACAGACTATGCGTGGTTCCATGGTCAGATCTTGATGCGCGGGTCTCTTCAACAAATGTATCCCACTGCCCGCAATCAGGACATTTTCCCATCCACTTAGGGGTTTGATAGCCACACGACTGGCAGCAAAAGACCGGTTTTGAATTCTTTTTCAATATTTAAATCGCTTAGATATTATGGGTTTATTAATGAATTGTTTTTCGCTCAGTTAGAGTTTGACATTTCAATCCATAGCATGTCATTTTAATTCAATCAAGAAATGGATTATGAAAGAAATGATCGATTACCACGTCCATACCAGGCTTTGCAATCACGCCAAGGGCAGCATGGAGGCTTACGTTCAAAAAGCCATTGATGTCGGCCTTAAAGAGATATGTTTTCTGGATCACCTTACCATGCATGAATCCGGAAAAACGCTTTCAATGAGTCCGGGAGAAGTCCCTTTCTATTTCCAGGCAGCACAGGTTTTAAAACAAAAATATAAAAATGTCATTAAAGTTAAAGTCGGTCTTGAAATAGATTTTTCTCAGGCACATATCGATATTTTTCATGATATCACAGAAACATATTCATTTGATGTTATCGGGAGTTCATTGCATTTCCCAGGCGACCTTGATATTGTCAGACACAGTTCTGACTGGAGGCACGGCAGGCTGGATACTGATTATGTTTACGATCTTTATTTTTCCCAGCTTGAAAGAATGCTGGATTATAATTATTTTGATGTAGTATGTCATATAGATCTTGTAAAAAAATTCAATAGGAAACCTTCAATCTCATTTGAAAAAGAATTTGATAAAATATTATCAAAAATAAAAAGTAAAGATCTAACTGTGGAGGTCAATACAAGCGGATATAACTATGCGATTGGTGATGCTTTTCCTTCAATAGATATTTTAAAAAAATGTCATGAATTAGGAATATGTGTTACATTAGGTTCAGATGCCCATAATCCTGCCGGCGTTGGACAACATTATGACAGGGCTTTAAACATGCTGATATCAGCAGGATACAAGCATTTATCCACATTTACAAACAGGAAACGGAGCGCAATTTCATTAAACAACATAAAAATAAATTCTCTTTAGAAGGCCTGAAATGTTAAAAAACAGAATAACAATCAGTCAATATATAATTTTCTTTGTTTGTCTGCTGGCCTTAAACCTCTTTTTACCCGGCCAGCCAAACGCTGACGCAGCAGAAAAAACCCGGCATTTTAAATCACTGCAAAAACGACTTGTAAAAGATGGTTTTGATAAAGCAGGAATAAATCAGCTTTACAATAGACCGGAAGTCTTTTTCGATACAGCAGGTGTTACGCTTTTTTTCAAACACCAGGAATCCAAACTAAATTATGATCAGTTCATCGCATGGAGATCAATCCGCAAGGCAAAAAAATATTTAAAAACACATAAAACCGCTCTCAAGAACATGGAAAGCGCTTACAATGTTAACAAAGAGATTATCGTTGCCATCATTCTTGTTGAAACCAAGCTCGGAACATATCTTGGGAAAAGATCAATATTAAACACCCTCTCAACCATGGCTTCCCTTGCTGATTCACAGGTAAAAAAAATGTTGTGGAGCAAGATCTCAGGTTCATCCGGGCTTACAAAAAAGAAGTTTGAAAACAAAGCAGCGACTAAATCAAAATGGGCATATAATGAACTTACCGCCCTTCTCAAATATGCGGGCAGAGAAAGGATGGACCCCGCGGCTCTCCATGGATCTTATGCAGGTGCTATGGGTATAGCTCAGTTTATGCCGAGCAACGCCCTTACTCTTGCAAAAGACGGCAACAGTGATGGCAGTATAGACCTGTTCAAGCATGCTGATGCCATAGTTAGCATTGCCAACTACCTGAATCATCATGGATGGCATGTTGGAATAGACGATAAAAAAGCCTATAAAATTCTATTGAAGTATAACTATAGCAAATATTATGTTAATACTATCCTGAAAATATCTAAACTTTTAAAAGGTTAGAAAGTATGAATCTGGAAACAATCACTGTAGTTCTAACTATATGCATTCCATTTTTTTTCTTGACAATCTGGGCAATCGTAGATGTTGGGAGAAAGGATTTTGGCACAATACAGAAAAAGGCTCTATGGGGAGTAATAGCATCCATTCCTTTTATCGGTTTTTTAATATATCTGATTCTGGGATTTAGAAAAGGCAAGAAACCGGTTGAGTCCAACCTAAGTTGAGCGATTTTTTGCGAAGATATGTGCTGAGATCTTGATGCATAAGGATTTGCAAAAACCGCAGCCATACCCGTGGATATGTCGAGGATTTTTGCGAAGCCTTTATGCGCAAGAGATCGGCGCAGATCGAGTAAAAAACCGCTCAATTTAGGTTCAAACAATCCACAAAATAATATTTGACAAAGCAGTCTCACTTCTATATTCAAAGCATAAATTATTTAATGGTCCCATCGTCTAGCGGTTAGGACACTGGCCTCTCACGCCAGTAACAGGGGTTCGATTCCCCTTGGGATCACCAATAAAAAAAACCCATCTTTTCTATAAAATATCCTGTCGATTCTCGTCGAAATCCCAGTTAAGATAACGCCCCGCAGGGAAGACCATAGTATGGCTGTCATTTTATTTGTTAAGCTCGGAAATATCAGAAATAACCTTTGCCCTTAACAGATTCAAGATGTTTTGCTTTTCAACAACTCATGATATGCTTCCGACAATTTAACAAATTTTTCCTTTTCTCCCCCTTTGTCCGGATGAAGTTTTTGGGCCATTTGCCGGTATATACGGGTTAAACTCTTTTTGCTCATTTTTCTCAGCACATCTTTTTTTACGCCGAATATTGTACTTGCCTCATCTAAAATTACTGAAGTGCTTCCGCGTGGTGGAACATAACGCCTTTTGCTGTCCATATAGTCACGGATATAATCATCTAAAAAAGAACTCCCGCCATATTCACTATCAAAGAACATAACAACATACCTGATCAGATATTCATGCAGCTTTCCCTCTGTATCCATTCCGCTCCAGAAATCACGGTCACTGTTCAGCCAGCATATTTCTTCGAGAAAATATTGATCAACCTTATTTGGATTCAAGCCTTCAGGCATTGATTTTGCTATCAACTCAGTAAAATATTTCTGCAGATCAAAAATTACATAAACATATGTCTTGAATTCCGATCTATCAAGATCTCTTTCCATTTCCATAAAATACTGTTCCAGCTCGTCTCTTGATTTGTTTTTGAGCTTATTAAACAGCTTAGATGACAAACGTCCAATTTTTCCCTGGTCTATATGGCCAAACCTTAAATAATGGGCCCGGCGTTTATCAAATACATGAAACTCGTTTTGTCGTTTTTCCTCTTTTTCCTTACCGGTTCTTTTTCTTGAGGTTCCTCCCATGTGACGATACGGCTCCAGCGCCACCCTGATTTCAGGCTTTAGAAAACACCAGAAAATATCGTCAAGATCGTCAACGGAATAATCCTGGCTTAAAGTCCGGAGTCTGTCACTAACTGTTTCATCGATATAGAATGCATTGCCTCCCGGATAAATAATATATCCGGCTGGATCTGTCCCCAGATCAAACAAGTCGCGACTCCGCAGACAGTCACCATCCTTGTAAGACTCTCTTATATAATAGCGGGTTTTTCCCTTGATCGTTTTAAGCGCTAAATACATAGTTATTTATCTCATAGTCACTTTATTTTTTTTACTAAACAAGTTATCCTTTCTGCTTGAAAATAATCTATTATTGTTTATTATCACAAAAGCACGAAACATAAAAAGGTTAAACCTAAATTTATTTCTTCACAAAACGGACAACTATGCAATATTCTAAAGTTTATATAAGTTCCTTTGGTTATGAACTCGCGCCAAATGTGGTGACATCGGATGACCTTGAAAAGCGCATTGAGCCTCTTTATGAGGCGCTCCATTTTCAAAAAGGACAGCTTGAGGCTATCACGGGAATTCATGAACGCAGGTTCTGGGATCCAGGCTACAAAGTGTCGGAAGGCGCGATAAAAGCAGGTAAAAAGGCTATAGAAGCTTCGGATATTTCACCTGAGTCTATCGGAATGCTGGTCTATGCAGGGGTCTGCAGGGACAATCTGGAACCTGCAACCGCCTGCGTAGTATCCCATGGTCTTGGATTAGGGCATAATACACATGTATATGATGTGTCAAATGCATGCCTTGGTATATTAAACGGAATAATATTGACTGCAAACGCTATTGAGATGGGTCATATCAGGGCGGGTCTTGTTGTATCCTGTGAGTCTGCGCGACAGATAGTTGATATCACCATTGACCGCCTGCTTGAAAAAAAGAATATGGACAACTTCAAGCAGACAATCGCCACACTCACCGGCGGCTCAGGAGCAGCAGCAGTGCTTTTGACAGATGAATCCGGCGCAAATCAGGGCCACCGCCTTGTCGGAGGAACAATAAGAAGCGCTCCGGAACATCACAAACTCTGCCGTTGGGGTCCGGATACAGGAATACCTGCCAGCGGACTCCATGTCATGGAAACAGATTCTGTCGGAGTGCTTAAAAACGGCATAGCTCTCGGCATAGAAACATTCAATGCTTTTAAAAACGAACTCTCATTGACTGATGATAAACCTGATAAAATTATCTGTCATCAGGTGGGAGCCACGCATCAAAAAAACATACTCAGCTCTATTGGTATCCCTGAAGAAAAGGATTTTACAACTTTCCGCTACCTTGGTAATATCGGCACTGTATCACTTCCGATTACCGCCGCTATAGCCTCAGAACGTAAATTCCTTGTGCCCGGCGATCTGGTCGGCTTTTTTGGAATCGGCAGTGGACTTAACTGCCTTATGCTGGGGATAGAATGGTAAGTCGGTCAGAGATCAGAAATCGGAGATCAGAGGTCAGAGATTATCGTTCCCATGCACCGACAACTGTGAACTGTAAACCATAAACCGTGAACCTGAATAATTACAAAATATGAAAAAGAACAAACAGATTGATATGTCCTCTTTCAAACACTTATACCCGTTTAAGTCCAGTTACATGGATCTAAATGGTCTCAAGTATCATTTCCTGGACCAAGGCTCCGGCGAACCTGTTGTAATGATTCACGGGAATCCCACATGGTCTTTTTATTATCGTAATCTTATAAATAAACTCTCGCCGCATTTTCGCGCTATTGCAGTAGACCATATCGGCTGCGGCCTGTCTGATAAACCGGGCACAGACAGATATGATTATACGCTAAAAAACCGCGTGGATGATATTGAAGCGCTTATTGACTCCCTTGAATTAAAGGATAAAATAACCCTTGTACTGCACGACTGGGGAGGAATGATCGGCATTGCCTATGCCCTGAGATTTCCGGAAAGAATCAGCCGCATTGTCATTATGAATACCGCCGCTTTTTTCCCGCCAGGCAATAAAAAGCTCCCATTAAGATTGCGGCTTCTGCGAAATTTCAGGCTGTTAGCAACTCCGGCGGTTCTTGGTCTTAATCTCTTTGCATACAGTGCCCTGTATATGGCAACATACAAAGGACTCTCAAAAGATGTAAAATCAGGTCTTATAGCGCCTTACAACTGTTGGAAAAACAGGATAGCTACCCTTAAGTTTGTTCATGATATTCCTGTCAGTAAAAAAGACACAAGCTACAACCTGGTTAAATCAGTAGATGAAAATCTGGATAAACTCGCCGACATCCCCATGCTGATTTGCTGGGGCGAACACGATTTTGTTTTTGACGCTTCTTATCTTGCCGAGTGGCAGCGCCGTTTCCCGAACGCAGAAGTTCATACTTTTTCAAACGCAGGGCATTATATTCTTGAAGATGAATCGGAAAAGGTCTGCACGCTTGTCAAAGATTTTTTAATATAATATTTTACCACTATTATGAATATTTCATCACATTTAAAAAGAATGGCTGAAATACAGCCGTACAAAAGGGCTGTAGTCTATTCTGCAGGCAAAGATAAAAACGGCCGCATAACATATGCCCACCTGACATTTCAGCAGCTTGATCAGGAATCTGACTGTCTGGCCTATGGGCTTGAAAAGGCCGGAATTACACGCGGCACAAGAACCATATTGATGGTTAAACCAAGCATTGAGTTCTTTGCCCTGACATTTGCTGTTTTTAAAGTCGGAGCTGTACCTGTTGTTGTTGATCCCGGCATGGGAATAAAACGGATGCTTCTTTGCCTTGAAGAAAGTAGAGCCGAGGCTTTTATCGGAATTCCCATAGCCCATGCACTTCGAACCTTTTTTCCAAAATATTTTAAAACTATAAAGACAAATATTACCGTAGGCCGGAAATGGTTCTGGAAAGGACTAACTCTAAAAGATATCCGCCAGGTTCCATGGCAACCTTACGCGCCGGCTAAAACCGGACAAGATGAAACAGCCGCCATTCTTTTTACAACCGGAAGCACAGGGCCTGCAAAAGGAGTAATATATACTCACGGCATGTTTAATGCCCAGATCCGTCATATAAAATCACATTTTAATATAACCCCTGATGAGATCGATCTTCCCACATTCCCACTTTTTGCGCTTTTCGACCCAGCCCTTGGAATGACCGCAATAATACCGGACATGGATCCTACAAAACCCGCGCGTGTGAATCCTGAGAAAATCATCGAAGCAATCTTGAACCAGGGCGTTACAAACATGTTTGCCTCCCCTGCCCTGCTGAATCGTGTGGGACACTATGGAAAAAGCAAAAAAATAAAACTGCCCTCATTAAAAAGGGTTGTTTCAGCCGGCGCCCCGGTATCTCCATCAAACATTGAACAGTTTTCTTCCATGCTGAGTAACGACGCAGAGATACACACACCTTACGGCGCCACAGAAGCCGTCCCCATTATCTCCATCAGCAGCAATGAAATCCTGTCAGAAACCGGAAAACTCAGTGAGCAGGGATACGGCATGTGCGTGGGCCGCCCCATTGACGATCTAAATATTCAAATAATAAAGATCACTGATAATCCCATTGAAAAATGGTCGGATGAGCTTGTTGTTTCTGATGGTGAAATCGGTGAAATTACAGTAAGCGGAGATCTTGTAACGAGGCAATATTTTGAAAAACCGGATGCTGATGCTCTTACCAAAATCAATGATGAAGACCGGATATGGCACAGAATGGGAGATCTTGGCTGGATGGATAAAAAGGGAAGAATCTGGTTCTGCGGCCGTAAAAGTCACCGCGTGATCACTAAAAATGGAACTCTTTTCACTATCCCATGCGAAGCAATCTTTAATAATCACCCGGAAGTATTTCGAAGCGCCCTTGTCGGAGTCGGTCCACGACATGAACAAAAACCGGTAGTCTGTATAGAGATAGAAGCCGGCAATAAAAGGAAAAACAAAAAAAAGCTCAAAAAGGAACTTTTTAAACTCGCAAAAAGCAGTGTCTTAACAAAAGACATTGAGACAATACTTTTTCACAAAGCATTCCCTGTCGACATACGCCATAATTCAAAGATTTTCCGCGAAAAGCTGGCAAGATGGGCGGGGTAAATTTTAAATCAAGTTCTTATCAAAATCAAATATTATGAATAGGTGAGGCCTGTTCCAATGATTCCTTCATTCGATAAAATAAGATGTTCAACCTGCTTTATCAGTCTCTCCCTGCCAATTTTCATATTAATCCTCACGCTTGCGGGATGTACGATTTCAAAAGAACACCTCGATGCTTTTGACGAAACCAAACAGGAGCTTGCATCTACTCTCCAGGTTACGAAACTGCCAATATCGGTCCAAATAGTGGTTGATGACAAGACCAGAAATTGGGTCGTTTCCAAGAGACCCTCGAGCCTTTTGAGCGGCAACGTGATTTACAGTCTTCCGGTTGGACAGCAATTTCTTAAGGGAGTGCAGCAAATTGCCGGAATAGTTTTTGGTCAAGTCTGTAGCCCTGATATCTCTGCCTGCCAAACAAGACTATCAGTCAGAATAGCAAACTTTTATATTGAACATGCATGGGATGCCAGATACCTCTTCGGCCCCATTGATTGTACATACGAAATGACTATGACCGTTGAGACGGAACTCATTTCAGAGGATGGGGAAAAAATATACAGCAACAAATTGGACGCAAAAACAAAAGGCACTGAGTTTGCAACAAACGGTTGGGGAGGAGTTGATAATACTGAAAAAATCCTGTCCAGGGGATTAGTCAATCTTATTGCACTGTGGTCAAGAAAGTTCTCTCAAGATATAGCTCAAAGCCAACAAGCCCTTAGCTTTGCAAAATCATCCGGCGGTGTTGATTTTATTACAAAGTCAATTGGCCCTGAAGTCATTATAACAAGCCCGGATAATAACACAGAGACGGAACAGGGGGAGGTTTTACTTCGAGGGCACGTAATATCAGAGCGTCCAATAAAGAAAAGTACTATCTCCCTGAATGGGCGTCCTCTTGAAGATACCAGAGGTGTTATTCTGGTACCGAAAAATGCAAGACAAATCCCAATAAAAAGGAAAATATTACTTCCCATAGGGGAAAACATCATTACTGTAACTGCTACAGACGAGATGGGTAAGATTGCCCAGAAAGTCATTCGAATAGTCCGCTTTGAGCCGGAACTATTTACCGAAACACTTTTGACCAGAACTTCTAAGGTCGGCGAACGGTTTGCACTGGTTGTAGGAATCTCCAAATATAAACATGCAGAAAAAGGCATCCCCAATCTGGAAAATGCCGCAAAAGATGCCTGTAAGTTCGCGCAATTCCTAAAATCACCTAAGGGAGGTGGCTTCGACGAAAAAAATGTTCTACTTCTAACTGACGAACTTGCGACCAGCAGTGCTATGAGAAAAGGCCTTTTTACTTTTTTAAAAAGGGCTATTGAAGAAGATTTGGTGTTTTTTTTCTTCAGCGGCCAGGGCACTCCCGAGCCTGGAATGATAGACAACTATTACCTTCTGACTTATGACGCAGACCCGGCCAGCCTGCCGAGCACGGCAATTCCCACATGGGAGGTGAACACGGCTTTTCAGCGTAACATTAAGGCAAAGCGGGCTGTGTTATTTGTGGACGCTTGTCATATCTCCGGCATAGGTAAGATGACCGAAGTCAGAAATATAAACATGAATATGATTAATAAGTATATAAGGAGATTGTCAGAAGTTGGAGAAGGGATGGCGGTTTTCACGGCCACTCAGGATGGTGAAACTGCAGTGGTACAACAATATAAGGAAAGGGATACGGGTTTGTTTACACATCATTTGCTGGAGGCTCTTACGGGCGCAGCTGATGACAATAGCGACGGAGTAGTAACCTTGGGGGAGGCCGTGGACTATACCATTGACGTAGTCTCAGCGGTAACAAGGGGTAAGCAACGACCTCAGGTTGGAGGGAAATTTGACCGAAATCTTCCTCTATCCGTGTTGAAATAGAAATTAAGGAATTTTCAAACAAGGAGAACCAAGCTATGCGAAGAAATTTATTTTTCAAAGTAGCCATTGTCATTCTTGTGTTGTTGGTATTATGCGGCTGCCGGCATAAAAGGATAAATCTGGTAAGCCCGCCGGATTTGGCCATCAAGACTAATTACATACACGACCGATCAGGTAGTTCTAACGTTGATATTCAATATCCCGGTGACAATTCAACCACTACGAAAAAAGAAATCGGTGTAATTGCCGCGGTAAGTGCTGTCGAACCGGTCATTTCAGTAACTGTGTCTGTCAATGACAGACAAGTGAAACGGCTTAATATAGCCGGCCACCAATACAATACCCCTGTGGAAGCATTGGTGCCCCTGACTCAAGGAAAAAACAGAATCGCTATCAAAGCCGAGTTGTCATCGGGTAAGCAAGTAGCCAAGGTGATTTCCGTCGAAAGGATTATTGATAGTATCGGCAAGTCAGATTTTAGGAAAATCAGAGAGAAATGGGCCGTTGTTATTGGCATATCCACCTACCAATTCTCAAAAAAGGGAATTCCACCAATTGAATATGCTAATAATGACGCCAAAGCTTTTATGGATTTCCTTAGGTCTCCCCAGGGAGGAGGCTTCAAACCAGCCAGCACTCTTCTGTTAATTGATGACCAGGCTACCACACGCAATATTCGTTCTGGGCTTTATACGTTTCTCAAGCAGGCCGGTAAGGATGATCTGGTGTTTATTTACTTTGCCGGCCATGGTGCTCCTGAGCTGGGACGCCCTGACAACCTCTATCTGATAACCTATGACACCGACCCGGAAGAACTTGCCGCAACCGCATTCCCTATGTGGGATATGGAAACAGCACTGAAACGATACATTGTTGCCGAGCGTGTGGTGATAATCGCTGATGCTTGTCACAGCGGCGGAATTGGAGGAAAAGCCGGTCTCCGCAATGTGGGCAGTGGCAATCTGATCAATACCTATTTGGCAAATCTTAATAGAACGAAGCCCGGTCGGGCCATCATAACAGCAAGTGAGGCAAACGAATTATCTCGTGAAAGCAAAAAGTGGGGCGGTCACGGAGTCTTTACTTATTTTCTTCTGAGGGGTCTCAAGGGAGAGGCTGACGTGGACAGGAACGGTATCATAACAATCGCGGAGGTTTTTAAATATGTGTATAACAAGGTGCGTCGCGCCACCAACAGCCAACAACACCCAAACATCCAAGGAAAGTTTGACCGTAACCTCCCACTAGGCGTTACCAAATAGACCTCCGCTGGGTAATCCGGATCGATAATCCTACATATCCACCAGGTTGCCGTGCCTGTTTTTTCTTAAATTTATAATGGATTTTAAGTAAATATAGCTATTTCAGACCAGGCTTTTATACAGTTTCTGCCACCTGCCTTTGCTTTGTACAACGCCTGATCAGCGTGATCTATGAGCAGAGATTTTTTTTCTCCGTCATTCGGAAATGCGGCAAGCCCGAGAGATATAGTTATATTAATTGTATCATTGTTCTTATGCAGTGACAGCGCCTCGATTTTACTGCGGATACGTTCCGCCATTTCCATGCCTCCGTATTCATCAGAGTCTTCGAGAATTATGGCAAATTCTTCACCTCCGTAACGGGCGGCCAGATCCACCGTTCGGACTGTTCCTGCAAGAGCATCCGCGATGGCTTTTAGAACCTGATCGCCAAAAGGATGTCCATAGGTATCGTTAATTCGTTTAAAATAGTCTATGTCGCACATGATTAAGCAAAGCCGGCCTGATCTTCGCTGTGCGCGGTTAAGCATGACGTCAAAAGCATGCTGAAACGTTCTGTGATTGGCAAGATTCGTGAGTTCGTCAATTTTAGCAATTTTATTTATTTGTTCATGAACCTGAGCAAGATCGATTTTTATGGCTACCTGAGCAGCAATCAGTTCAAGTATATCTCTGCGATGTCCGGTAAATACTCCGGGTTTTCTAGCCGCAACAGTTAGCGCTCCTATTGAATCGCCTTCCTCTTTCTGTAAAGGCAGAACAATCAATGAACCAAAATTAGGGAATCGCTGTTCTTTACTGAATATCGGTGCAGAACCTCTGTATTCGGCTCCTGCAGGAAGTCTGTGGTTAATTTTCATGACCTGGCCGACTATTCCTTCGTTTTTTGAAAATTCCATGCCGGTTAAATTTTCCGCATACAGTCCTTCAGCCCTGACAATTGAGTGGTGTTCGCCCTGAAGTAGACTGATAGCAATGAAATCAGCCTGTACCAGTGTTTTTACAGCTTTAATAGTAGCATCGAAAACAGATTGCAGACCCATAACGCTGTTAAGTTCACGCAGCCCTACACAGACCCGCTGAAAAGCATTTTTCTCACGGTTTATAGCATAGAGATGCTTTCCCATATTAATATCCAGGGAAAGTTTTTTACTCAGCAGCCTGAGAATCGTGAGCTCAGACTCATTCCAATCTGACTTTTCCGTGCGATCTACACAAAGAATACCAGATTTTTTTTTGTCCACCCGGCTTGATTCTCTCTGTAAATCATCTATGATTTTTATAGCAACAAGGCTTCCAACTTCTTCTTTCTTGTTATAATAGGGCAAGCCGGAAAAGCCGGCTTTAACCGATGCCAAAGTAATTTCTTTTCTATCGCTGAGCAGGACCCCTGTTATTCCCGATCCTATAGCATATGGGCCAGGCTGTATATCTTTTCGAATCGTCGAAATGTTTCGCAGCCTTAGTTCACGCCCTTGTGAATCAGGCCATAACACAGCAACAGTCGTGAGATTAAGAGACCGCCTGATAAGATCTAATTGCAGGTCAAATGAGTCAGTAATAGTTTTTATAGTAAAAGCATCGAGCTGTTCCTTGTTTTCTATTGTCTCAAATTCAGGCAGGGCCTCCAGAATAAAAGGTCCTGATGAGATTATCCCAAGATCTTTGGCATATTCCTGCGCGTCTGATTTCTTTTTTGCTTTCTTAATTGAATTAAGCAGCTTTTTACGATACGCATCGCTTCGGACAAATAGAGCTAAGAATATGGCTGCCAGTCCATAAAGAAGCATATTGACAGCCAATTCTACTACTGGTTGTCGGCCGGAAATTGTCAGACTTGCTTCTATTATAAAAGCAAATAACACGGGAAAAATAAAAATTTTAGGCGGATATGTTGTAATAATCCAGGTAATAAACCCTGCTGGAATAATGATCGCGTATTTGTAATAAGGACCGGACATTCGTAACAACATCCATGCCATTACTGTCCAGAGAAGCGGACCTTGAATCTGTGCGGAAAAATGAGCCGGCAGGCTGCCTTTCAAGCGGTGTATGATGTCCAAAAGACCAGCCACGACTATAAAAGCGCCTAATATTAATACATACCATGATCTTACGGCAAAATTTAGATCAAAAGCGCCTGTTCCAACCGCAAAAACACCTAAGGCTGCAAGAGCGATTAGATGCCAGGTTCTTGCAAACTTCATAACCTTATCTTTAAAACTCCGATGCTTCATTCAGCATCTCCCTGCAGTTCATAAATTTATTGTTTATCTGAAGTAGAAGTTGAATTCACCGTTACGTGCTGAAATTCGGAAATTCCGAATTTCTTCAAAGTTTGGTTCTGGTGAACTGACAGGTTGTGTGTGTTTTTATATCTATTGGCTTAACTTGGAACTGGTAATGCGATTGAGACTTACCCCTGCTTCAGCAGCCTGAATGGCAAGTTTACGGTGAATATCAGGTGGAATACGAACCATAAACTTACCGCTAAATGTTCTGCAAGCAATCGGTTCTGGAATTCTTTCATTGCTGGTAGTCATGTCTTTTACAATGTCTGCCACCAATTCTCGAACCCCTTTTAATGCCGCTTCCGGGGTACGAGCCAGCCAACTCAGGCTCGGAAACTCTGCACACAAACCAACATATTCATTGTCATCTTCAGGCCATGTTACTCGATATGTATATCAATCATTTTTTATTACCATGATTAACCTCCAACTTCTCAATGGCCAAAAGCACCTGCTTCACTTTGTATGTTTTTGCCTTTCCTTTATGGTTTTGAATGTTTATTCTTGGATTACCTTGCCAGGGAGTTTTATAAACACAATGGCTGCTTGCACTTTTGTAACGATTAGCTCACAGGTGGGAAAGGGGTGGTAGCAAATTTCCCGTCCAGCATCCCCCTGTCCGTGGGCGTCCCCCTGCCCTGTCCGTAGTATATCCACTTAGTCAAGGACTCCCCAAAGTTACACTTTTCTTCACACGATCTATCCTTGTTCGTTAGGAAGATCGCGCAGATTCGTCAATATTTAATATTTAAGACGTGACCCCGTTATTTTCTGGTCTTAAGTTATTCTATATTTGCGCTGACAACAGCGGCCATTTGCATCATGTCGATCGTCTGACCTTCATTCAGCTATGTAAGGTCAGTGAGCTTACCTGATTTGCTTGTGGATTTTGTTTTTTTGAATATTGGGAGCAATTTAGCATCAGCCACAATGAATTTGCCTGCGTTCTCTGCCTTGCCATTTTCAGTCTTTGTCTGAAGTTTATTCGCTTTAATATAGTCCCAAAGTTTTTTAGTAATCTCTGTCCGGGGAAGTTCTGCTGCTCCCAGTAACGCTGCCAGCTCATTTTTCAACTTTACCGGTTTCATCAATCCTTTTGCTTCTGCCATTTTTAACTCCTTCATATTTAGATTTAATGGATTAATTATTGCATTCTTTATGTCACATAACAGTGTTGATAGATACAAAATTTCTATCTTCTTATATCATGGGAAATAGCCTTATTTGCCACAGCATTTTTTATACTTATTCCCGCTTCCACATGGGCAGGGCTCATTGCGGCCAACTTTCTTTTCGGCTATCTTTGATTTTGGTGGATTCGATAATATTTCTAAATCAGTAATATCCTCTGGTTTATCTGGTTCTAATCCTATTGTATATTTCCAACCCTTTTCTTCAAATATCGATGCTACTTCTTTCAATCTTTCTTCTGTTTGTACATTAACAACAGCGGACTTCTTTTCAGTACCTAATTTTGCCGTCTTTTGACCATTAAAATTTTTTGCCATCTTTTCACCATCAAAAATATTACAGAGGTCAGAGGGGTCACCCATTAAAGGGCCGGTCAAGAGAAAGGCTGCGTTCGATGACGGATCTCTACCATGGATTGCGCCGAAAAAAGCAAGTTCCCATCTGTTTAATCCATCTTTTTTTGTAACCAGGTTAATGTTTCCGGGAAAGTCTTGAATGTTACTTCCGTTCCTGTTTCATCGTAGGATTCATTTATGATGCCGGCTTTGGTTCTTAACTGTCCTAAAAGGTGTCCTTTGTCGTACGGGATCACCATCGTAGTTTCGATCATATTTGATTCGAAATACTGAAGAATTTTCTTTCGTAGAAATGCGACATCCTCGGGGTTATGCGCAGAGATGAAGATTCCATAGGGAAATTCACGGTGTAGCTCTTCCAGCTCCCCGGTTGTGAGTTTGTCAATTTT
>JAUVHU010000008.1 GCA_030593145.1 Desulfobacteraceae bacterium
CACAAGAGGAATCCGATTGGATCTGAAAATCTTTGCGGTCTTGCCCGCATTATACGATCAAACGCCATTGCATCCCTGGAAAATATTCCGCTATGGCATGAACGGGATATCAGTCATTCCTCCGTGGAGAGGATCATTGCCCCTGACTGCACAATATTGATGGATTATATGTTAAACAGGATTACAGGTATAATAAAAAATCTTGTTGTATATCCCAAAAGAATGAAGGAAAACCTTAACATGCTGAAAGGTTTGATCTTTTCACAGCAGATATTGATAGCTTTGGCAGAATCGGGCATGTCCCGTGAAGATGCCTACAAAATTGTACAGGAACAGGCCATGCAGGTATGGGCTAAAAAATATGATTTTAAAGATCTGATTATAAACAATAAAAAGATTTGCGATCAGCTCGGCCAGAAAAAAATTAAAGAAATATTTGACGTAAACTATCATTTAAAGTATATCAGCGCCATTTTTAAACGTGTATTTGATTCGTAACGGTGGATAAACTTGATAAATAAGTATTTTGTTAAAATATTATTAATTATTGTTGTTATCCTTTGCCAGGGATGTCAAGTTATTGACCCGATTAAACGGCTTAAAGAATCATCTGATCCATATCATGGCAGTTCTTATAGATCGGAATTTGATAAATGGACCAGAGAAGCACGTGTTTATATGGGTCTTGATGTCAAATTGATAGCTTCCGCCACTTTTAAATCGTCTCAGTTTAGAGATGCCTATTCAATAGAATATGCCAGGCTTCACAAGCTGACCGGCGCAGAAAAGGAAAAGTTTGCAAAGGATCAAAAAGAGGCTGCCGTAGCCTACAATGATTTTGTGCTGACCGCATATGTTCCGGATAAAAAGTGGAACGATTTCAGTAAAAAGGATTCTATCTGGAAAATATATTTAACTGTTGGGAAAAACAAGCGGCTTAAACCAATTGAAATTCGAAAAATTAAAAAAGTTAATGCTGTCACTATTCACTTTTTTCCCCTTATATCGCCATGGAAATCTGCCTATCTTGTCAGGTTTCCGGCAGACGACAAAACTATTACTGATGGCAGTGCCTCAGATATTAAACTTATTATAACCAGTGTGTTTGGTTTTGCTGAAATGGTTTGGAATAAAAACTAGTGACTTTTTACGAATACATTAAAATTAATTAGCAACACAGAAGGAGGATTAATCTTGGTTAGTTTAGCATATGCAATGGGTCAGGGTGGAGCAGGTGGTCAGGGAGCAGGTGGTTTTTCATCTTTTATCCCTATTATATTAATGTTCGCTATATTCTATTTTTTGTTGATCCGGCCCCAGCAAAAAAAGCAGAAAGATCACCGTACAATGATCGGCAATCTTAAAAAGGGAGACCAGATAATAACAACCGGCGGTCTTTATGGACGTATCACGGGTATAAGTGACACCACAATAACATTGGAAATAGCTGAAAAGGTGCGTGTGAAAGTTAATCGAAGCAATGTTACGGCATTAAACCAGCCGGCTTTACAGCCCCAGCAGGGAAAAGACAGCAAATAAATTTGTTAGCAAAAAAAGCTTCCTAAAAAGCCCCATTGATGAATGTTGAGAGCGTGCGGACATCTGATTTTGATTTAACTGTCCGTCGATTTAACTGATTCTGGGGTTTTTATGTGATGTAGCCGTTTACGGCTTGAAACTTGAAATTGGAAAGTAGAAATTTGGGAGAGATGAAACGAGAAACACTTAACATCTAACACCTGATGAATTCTACTTTTTACGAATTCAGCAATACAATATAAGGAATATATCATTGAAGAATCTTTCCTGGAAATTCATTCTGGTTCTCACAGTTATAATAGTTGCCGTCGTCTATATACTTCCTACGATAAATCCGGCGATGTGGCCACATAAGAAGATAAATCTCGGGCTTGATCTTCAGGGAGGCATGCATCTTGTCCTTGAAGTTGAAACAGAAAAAGCCGTGGAAAGTACAATAGATCGTATAACCCAAGAACTCCGCGGCGTCTTAAGAAAAGACCAGATAAGATATCTCAGCATAGACAGGGTTGATGGCGCAAAAATATTTCTCAGGATGCGAGGAAAGGAAAATGTCGAGAAGTTTGAGAATCTTCTCGATAAGGAGTTTAAAGAACTGCGTATTATTTCGAAATCAACAGATGATGAGGTCCTGACCATAGTAATAGATCTGCCTGACAAAGAAACCGAGCATATTAAAAAACTTGCCACAGCGCAGGCCCTTGAAACCATAAGAAACCGAATAGATCAATTCGGCGTTAGTGAACCGGATATCAGACTTCAGGGCGAAAACCGTATTCTTATACAGTTGCCTGGAATCAAGGACACACAGAGGGCAAAAGATCTTATCGGTAAAACAGCTCTTTTAGAATTCAAACTTGTGGATGAAACACATGATGTTAACGCTGCTTTAAAGGGGAATGTTCCACGGGGAAGCGAAATTCTTGTTCATATCACGGAAGATCCGGAAACAAAGCGGGAAATAAAAGATTACTTTCTTATTAAAAAACAAACGCTTTTAACAGGAGCTAGTTTGACAGATGCGCGGGTTCAAATAGATTCACAATACAACGAACCCTACGTATCCATCAGTTTTGATAAAAAAGGTGGAAGGATCTTTGCCAAAATAACAGAAGAAAATGTAAAAAAACGCCTTGCAATCATTTTAGACAATACAGTTTATTCCGCGCCTGTTATTCAGGAAAAGATTACCGGCGGCGAGGCCCGCATAACCGGAAGTTTTACAACAGAAGAAGCCAGCGATCTTGCTATTGCTCTTCGTGCAGGCGCTCTGCCCGCGCCGGTTAAGATACTTGAGGAAAGAACCGTGGGTCCTTCTCTTGGAGCTGATTCAATTAACAAAGGGATTATTTCCGTGTGTATCGGAGGTATCCTTGTAATCATATTTATGATTATCTATTACAAAGGTTCGGGTCTTATAGCGGACCTGGCATTGGTTCTAAATATTATCCTTATTGGGGCAGGGCTGGCCGCTTTCCAGGCTACCCTGACGCTGCCCGGTATTGCTGGAATTATACTTACCATAGGAATGGCTGTAGATGCCAATGTTCTGATATTTGAACGGATAAGAGAAGAAATGGGTATCGGCAAAACTATCCGTGCAGCGGTAGAATCAGGCTATAACAAGGCAACGCTTACTATTCTTGACGCGAATGTCACAACACTTATCGCCGCGATTGTTCTGTTTCAGTTCGGCACAGGCCCTGTAAAGGGATTTGCCGTAACACTAAGCCTGGGTGTGCTTGCCAGCTTGTTTACTTCCCTTATTATTACACGGCTTGTATTTGATTATCTATTGATGAACAGGAAAATTAAAAGATTGAGTATCTAACCTAAAATGAGCCATTAGCTGTTAGCTTTTAGCACAATAATTTCAATATATTGCTAAAAATTAAACATTTCACCCAATAGGCGAAAATCGAATCGCTGGTAATTACCCGAAACAATAAGAGCTAACTGCTAACAGCTAATCGCTTAACGCAGGTCTAAAAGGAATATGAATGCAGTTTATCAAACCCAACATAAATATAAATTTTATCGGCAAAAGAAAAATCGCTTTCTGTGTTTCAATTGTAATGATTATTATCAGCATGGTCTCTTTAATAATTCACAAGGGACCGAAGTACGGAATCGACTTTGCCGGCGGAACATTAATACAGGTAAAGTTTGTATCGCCTGTAAACATTGATGACGTAAAATCAGGGCTTGCCGCGATTAAGCTTGGAAAATCATCGGTTCAGCAGTTTGGCGATTCAAAAGATAATGAATATCTTATTCGAACAGACAGATCTGTCATAACCACTGATGGATTTTCTTCCAAGGTAAAAGCGGCTCTGGAATCCGCCACAGGAAATGATGCTGAAATTCGCCGTGTTGAAATGGTTGGTCCCCAGGTAGGTAAAGATTTGCGTGAGAAAGCCCTTTTCGCCATGTTCTACGCGCTGCTCTTTATTACAATATATATATCAGGCCGTTTTGAATTAAAGTGGATGCTAAGCGGTGTCATGGCCGCGGCGCTTATGGGCGCTGTATATTTTCTTTCAATTTTTAACGTCAGTATTCCCTTTCTGATTGCAGCGGCTATCTGTGTTACCATTGTGCTTTTCTGGTTTCTTGAACTGAAATATGCTATGGGCGCTGTTGTTGCTCTTATACATGATATTGTAATTACTGTTGGTATTTTTTCCATTTGCGGGAAGGAATTTACTTTGCCGATTATTGCTGCGCTCCTGACAATCATCGGATATTCCTTAAATGATACGATAATTGTTTTTGACCGCATCCGGGAAAATCTTAGAAAATATCATAAGAACCCAATGGAAACCATCCTAAATAAAAGCGTTAATGAAACACTCAGTCGTACAATACTGACATCCTTAACAACCCTGTTTGTAGTGGTTACCCTTTTTGTTCTTGGAGGCGGGATTATTCATGACTTTGCATTTGCAATGATAGTTGGTGTTATTGTCGGAACATATTCTTCAATTTACGTAGCAAGTCCCATACTCCTTGCATGGCAAAGGCACGGGAAGAAGAGGTAAGTGGAAAATATTCTGCCATGGTTTGTCCTTAAAAGTGTTCCTGGAATAGGGAGCCATCTTTTCAAGCGGCTGATTGATAGGTTTAAATCTCCCCATCTTGTTTTTGAAGCATCTCCTGATAATCTGCTGAAAGTTGACGGCATAACAGATCGTCTTGTATCCGCAATCAAGCGCCATAAAATTCCTGAACATGTTAAAAAGGATTTCGATTCGGTGATAGAAAATGGTTACCGAATTGTTACAATGCTCGATCCTGATTATCCGGCGCTTTTGCTTGAAATACCGGATCCGCCCCCTTTTTTGTATGTTTTTGGACAGCTTGATTCTTCAATAATGAATATCGCGGTTGTTGGTTCAAGGAATGCGACACCCTATGGCCTATCAACAACAAAGCAGTTGTGTAAAGATCTGGCCCTGCGTGGAATAACAATTGTCAGCGGAATGGCAAGGGGAATTGATACTGCCGCCCACGAAGGGGTTTTAATGGGTAAGGGGAAAACCATAGCTGTTCTTGGAAGCGGTTTTGAAAAAGTTTATCCCGCGGAAAATCTGAATCTTTTTCATAAAATCGCTGAGAATGGAGCTGTTGTTTCAGAATTTCCTTTAAAGACAGAGCCTGAAGCCCATAATTTTCCGATACGAAACAGGATAATCAGCGGCATTTCCCTTGGAACGGTTGTTGTGGAAGCGACTAAAAAGAGCGGCTCACTCATTACCGCACGTCTTGCGGCAGAGCAAAACAGGGAGGTTTTTGCTGTACCGGGAAGTATAAATTCTTTTAAAAGTATCGGAGCCCACACACTCATAAAACAGGGGGCAAAACTTGTCGAACATGCGCAAGACATAATTGAAGAACTTTCACCTTTAATCCAGGCTTATGCCGCTGCTGATGATAAAAACAAAAAAATGGACAAACTTCCTCCTCTATCATCTGAGGAGTCGCTGGTGTTAAAAGAGCTTGGGCCATATCCTGTTCACATTGATGAAATTGTCAGGAATATCTCTATGGAACCGGGAAAACTTTCAAGCATCCTGCTAAAACTTGAACTAAAGGAAATTGTGGCGCAGGCGCCGGGAAAACTGTTTTCCATCAAGGAATAACAAATTAAAAGATGAACGTCCAACATCGAACGTCGAATAATGATTATGAAGGATGCCAAAATTAATGACTAAACCGCTTATAATAGTTGAATCACCGACAAAGGTTAGAACCATAAAGAAGTATCTTGGCAAAAGCTATAATGTGGCTGCTACGGTTGGACACATAAAAGATTTGCCCGCAAAGGAAATGGGCATTGATATTGAAAATGATTTCAAGCCGAAATACAGGAACATCCCTGGGAAGCAAAAAATTATAGCATCATTAAAAAGGGCCGCGGGTGATGCCAAAGATATCTACCTTGCTGCCGACCCTGATAGAGAAGGTGAGGCGATTGCATGGCATGCAGCCGAAATCCTGAAAAAAAAGGATAGAAAATTTCACAGGGTTCTTTTTCACGAACTTACACAAAATGCCATCAATAAAGCAATTGCATCTCCTGAAAACCTCGACAAGAAAAAATATGAGGCTCAACAGGCACGCAGAATACTTGACAGGCTGGTAGGATATCAGGTTTCGCCTTTGCTGTGGCGCAAGGTCAAAGGCGGGCTGAGCGCGGGCAGGGTGCAATCTGTCGCGGTGCGGATAATATGCGAGAGGGAGCGGGCTATTTATGCGTTTAATCCGGAAGAATATTGGTCGATAACAGCCTGGCTTGAGGGCGGAGAACCACTCCCATTTACTGCAAAATTTGCGAAAAAAAATGGAAAGAAAATCAGGATTCCAGATGAAAAGGCTTCAAACGCCATACTTAATGAGCTGTCAGGCAGCGATTTTGTGGTGGAAAAAGTTCAAAAGAAAACCACAAAAAGAAATCCTCTTCCTCCTTTTATTACAAGCAAGCTTCAGCAGGAAGCCATCAGAAAACTCAGGTTTTCAGCCAAAAAGACTATGATTGTGGCACAGCAGCTTTATGAAGGCATAGACCTTGGGCCCGGCAAGCCGGAAGGGCTTATCACCTACATGCGTACAGATTCAACCAGGATATCAAAAGAGGCTGCCGAAGAAGCTCTTTCGCTGATCCGAAAGCGTTTTGGCAAGCAATATGCTCTTGAAAAGCCAAGGTTTTTCAAAAACCGCAAAAAGGCTCAAGACGCGCATGAGGCCATACGCCCTGCATCGGTATTAAATACACCTGAAAAAATCGCCGCTTATCTTTCCAAAGACCAGTTAGCTCTATACACCCTTATATGGAAGCGGTTTGTCGCATCACAGATGACACAGGCTCTTATAGACACCAATACGATATCTATCAAGGCAGGTTCCTGTTTGTTTACCGCAAGCGGATCAACCATTAAATTTCCAGGTTTTATGACCCTTTATATTTCTGCTGACAATGGAGATGAAAGGGAAAAAAAGGCGGATGATCTTCCTGAACTTTCTGAAGGCATGGTATTAAAACTCAACAAACTGGTTCCAAAGCAGCATTTTACATTGCCGCCTCCAAGGTTCTCAGAAGCATCACTCGTCAAAGAGCTTGAAGAAAATGGAATAGGACGTCCCAGCACATATGCCGCCATATTATCCACTATCAGGCAAAAAGGATATGTGGATTTTATCAAAGGTTATTTCAAGCCAAGCGAACTCGGGTTTATTGTAAACGATCTTCTAATAGAAAACTTCCCTGATATATTCGGCATCGATTTTACCGCGAGAATGGAGAATGATTTAGACAGAATTGAAGAAGCGGAGGCCGATTATTTAGAGATACTCACACGTTTTTACGACCCTTTTAAAAAAGATCTTGATGCTGCGTTAAAATCGATGCTCAGCATGCGGGGCGTGGGTTTCCCAACAGGTTTAACCTGTCCCAAATGCGGTAAACAGCTGCATGTCAAGGTAGGAAAAAACGGACATTATCTTGCCTGCAATGGATATCCTGAATGCAAACACTCAACAAACTATACAAGGGATGATGAAACAGGAGAAATCCAGCCGATTGAACTGCCGGCAGATGAAGCCTCAGATCAGGTTTGTGATAAATGCGGCAAGCTCATGGTTATTAAACAGGGACAATACGGGCCATTTTTAGCATGCAGCGGATATCCTGAATGCAAAAACACCAAATCAATAAAATCAAATCATGTTGCACAGGATACAGGTGTTAAATGCCCTGAAAAAGGGTGCGGCGGCAGCATTGTTGAAAGAAAATCAAGGCGCGGCAAAATCTTCTATAGCTGTAACCGATATCCTGAATGCGAATTTGCTATCTGGGATAAGCCGGTTGCAAAAGAATGTCCTGAATGCGGGGCAAAATTTCTAACTGAAAAATCTACCAAGAGAAAAGGGGTCGTTCTATCTTGCTTAACAAAAGGGTGTGGGTATAAGGAGCAGTTATGAAATTTGGAGACTATGAATGTTTTTCTGTTGACATGGGCAGATTTGTCCTTGATGGCGGAGCTATGTTTGGAATCGTTCCCAGGGTATTGTGGGAAAGAAAAATTCCGGCAGATGAAAAAAATCTTATTCCCATGAATGCAAGGTCGCTTCTGATACAGGGAAGGGAGAAAAACATTCTGGTCGATACAGGGCTGGGCAGCAAGCTCTCTGAAAAGATGATAAAAATATACAAAATAGATGAAGACTCGACAAATATAGACAAATCATTATCAAAACATGGATTGACCCGCCAGGATATAACAGATGTCATAATAACTCACCTTCATTTTGACCACGCCGGAGGATCAACCTGTATAAAAAACAATAAAGTTGTGCCGACCTTTCAGAATGCCACATATTATATTCAAAGAAAACAGTGGGAGACGGCAAACAATCCGTCAGTTAGAGACAGGGCAAGCTATATGAAAGAAAATTTCATGCCGCTTGAAGAAGCCGGAGTCTTAAAGCTGATTGATGGACCAACAGAGATATTTAAAGGCATAGATCTTATTGTAACCAAAGGCCACACACTCGGCCAGCAGCATCCCCTGATAAAGGGTGAAACTAGCTGCCTGTTTTATTGCGCTGATCTTATGCCTACCTCCGCGCATCTGCCTGCTGCCTGGAATACGGCTTATGACAATTACCCAATGGTTTTAATCGAGGAAAAGAAAAAACTTCTCAGCAGAGCGCTAAAAGAAAACTGGATTCTATTTTTCGAACATGATCCTAATATCGCCGCTGCAACCATCATGCAGGGTGAAAAAAGCATTGAAATTGATAAGAGTATTTCTATCTGAAAGTCGAATATACCCCTTAATTGTCATTTCCTTTCCGCATCACGCGCAGCGCAGGTGCTTGCGCCGCGTGAGTGCGGGATAAACTCCAGCCGGACATGTAGTGACACGCAGTGAAGCGGAAGCGCTAACTGTCAGGCGTTATTCAGTTTTTTCAAGTAGTCGCATGTTATCTGGACTCCTCCAGGACTCGATCCGGGATCTACCGGAGTGACGACTTTTTACGAGTTTATCACGATTTCCCACTTTTTAAAAAATACGCAACAATGCGCAACTAATGAATAAAATATGTTGCGCTATCCTGTTCAATATCGTATATCTAAATCCATCAAGTTTCACTTTTTACAAAAGTCTTGTTTAGATAAAGGATTCGCATGCTTTCTTTTACCCCAAGCCCCAAAATGGAAAACAGGCTGAAAATTCTCCAAGGGTTACTCGCTGAAACATATAAAGACCTGGAGGCCTTATCTCCTGATGAGACGAAATATATTCATCGTTGTGCCTTTATCAGTAATATCGGAGCTTCAACCAGAATAGAAAACGCTGTTTTAACCGACCAGGAAATCGAATGGGTCGATACTACTTTGAATGACCATGGCAAGGCAACTGCTTTTGAGAAGAAGAAATCTTTTATTCTGGACAAGCTTTCAAAGGATAGAGAACGAAGTGTTGAAGAGGTAGTTGGTTGCCGACAAGTGCTGGCAACTGTTTATTCACAAGCTGATGAACTTTTCCCTTTATCAGAAGTTACTATTCGTGGACTTCATCATGATTTGCTCAGGTATTACTCTGAAGCATCAAGTCATGCGGGAGGATATAAGACAGCACCGAACAGGGTTGTTTCTATCAATCACGAAACTAAAGAGAAACGTGTGGTATTAGAGCCTTCTCCTCCTGGCATTATAACGGCGACCGCCATGGCAGAGCTGATCAACTGGTATAATACCGCAATTCAGAACTATCCGTGGCCCATATTAGCTGCCACAGAATTTGTATTTCGTTTTCTGGCCATCCACCCATTCCAGGATGGGAATGGGCGACTGGGACGGGCGCTTTTTATTCTGGCTTTATTCCACTCCGGCGATAAATATCTGACGAGCATTACGCCCTACATTGCTATTGATCGTCACATTGAGCAAAATCATACACTTTATTATTCCGTCCTCCACCAATGTTCTGAAGGCAAGTTTAAAGCAGACCACACACAATACAAATTAGAGCCGTTAGCTTGGTTTTTCATCAATATTCTGGAATCTTCTCTATCCGATATTGAGATTTATCGTAAGCGGTATAACAATCTGCAAAAGCTTTCGGAATCAGCATCGACTGTTTTGAACTGTTTTAGATCCAGCCCTGAAAAACGTCTGAAGGTTAGTGATATCGTAGAAAGGACAGATCTTCCTCGCCGGACTGTACAATATGCTCTTAAGACACTTACAAAACAAGAATTACTCCAGATACTGGGACGGGGCGCTGGAAGCCGCTATCAACTTGTGTTTTGAGATAATAAGAAAGGAATAAAGATGCTGGTGAAACCCTTGGAATCAAACTTCTGGATCATATTATGATTTAATCACAAGGGGTATTACAGTTTTTGGGAGAGGGAGAAAATATAATTTTGATTTAGCTGAAAAATATTGCTTTGGAGAAAATGCGACTGCATATAAAAAAGGGGAATATTTGATTCTTGAGTTTACTTTCGAGACAGATAATTATGAGTGGGAGAAGGGCGAAGGCGGGCTTTCATCTATGAAATTTGGGTTAGGTTTTTTTCTCCATCAAAGCTCCTACTATATATCCTGCAACAAGTGACCCCGTAATTGTAAATACCGTAAGTATAGCCACATATAAGCATCCAAAATACGAAATCATTATTGGCAGAAGAAATGGCTTGATAGCCCTGCTGTTCAGAAAAACGGCAATGGATGAACTTCCAGCCCCTTTTTCCTTTAATTCCTTAAGTATTGGATACCAGACATAGATTGGTCCTGTAGAAATAATTCCTGCTGTCATTGATAGTATGATTCCCTTAATACCGGCTTCTTTCCCCAGAAAACTCGCAATATATGTTGGTTTTAAAAAAAGATTCAGAACTATTATAAGAATAAAAACAAGGAATAACGGTATAATTATATTGGAAAAGATAATGCCGCTGCTTTTAATAGCCAAGAAAGCCCTTTCCGGCATAAATGCAAAAATAATTCCATATACTGCAATTACGGAAGCCGGGAAATAGATTATCCGCATGATACTTTGTTTACGTGGAATTTTATTCGACATATTTATACACCAATAACCGCTACAGTGAGGATTGCTATAACCAGGGCCAAAGCAAAGGATACCGTATTTCTAACCAAAGCAAATCTTCTGCCCAGAGCTGCCATCTCAGCCGGCAACTGCACTATTCCTACCGTAACCCATGAAATGATTAAGGCGGTTACCGCAAACAGGCTGATCCCATATTCCAGCAATTCTCCACCAATGATATAACTATTGATGGGATTCCCGGCAAAAATACTTCCCAAACATGCTCCCAGGAGAGTATCTGTCACAATATTGCCTGAAAAAACAGAGGATAGAAGCTCTTTTGACATAAATGAGCTGAATAGTCCGATAAGCAGCACTACACCGGTTAATACAGGCAGAAGCCTGATAAACTGATTGGCGGAGTTTTTTAAAGCATGAATCAGGGTCCTTTCAATCTTATTAGCACCTGTTTCAAGACGGGATTCAACTCCAGGCTGTCGTTGCAATTTGCCTTTTTTGTACATCCGCGCAACTTCTCCAACCGTGCCTTTAACTCCGGAAAGCACCTGTATGCCGTTAACTGTCAGATGGCTAATGGCAATGGGGCTGCAGTATCCGGTTAAAACCGTATCAATTTTCTTGCTGATAACAAGCACAACAGCCTGAACACCGGAACCCTGGTAAGTTGAAGCGCCCGGGTTTGCAATCGCCTCAAAATCCATTGTATCCTGATCAATAATTATAAAATATTTAGAAGTCCCAAATCTGAATCCAACCTTTGCATTCAGATCAGGGCCGTCGGCAGAAACAGCAATTTTCAAGACAGCCTCCAGAGTTGTTAGATTTTACATAATTTCCATATTTTCTTATTATTGGCAAGTGTTGATAATTTTGTGATAAATGAATTCGTAAAATTGTGTTTTATTCAGGAATATGATATTTTTTATATTTAAAATAATTTAAGATGGAGGCAATATGGATATTAAAACAGTAAAAATCGAAAATCCGGACGGGTTGAACATGATTTTAGGCCACTCTCATTTTATCAAAACTGTTGAGGATATTTATGAGGCCATGGTTAATGCTGTTCCTATGGCAAAATTCGGCCTGGCATTCTGCGAAGCTTCCGAGTCATGTCTTGTGCGATATACAGGCACAGATAATGAACTTATCGGACTGGCAACGAAGAATGCATACAATCTTTCAGCGGGCCACAGTTTTATTATTTTTATGAAAGATCTATTCCCTGTAAATGTTTTAAATTCGATTAAAAACGTCACGGAAGTCTGTCGAATTTTTTGCGCGACAGCAAATCCTGTCGAGGTTATTATAGCTGAAACAGAACTGGGGCGGGGAATACTCGGTGTTATTGATGGGTTTAGCTCAAAAGGCATAGAAACAAAAGATGATATCTATGCACGGAAAGAATTGCTGAGACAAATCGGTTACAAGCAATAACCATCAATTTTGATGGCGTCGTAAAAAGTCAAATTTACCACAGAGAACACAGAGAGCACAGAAATAACTGTTTAAAATAACAAGATATGCTCTGTGAGCTCTGTGGTGAAAGAAATCTTTTTTCTAAATATTTATTCCAGCCTTCCGCAATCTTATTTTCATTTTTTCATGATGAGAGCCCTGCCAGTAAATACGCCGGCACCGGGGGCAAATTTTAAACATGTCAAAATATTTTTTTGTTTTTGGTTCAAGCCTGTGCAAAATATCCTTTTTATTTACCGGAACAAGCTTTTTATTACATCGCAGACATCTAATAAAAAATTTAAAAGGTTCTTCTATTCCAAAGAATTTTATAATTTCAATTAGCTGATCATCCGGATATACTGACCGGACATGTCTGCCAAATACAATCTGTTTGCATTCGAGCAGGCCTGTATCTTTGCTTAATACAATTCTCTTTTCTTCCTTTGAAAAGTACAAAATATCCTTGTCTGAATATTTTGGAGAATATTCGGCATCCAATCCCAACATCCTTAAAAGGAGAGCCAGCTTTCCCACATTAACATCCACAACAAAACGCATTTTTTGCAATGGTTCCGGCCTGAGAACAGATGGTTTAGTAACATCAAAGGGGGCAATGATAGGAAGTACGGTTATCTTTTGCGAATTTACAGGGATATAATTAAAATCAACCTCTTTATCTTTTTTGTCTTTTTTCTCTGTCGCAACTATTTTGCCAATTTCGGTATGAGGCACGCCCAAAGACTCAATTATATGTTTGATCGAGGTTTTTCGTTCCAGAGGATATATGATTTCCGGCTCTTTGTTTTTGTGGCGCTTAAAACAATTAAATTCTTCTGGAAAAATAATCGTTAGCTGGAACATATTATTTATGATTCTTCTCCAATTTAGTTGGAGAAGAGGGTCCAAGGATTCAAGGGGTCAAGGATTCAAGGAATCACACCTGCTTAATTGGAAATAACCCATTTTGTCTTAATTAACTACAACTAATTTGGAGATGATCCTGATTTATTAACCGATATTGCGAGCCCTCATCAGTTTTTCTGTTTTGACAAGATCTTTTAGCAAAATAATTTCAGGCTTGCCGGCAAGATATCCACTTTATTGAGGATTCAGGAGCCCTTTTATCTGACTTTCTGGAGATTATATTTTGAAATAAGTCGGGACAGATACGTTCTCTGTATACCAATAGTTTTTGCGGCTTCTTTTCTGCTCCCTTTAGTATGTTTGAGGTTCAAAGCAATAAATTCTTTCTTAAAGTTGTTAACGGCCTCTTCCAGTGTTAATCCCACCTGTATACCAGAGTTCATTGGCCTTGAGGAAAGAATTGGTAAATCTTCCGGCAAAATTTCTTTGCCGTTTCCCATAACCACGGCACGCTCTATGGCGTTTCTCAATTCTCTAACATTTCCCGGCCAGTCATATTCCATCATATTCTGCATTGATTTTTCCGAAATTGTTAAATGCGGCAATCCCCTTTCCTGTTTGAAGATATCGAGAAAATATTGGGCAAGCAGGGGAATATCTTCCTTTCTTGCTCTTATGGAGGGCATATGAAGCTGAACACCATTAAGGCGATAATATAGATCTTCTCGAAACAGGCCTGCAGAGACCGCCTCGACAATGTTTCTGTTTGTGGCCGAGATGACCCTTACATCGACGAAGATTGATTTGTTGCCCCCAACTCGATAAAAAACTCCTTCTTGCAATACATGAAGGAGTTTTGCCTGCATCGCAGGGCTCATCTCTCCTATCTCGTCTAAAAAGATCATGCCGCCATCTGCAAGTTCAAATTTTCCGATCTTCTGGCGCACAGCCCCCGTATAAGCCCCTTTTTCGTGACCGAACAGTTCGTCTTCCAACAGGGTTTCCGGCAAGGCAGCACAATTCAGAAGAATCATGGGCTTATTCTTCCTGGGGCTGGCCCAATGGATTAACCTTGCCAGTAATTCTTTTCCGGTTCCGCTCTCTCCCAAAATAAGAGTGCTTATTGTTGAGTTTGCGACCTTATGAGCATCGGATATGACTTGCCTTAAAGCCTTGCTATCTCCTACCATCTGGTACTTGACAGCGAGTTGTTCTTTAAGATTGCTGACTTCTCTTGTAACAAACTCAATTTTTCTGGCATTGCCGATAGCCAGCGCAGCCAGTTCGGCAAACACGGCCAATATTTTAATATCTCCTTCGTGAAACTGACTCCCGTCTATTTTATCAATAATTTCGACAACTCCTATTGTTTCACCCTTTACCTTCATCGGCACGCAAGCTATTGAATGAGTCTTAAAGCCTATGGACTCGCTGATTTCTTTGTGCCAACGGGGATCCTTCTTTACATCAGGAACGAGAAGGGGTTCGCCTTTTTCTGCCACATAGCCGGCTATTCCCTGTCCCATCTCGATTTCAAAATTCTTGACATCATCCTTTTTCTCGCCTGTTGCCACCTTAAAATAAAGTTTTTTAGTTTTCTTATCCACCAGCAGAAGGGAACTGGCCTTAGCGTTCATCATCCGGGTAGCCGTTTCTACAATGAGCTCAAGAAGCTGGTCCAGGTTATTCACAGATGTGACCCATGTAGATATTTCTTTAAAACGATCTATTGAAATATCAGAATTTAAAAGTTCTTTATTCATACATTGCCTAACCCGGACGAGCCGGAACCCAATAAAAAATCTTTACTAAAATAGCATAGCCGAAACTTTTTTTTCTTGTCAAGTCAATGGTGGATACAACAGTTGCCGATTTTTTAGATAAATTCGTTATGATTCACCTTATTCATTAAATCAAGATAAATAGTAAAACACAAATGGTAAAAATATTATACGGGTAACAGCCGGCGAGATGCCGATATTATACTTTTTCATACACATTTAGGTGCACAAAAGGATACACTTTGGTTCGGAAATGACCGTTATATAGGGGAAGCAAAATTGAAAAAATGGAAAAACACATTTGCTAACCCCCTTTTTTAAAAAGCTTTTATCCCGATTAAACTATCAGATGGTTTGCGCGGGCACGACATTTGCCTAATAGATTATCAGGAAATGGTTTTTTCAGGAGCGATTTTACAATAAGGAGTACCCATGTCTAACACAGTTTATATAGTATTGCTTTGTATCCGTGCTTTGTTTGTTATGTATTACTATCTTAAGGTTCAGTTCTATAAGACGAGATCGTGGTCACAATCAAGGAGGTAAGCAATGAAACTCTTTAAAAGTTATCTGGTTATACTCCTTTTATTTCTCACAACTGGTTGTGCCGCAGTAGCCCTCCCAGCTCTTTCGGGTGTGAGTTTTGCTGTACATTATTCGCAAGTAAATGCGGCGTCCAGAACTTTTACCTTTTCTGTGGATCAGACAGATACGGCAATAATGTTTGCCTTAAAGGGGATGGGCATAAAGGTGGTTGATAACAGCACGACCGAAAAGGGGAAAAGAATAAAGGCTGCTACAGAGAAGCTTGATATAACAATCGACCTTGAACAGATCACAGCGAAGGTTACGAAGGTAAATGTGAATGCCAGGAAGGGGCCTATGATTAAGGATAAGGCAACTGCAAGTGAAATCATCGCTCAAGTGGCAAAAGCACTTGAGACTAAAGAAAAAGCTGAAGATGCCCTTGGTATTTTGACTCGCTGGTCGAATTCGAAAATATACCCGCAAAACCAATAGTCTATTTATTCTCCAGCAGGTCTTTTATTTTCTGTGAAAGTTGTTCTATCTTGAATGGCTTCTGAATGAAATCATTACAGCCACGTTCCAGTATCTCAGTTGCCTGACCATCAATGCTGTATCCGCTGGAGAGAAGAACCTTTATGTCGGGATTGATCTTTTTCAGAATATCATAAGTCTCTCCGCCATCCATCTCCGGCATGATCATGTCCAGTATAACCATTTCGATTTTGTCTTGTTTTTCCTTGTAGGTTTCAATGGCTTCCTTACCGCTTCTTGCAAGATATACTTTGTAGCCTAAAGCCTCCAGTATTTCTTTATTAACATTGATAATCAATTTCTCATCATCTACAAGGAGAAGGGTTTCCGTGCCCCTCAGGAATACTTTGGGCAATTTCCTTTCTGTTAGAATCTTTGCTTTAGATGCGGGCAAGTAGATATTAAAAGTACTTCCCTTACCCTTTTTACTTTGCACATTTATAACACCACCATGATTTGTAATAATGCCGTAAGCGGAGGCAAGGCCCAATCCCGTGCCTTTATCACTGCCCATTTCCTTTGTTGTAAAGAATGGATCAAATATCTGCGCTTTCGTCTTTTTATCCATCCCTGTTCCTGTATCGGTGATTGTTATCTTTACGTAACTGCCTGGTTCAATATCATAGGGTTTTACAAATTTTTTATTAAGGGTGACATTCTTTGTCTGAAGATAGATCTCACCGCCACCGGGCATGGCCTGCGAGGCATTGACATAAAGATTCAAAAGAACCTGTTCTATCTGACCATGGTCTACTTTCACCGACCAGATATTTTTCTGATATGTACTGCGAATTTCGATTTCTTTTCTGGTACGGCCAAATATATCGGAGCTTTTCCTGATAAGTTCATTCAGGTCAATCAGTTTGACTTCGTATTTTCCACCTTTTGCAAAGCCAAGTAATTGGCTCGTGAGTTTAGCCCCGCTTTGGATATGTTCTTCTATGTTTTTCAACTTTTTATAAACGGGATGTGTTTTATGTATGTTTAGAAGGGCAAGAGAAACATTTCCTTGAACCCCCATGAGGAGATTGTTGAAATCGTGGGCAATCCCGCCGGCCAAAGTGCCCACGGCTTCCATCTTCCGGGCTTGATGGAGTTGGGATTCGAGTCTGTTTTTTTCCTTATCTGCCGCCTTACGATCTGAAAGGTCACGGTTATAGACTATATAACCGACAAACTTCATATTTTCATCATAAATTGCGTTTCCTTTTCTCCATACATGAATGATGTCTCCGGCTTTACTAACAAGTTCCATCTCATATTCATAATGCCCCGTTTTTTTCAAGTTGTGAAGCCTTTCTTCAAATGAGATTTTATCATCAAGTAAAAACTTTGTTGTGTGATTTCCTATGAGTTCCTTACGTTTATAGCCGAGGAGTATTGTTTGTGATTTATTGCAATCCACAATATTTCCACGGGCATCCAGCACTTCCACTCCGTCAGGCGCCGCCTCAAACAATATTTTATAATTTTTTTTCTTTTGAAGGTTATTGTTAGTTTCCCTTATCATGTTGTATAGGTTGCAGCTTTCCAGTGCGTTAGCGCTGTTAAGGAGAACAATGGAAAGTATTGATAGCGACATATCGGGGATATTGCTGTCTCCTTCTTCCAGCAAACCGACGAACATTCCCCTTATTCTGGAACCTGTAATTATAACATGGAAAATGAATTGGCGTTCGTGTTGTTTTGTTGAAACGATAACAGGTCTTTTCTCTCTCAAAGCCCAGGCAAATATTCCATCATCAATAAAAAACCCGACCTCTTTCTCAATATATGATTCGTAGTGCAGAGGGTCCACCTTAGAAAGAACAAATTCATTATTGCTGTCATCCACTAAATAAAAAGCCATGGCTTCGAGTTGTATCAAACTGCGTATCCGCGATTTTGTTTCATCTAAAATAACAGAGACGTCCTGCAGGTTGTTGATGCTTGGTTGAAAATCTCCAAGAGAAGCCGCCATTTCCAGTGCATCCAGAGTAAAGCGATTGACCTCTTCCAGATACTGGACCCGCTTTTCAAGGTATTGAGCGTTTTTATTTATTTTGCCTTTAGTTTTCATTTGAACAGAAAAATTTAAATATTTCCTCGATGTGGTGGTTTGCCTGTTTTATCGTCAAGTCCAGGATATTTGTCGATAGTCCCATACATTCCCATGCATCCAAATCCAATGGTGGGACAAAACACTCCCCGCTTGAACCAATTCCCGCGGCATTTGCCATGATATCTGCGAGATGCACAATAGCAGCTTCCAGAAGATACTGAGATTTTTGTGGACTATGATGATACGTAACGGCGTGTTCTATCAAAACAGGCAATTTCCACTTTTTTAAAAGCAATCCGCCTATTTCTGCGTGGTCAAAATCCAGGTCTTCATATTCTACCTTGCTTAACATGACATTAGTGCGTTTCACTTTCGCAAGGGCGTATGCAGAGTGATCCGGTGCGTAATTGTATAAAACCAAACGGCCGATGTCATGAAGTAACCCGGACAGAAACAAGCGCTCCGTATTTTGTATGCCTTGATAACTTGCTATAAGCCTCGCGTTAACACCGCAGGCAATGCTGTGTTTCCAGAATGATTTCATATTAACAATATCAGATGGAACGTTCTTGAACATATCGACGACAGTAACTCCGGAGGCGAGAGAACTCAGCGGCTTTGTTCCGATAATGGCTACTGCGCGAGATATGCTATCGATCCTGGATGGAAACCCGTAAAACGCGCTGTTAACGATTTTCAAAAGCCGTGCGGAAAGACTGGTATCTTTGCTTATTATCCTGCCGATTTCATCGGCTGAGCTGTCAGGTTTAAGAATGGTTTTGTTTATTCTTGAAAATATCATTGGTAACGTCGGAAGTTTTAAAATATGACGCTGTATAAGTTTATTAAAATCGATTTTAGCACTTTTCAATTCCGGCAGCTCAATCGTTTCTACATTGTTTTCAGAACGGTCATGAAATTCCGCATTTTGCTTCGGATTATCGCTTTGCATTTCCCTTGCCTTTTGCAAAGTACAGAAGCGGAAGAGTACCTGAATCGCTGGATGATCAGTGTTAGAGTAACGAAAACGTCCACGGACAATTTTTTCAGCCATTTCTATCGTTGCCGGATCTATTTTGCTGATGGCATTATCTTCTACATCCTCCTGGGCTATTCCTTCAATGTTCGCTTCAATCACTCCCCACATTTTGAGCATTTTGATATGTCTTGCTGTCAGGTTTGTTCCACTTGGTAATAGAAAACGGTCGTCGCGATCTTTTAAGTCTTCGCCCAGCACCATTCCCTGCTCTATTTTGTTGATTGTAACAAGACTCATATTGTTGTCCAAATATTTTTTACCGCATATCATTCAAAAATAATTTAAAACATCTAAATATAAATCGGCATTTTTATTAGTAAACTTAAGTCGGATACTTTCGGGATGTTCCGAAAGTATCCAAAAAACTGATGGCATTGTTGGTAATAGATATTTTTTGTTCAAATTAATGAGGGGTCAAAATTGGGTTGCCGAAGGGGGTCAATTTTAGGTCGCAATTTCCAAATATCGCAACTATCTGTGAATAATGCTGAATGTTTGATGTATAGCAGATATATGCCATTGAGAACTATTCATAGCCAAAAGATTTAAATTGGTTACAAACTCCAAGTTCACATGCTTTTTTTAAGTCAGAGTCTATCAAATCCTCAGCTATATCTTTTGCCCCCCAATCTTTTTCAAGCTGTAAACAAAACGCTCTAACCACATATAATTGCCCTGATTGAGGATTGTATTTTGAAATTACATAATCTGCTCTTTCTTTTAATGTTGATATTTCAAATCTTAGGTTTGATCTTCTAAATAACGAATATGCTTCTAATTCGATTGCCGCTGCTAACATTTCTCCAACCGGTTTTTTGGGGTCTTTGAGTTCAGTTTTATATAACTTATAGAATGCTATCTTGGCATCGAGTCCGGCTTCATGGTATTTTTTTAAAAAATAATGCACATGCGATCTAAGGAGAAACGACCTCTCATCTTCTGGATAATAGAAGATTGAATTATTGCAAGCTTCAAGAGCTAGAATATAGTCTTGTTTATCGGCGGCATTATAACTTTGATTCCTGTATTTACGGGCTTTAAGCAAATTCTCATCCTTGTCTTTTAACTGTTTCTCTAATTCTTCAAAATCTTTTACAGAGGCCTTTTTAATCTTTTTTTCATCTGCCAGTTCGATTATTATAGTCTCACGACTTGAATTTCCTCTTGCCTCTTTTTCAATTTCAAACCTGGCCCCTTTATGTAACCATACAATAGACCCACTTCTTTTTGATATTTTCTTATATAGTGGTGTGCCGAACTTAACAGAGTATTTGACTAATTCGTCTTTAAGTTTGTCTTCTATATCATAAGCTCTAAATTCACTGGACTCTGTAAGAGTTTTTTTAAATTTAATCAAAGAACCTTTTCTAATTATAAGATTAACATAATGAGTCAAATCCCAACCTATTCCACCACGCTTATAAATAACAGTAACTCCAATTCCGCCCATAAAATATAATTTGGCACCGTATTTTTTTCTGATATTAATTATCTTTTTCGTTACTTCAGAAGAAGGCATATTAAGTGTAAAGTCTTCATCGAGAAATTCTATTTTCATATTGTCATATTCGGTGGCTTCGGCACCAGATATGTTGAATATAATGGGAGTGGTTATCGTCAGGCATATTGCAAATAGTAGTTTTTTCACGGGTGATCCTTTTGTGGTCAGTTAATTACTTTTAAGGTCGCAGAGTTTATTGATTCCTGCCGCTCTTGTCGGGATCTACGGGTTTCTGATTATGAATTCGAAGAATGAGATGGTCTTCTATTTTTTCAGGTAACCAATTTGTTCCAAAACATTTATTTACTTCTTCTATGGGGATTCCAATGATTTGCTTGGTATATTGATGGCCTGGCATCGAAACCGGATATCCCTTTATCCTCTTCCATTCATGAACCAACGCGGAAAAAATCGCCAGTACATCATGACATAGAGAAAAAAAACTTTTCAAATACATTACCCTATTATAGCGCCCTTCCTTTGTATCAATATTAAAATCAGAGTATTTACGGAGTTTGTGGGCAATAATATTTCGTATTTCGAGAAAATCCTCAAGCTTTTGCTTAAAATCAGGATCAAGGTCAAACTTCTGACGAATCGCCGTTATTGATTTCCCCATGGGCGCATCATCGAATTTGTTACTGATTATATCATAGGGAGTATTTTTCTTGCGTTGAATGATCATTACTGCTGTGAATTTGATTACCTCTTCCGTTATCTCGGCAACTTCCATCGATATTCCACGCCATCGATGAACGTCATCGGTCGTTGGTGATTTCTGCTCCCGTCTATGTTTCAGTTCAGTTACTTTTTCCATTTCTTTTTTGAATTGCCTTTTTCGTACTTTTACCTTCTTCTCTTTTTTAGCCATTAGAATATTTTCCAACTCCGATTGCGACGAAAAAAGACTCGTACGAACTGGTATCTCTGACAGCATGTGTGAGCATTTAAAGATCCCATAGGAGTTATCTGGTCGCTTTGGTTATGTTTTGACCTGTTTTCTTCACCTAAAATCCTTATATATCAGTCAGTACAAATTTTCAATCTTTCCCGATTTTGGATGTCACCCAACATATGGAGGCTTGTTTCGGTACTCTCGACTAAAGATATCTTGCCAATATCACAATGTGCCGGAAGATTGAGATAACTAACTGATCTCCAAGAATCAACACTTCTTGTCAAAGTTTGCAGTCGGTAGATCAGTTTCCAGCTATGCCTTAATTTCATTTATTGGTAATATTTGTCTGCCATGTCGAATCGTGAGAATGGATATTTGTTTGGTTTCGATACGATAAATGATACGGTAATTGCCGTAAATTAGTTCTCTAAATTGGCTATCATTAATTTCGGGGACAATCCTGCCGATTTCAGGAGACGATTTTAGCTGCTCAATTTTAGAAAATACCGTATCAATCCATTTTTCTGCCGCTGATGGTTCGTCTTGGGCAATATAATCGGCTATTTCCGATGCTCTATCGACAGCAAGAGGAGACCAGATTATTCTCATTTTGGGACTCGTTTTAATAGTTTCTTTTTTGCATCTTTATGACTGATTCCTGCTCCTTTTTCCAGTTGATTGAGAGAGGTTTGAATATCTGATAGAAGCTCGATTTTCTCTTGCATGGCTTCAAATTCATTTGCACTTAAAAGGACTGCAACGCCTTTCCCGCGTTTTGTAATTATCACCGGTCTTTTAGTGTCGTGAACCTGCTTTATGAAGCTTGCCATGCCATTTCTGACTTCTGACATGGGCCTGATGTCTTGATCAATTTTTAATTTTTGCATATAGCACCTCATTAAGTATGTGTTTTGTACATTATATTGCACATATTATAGTACATGCAAGTGTTATTTTCGGACTGGCATAACGCGGCGCTAACCAGTGATTATATAGTTTCTGACTATTCTCACAGTTTTTTAAATAATTATAATATTATCAGGCAGTAGTCTTGATGTCAAATTTTTAAGAGTTATGTAATTTTGATGAACTCGTAAAAAAACGAGAAACCATTTAACATAATTGTCTTAGACCTGTATAACAGACTTATGAAAGACCAATTACCTTAAAGCAACTTTGCAAATTTAGGTGTTTCTATATTTATCTGCTGGATTTTTCAGGCAAAAAGTGAAGATTAGGTATGTTAATCTTGCATAATTTTGGCGGATGTGCGATAGAAAATTTTGACCTTACTAAAACTGGTTACAAGCAAATGGTATAATCCATAAATTCCTCGAAGTCTTATGTACGCCAATGAAAAATCAAGGCAATGACTCCAAGATGAGAGAAGAAGACGCCCTTGTGTTGATTGTGGACGATGACACAGAGGTTTGCAATGTCTTAGAACAAATGATTTCCCGTCTCGGGATCAGAGTTAAAACCATCTCAAATCCTTTGGAAGTTCTCGATCTTGTCAGGCACACTTTCTTTACTGTAATCCTGCTCGACATCAGGATGCCGGAAAACTCGGGGATGGAATTGTTGGTGGAAATAGTCGAGGTTAGCCCTGATACAAAAATCATTGTTATTTCCAGTTTTGATGATAAAGATTCTACCATCAGAGCTTTGAGACTGGGTGCTTTTGATTTTCTGGAAAAACCATTTGAGTATAAACTACTATCTCATTGCATCCAACGTGCTCTCGAAATACAGAAAACTGAATTGGCCTATAAGCATGAGAAGAAGAAATTGCAGGAGGCAAACAGGCGATTAGCTGAGAACAATGAAGCATTGTCCACATTGGCGAGAAACATAGAAAGGTCAAGAAATGATTACGAAGCAAATATAGAAAAAAAGATCAGAGTCTCCATTTTGCCAATCGTAGAGAATCTTCAACAACGCAAGGGTCTTTCTCGAAATCATCAGCGTGACCTTAAGTTGCTGATGGACCTGATGGCAGATTTGACTTCAACCCTGAATGTCAAACTGGATCTTTTTACAGTCCTCACCCCAACTGAGCACCGCACCGCACTCTTAATACGGAACGGGCTAACTACCGATGAAATTGCCAAACACATGCACATTTCGCCTGAAACGGTTAAATCACACCGCAAAAATATCCGGAAAAAACTGGGTCTTAACAAATCCCACCACAATCTTTGTGCCTACCTTCAAGCCGCACTTGACCGGTAAAACAGTCGAATAATCTGTTCTTTTCCTCCAAAATCTTTTTTTTGAAATTATCCCCTTAGTGCTCCAGTCTCCAACTATCTGTTTTTATTTGTTATATCTCAAGAAGGGGGAGGAAATATACCCATTTCATCCCCTTGAAAATCCCCCTTTACATTGATTACATTGCTGTTTTATCTATATCAAATCATTTAAAAGACACGATTGATTAACTTTAAACTCGGTACGGGGAGATAAAATGCAAACATCCGATGAACAACGTAAACATAAAAGATTTGTGCCAGAAGCTTTGGCTTTCGTTGTTTTCAGGCCCGACTTCCACAAGATCGGCCCAATAAGTGACATAAGCAGGGGTGGCCTTGGGTGCAGCTATCTATATCCGGTGGATGAGGGTAGTCCTGTTGCTGAAAGACATCATATGGTAGACATTCTTTTCTCCGGAAAGTCCTTTTACATTTCCAAAATATCGTGTAGTCCGGTCTATGACGACAAGGAGAACAACGGCCAAGGGTCGTTTATGCAGGATATGGTGAACAGGCGATGCGGGTTGAAGTTTGATCATCTCACAAAAGAGCAGGAGAAACAGATAAACTTCTTTTTGGAAAATCACACGATCGGAACAACTTAACAACTGACAATCAAGATATTCCTTGCCTATTTCTCAACTCAAAGAGATTGATAAAATCATTAATTCTAATCTTCGTGCCCTTTGAGTCCTTCGTGGTTTTACAGTCCGGTTTATTCATCAATCCACCAACCATAAATATCTTATTCTATCTGCCCCCTTGTAGTAAAATTTACACACAGATGGGCACAATTACCCATTTAAAAGCAAAAAAGGTTTCAGGCTAAAGCCTAAAACCCTTGTTGTCATTGGTACGCCCGGCAGGATTCGAACCTGCGACCTACGGATTCGAAGTCCGGCGCTCTATCCAGCTAAGCTACGGGCGCAAAATAATATACCTTTTCAAAATGTTTAAAGCATTCTGCAAAGGTATCATAAAAATGGGGTGAGTGAAGGGGCTTGAACCCTCGACCCCCAGGGCCACAACCTGGTGCTCTACCGACTGAGCTACACCCACCATATATTTTGAGACCTTTGCAAAACGTCCCCTTTCGCCCAATTTCGGCGTTAGGCTCAAATTTTAATCCTCAAAATACTCAATATATTCCTGCGGTTAAAATTTTCGCCTTCCTTGAACTTGAACAAAATTGAACATTTTTCAAAGGTCTCATTTTGTGAAAATTACCATATCAAACAGTTAATTTCAAGTTCTTTTATTTTTTCTTATATCCTACATATAAAGTCGCGATTCCAAATGTCAGTTTTTTCCATGCTACATCCTGAAAACCAGCCAGGCGCATTGTTGCGGCAAAGTCATCAGGAGCTGGAAAATTTATAACCGATGCAGGAAGATACTGATATGCCATTGAATTTTTTGAGAAAAACCATCCAATAAAAGGAAGGATTACCTTAGAATAAAACCGGTATATTGGTGAAAACAAACCCTTGTCAGGTGTTGCCAGTTCAAGCACAAGAAGCATCCCGCCTGTTTTCAGCCTGGCATGGAATTCCTTCATGACTGACAGTTTATCATTTATATTCCGGATTCCAAACGCAATGGTTATGGCATCAAAGGTTTTTTTTCTGAATGGAAGATTAAAAGCATTTCCTGCTAACATATGAATATTTGCATAGGCGTCCTTTGTATCGATTTTATCCTTGGCCAGCGTGAGCATACCTGTTGAAAAGTCAATGCCAAAAACATTAACGCCCGATCCTTTTTGCCGGATAATCTCAAGGGCAACATCGCCTGTTCCGCAGGCCACATCCAGCAATACTCCGGTATCAGATATCTTTATTTCCGATACCATCTTCCTTCTCCAGTAAACATCCTGCCTTAAACTCAGCAAACGGTTTAACAAATCATATCTGGGTGCTATGTTCTCAAACATGTCCCTTACAAAAGGGAGTTCTATATTCTTCATTGACATTTATACTTTCTGCTTTAATTTATTAAGTTATAGTATAACTACTCAGGTAGATAGACTGAAGGCTAATAACCTGAGCTGTTACCATAACAAAAGCTTTATTACAATAGACACATATTATAATCTTAGGCACATAAATGACTACAAAACGTGATTACTATGAGATTTTGGGCGTAAATCGTGATGTCTCAAACGACGAATTAAAGGGAGCTTACCGGAAGCTTGCTCTAAAATTTCATCCAGATAGAAACCCGGACAATGAAAGCGCTGAAGAAAAGTTCAAGGAGGCTGCAGAAGCATATGATGTGCTTCGAGATCCTCAGAAGCGTAACATGTATGATCAGTATGGTCATCAAGGCCTTGAAGGGTCAGGTTTTTCAGGGTTTGGCGGATTTGATGACATATTTTCAAGCTTTGGGGATATATTTGAAGATTTTTTCGGATTCAGAACCGGAAGACAAACCAGAAGCAGAAGCATGAGAGGGGCCGACCTTCGATACAACTTGTTACTCAGTTTTATAGACGCGGCTTTTGGCGTGGAAACCGAGATAGATATTGAAAAGCTGGAAACATGCACTGTTTGCGATGGCAGCGCGTGCGAGCCAGGCACACAGCCTGAAACTTGCAGTCATTGTCAAGGCACAGGTCAGGTTTCCAGGTCCCAGGGCTTTTTTACAGTAAGGACTACCTGTCCCGCATGTCAGGGAAATGGTCATATGATATCCCATCCATGCTCTAATTGCAAAGGATCGGGGCAGATTATGCAGCGCAAGAAGGTTTCTGTTAAAATACCTGCCGGAGTCGATTCCGGGTCCAGGCTTCGCCTGTCAGAAGAAGGAGAAGCCGGAATTTACGGTGGACCTCCCGGAGATCTGTATGTTTTTATCAATGTTGAATCCCATGAATTTTTTGAACGTAATAACACAGATGTAATATGCCGTGTGCCAATTTCCTTTGTTCAGGCGACGCTTGGCGACAAGATAACTGTTCCTACTCTAAAGAGTGACGAGACAATTAAAATCCCGAAAGGAACACAGGCTGGTGATATATTCCGGCTTCGCGGTGAAGGCATCCCTTCTCTAAGAAACGGTAGTCGTGGTGACCAGATAATTCAATTTGTAATAAAGACACCCATGAATCTCAATAAGAAGCAGGAAGCGCTGCTCAGGGAATTTGGTAAGATAGAATCAGGCAAGCTGTCGACCAAATTAAAAAATATGTTTAATTAAATAGATAGTTTTTCTCCAATTCCCAAGTTTCTCAATTCCTGAATCAAACCAGTGTCCAATTTTTATCCAATTCATTGTGAATAAAGGGCTTGGAGCCTATATGAAAATATATTTTAACGAGGTCTGAATTATGTTTGAATTAAAAGTAATATCCCATTTTGCGGCAGCCCATCAGCTAAAGATGGTTGCAAAAAAGTGTGAAAACATGCATGGGCACAACTGGAAGATTGAAGTTTGTGTGTCAGGGAAAGACTTGAATAATGCCGGAGTGATCATAGATTTTGCTAAAATCAAGGAATATGTGTCTGGAATTCTGGCAAAGCTGGATCACAAGGTGCTTAATGAAATTGATTGTTTTTACGACATAAACCCGTCGTCAGAAAATATTGCTTTATATATTGCTAAAGAACTTCAGACAAAAATCGACAATCCTGACATTAAGGTTGCCAGTGTAACAGCTTGGGAATCAGAAGATGCCTGTGTAACGTATACGCCGTAAAAAGTCCGATTTTAATTCAACAACATTTAAAATTAATAATTCTCAACATATTCTTATAGCTTCTTAGCTTGTTTAACCAGATCATCCCTTGAAACAATCGCCGTGACATTCTTCACATGTTTGCGGATATTTTCAAGTCCGCCTTCCTGGCGATCGACAAGAATTACAACTTTTACAACATCCAGACCTTCCATGCGAGCGCGTTCTACAGCCTTTATTGTAGAACCCCCGGTAGTGGCAACATCGTCTATGATTGCAACACGCTCACCCGGTTTTATATCTCCCTCAATCCATTTGACAATGCCATGATCTTTTTGGGTCTTGCGGATTGAAAAGGCATTGATTGGGTGTTCTTTTAATTCTGAGGCAAAAGCCGTTGCAACAGCAATAGGATCTGCTCCAAATGTAAGCCCGCCGACTCCTGTCACATTTTGATCCTTTATGGCTTCAAATACAAGATGACCCGCTAAATACATGCCTCTTGCGCTTAACGTGGTGGGCTTGCAATTAACATAGAAACAGCTCATTGTACCTGAAACAAGTTTATAAATTGGTTTGCCGCTGTATTTAAAAGATTTTTGACAAAGCATTTCTATTAGTTCTTGTTTCATTGTATATATCCTCATTAATTAAGTAAATGTTGATTTTAGAGTAATTATAAGATAAAAAACCTCCACTGAACTGAAAGAAGCCTGTTAATGGGATTCAGTGGAGGCTTTGAGCAGGGAAAACTCTTGGAAGCACTCCCTGAACTCTGATGTATCCCTTAGCAATAATGCTGATGGCGGTCAATATAAAACAAGGAAGCGTTCACAGCGATATTTTTTACCACGAAGAACACGAAGGAAGCGAAGATAAAGAAAAATCCTTCGTGTTCTTCGTGGTGATCAATAAAATTGCCTAAGTTAATGACATTGATATACTTATAAAAGGAGCTAATATTCATAGTGGGGCTTTATAAGCAACCTGATACAAAAGTAAAAAACTATCTGCTCTATATATTCTTTATTATTATTGGATATCTTGCTGTTTTCCCATGGTTTTCTGAAGCTGGTGAGTCTGCTGAAATCTTTACTCTTCAGCAGACAATTGAAGAGGCAATAAAGGCCAATATCGGGCTGAAATCATCACAAGAAGAAGTAAAGGCCGCGCTTTCAACCAAAAAATATCAAAGGACGAATTTTTTCCCAACATTGAGTGCGACCTATCAATACAAGCACAACTATGAAGAACGGAGCAACCAATACTTTGGAATAACAACTCCCCGAAACGAATACAGTCTTGTCACTTCATTCAACCAGCCTTTATTTACCGGATTTTCATTGCTCAACCGGTACAAGATCGCAAGTGCCGGTCTAAACGTAGCTAAAATCAATAAAAAACTTATTCGCCAAGCTGTAGTTTTTGAAGCAAAAAAAGTATATTTCTCTTTTTTGAAAATGCAAAAACTCATGAGAATTTCCAGTAAAGCGGTTACGCAACTTGAAGCCCATGAAAAAGTAGCAAAAAATTTCTATGAAGTGGGAATGACGCCTTTAAATGATCTGCTAAAAGCACAGGTTGAGCTGGCAAATGCCAGGCAGGATCTTATAATTGCTCAAAACAATCTGGAAATAGCCAAATCAAACTTTAACATCCTTCTCCGCAGACATATTAACGCATCGGTTGAACTGCACGATGTTTTTGACTATGTGTCTTTTGAAAAGGGGATCGATTACTGCCTTGAAACAGCCATGCAAAATCGTTTGGAACCAAAGGCCGCTGTTTTAGAGACGGAAATATCGGAAAAAGAATTAAAACTGAGCAAAAAGGACTATTATCCGTCAATAAGCCTTCAGGGCAATTATTATAACAGTGGCACAGAAGCGGATTTGAATGGTGATAATGGGATAAGCGACCCTGACAGCTGGGATGTTTTAGCTGTGGCAACCTGGAATTTCTGGGAGTGGGGCAAAACCTGCTATGGAGTAAAGGAAAAAATGAGCCGTCTTGCTCAAACGCGGTATCATAAAACAGAAATAAACGACAACATCCGCCTGGAAGTCAAACAGGCATACCTCAAAACAAATGAAGCTGAAAAAAATATTATTACTGTTAAAAAAGCCGTTGAACAGGCAAAAGAAAACTTCAGAATAAGCGAGGAACGTTATAAAGAGCAGATGGCTACTTCAACAGATGTTCTTGACGCACAAACACTTCTTTCCAGAACCATGACAAACTATTATAGCGCGTTGTATGACTTCAAAATTGCAAAAGCTTATTTGTATTGGGCAATGGGCCAGACTGAAAAAATTGAGATAGGTATAGAATGATTGACGGGAATGACAAAAGCTCAATAATACGGATGTTCCATGTCCATAAGCAATATGGCGTAAAAAAAGCTCTCATCGATATTAACCTTGATGTTTTCAAAAACGAATTTCTTTTTATCACCGGTCCCAGCGGTGCAGGAAAATCAACCCTGCTGAAACTCCTTTACTATGGAGAACCGGTATCTGAAGGACAAATATTAATTGATGGAATGAATGTGTTCAGAATTTCATGTAGCCGGATACCTTTTTTAAGACGAAAATTCGGGATAATATTTCAGGATTATAAACTTATACCCACAAAAAGTGTTTTTGATAATGTGGCTCTTGTTCTTGAAGCAATTGGCAGAAAAAGACAGCTAATCCGGAAAAAAGTAAATAGCGTATTGAGGATGGTTGGAATGGAGGAAAGATCTAAATCGTTTCCTCAAAGCTTATCAGGCGGCGAACAGCAAAGAGTGGCTGTTGCCAGAGCAATTGTTGGAGTTCCCAAGATAATATTAGCAGACGAACCAACCGGCAGTCTTGATTCTGAATCGGCCAATATTATTGTTGATCTTCTTAAAGGATTCCACGCCAGGGGAGGCACTGTAATTGTAGCCACACATGACAAAGAACTATTACGTACAACAGACAACAGGATAATTCACCTGAAAGAAGGACAGCAAATCAAGTGAAAAACAGGTACTCTGGGTCAGGTCAGAGATAAATGGCTCTGCCTGAAGAAACGCTGCAAGAGTTTGAAGTGAACTAAAGTTAAGGAATTCTGTCAATCATATAAAATCAGTGGAGCGAAGCGACTCCATAACTTTAGGCACTTTAGATCACTTTAGGCACTTTTAACTTGTACGGCTTTAAGTAAAACAGCCCCTTTCAGTGACAAACCAAAGCCTGGTCTTTTGGGCCGGGATTCTTTACTAAGTTGTAGAGTTTTTGAGACTTTTATGATCCTTTTTTATAAAAAAGCAATACAGGACATCCTGGACAATAGGTTCTTAAATGTAATTACAATTATTACAATCTCTCTATCAATCCTTATAGTCAGCGCTTTATCCCTTTTTTTTGTTAACGCGAACGACATAATGAGCTCCTGGAAAAAGGGTATAAGTATAATAGCATACCTTAAACCGGATATTGTTGAAACAGCTCTTCCTGAAATAAAAGGCAAAATTCAAGGAATGTACGGGGTTGCCGAAGTTGAATTCATATCAAAAGAAGAAGCCATGAAACGGCTTAAAGAGCAGATGAAAGGACATTCCTCACTGCTTGCGGATTTGCAGGAAAATCCTTTGCCGGATGCTTTTAAAATCAGTCTGTTAACATCATCTGCCGGCAGCAAAAGAGTGGAGAATCTCGCTGCTCAGATCGAAGCCATGCCGTCTATTGAGGAAGCTGAATACGGTCGGCGCTGGCTTGAACGGTTTACAAATGTTTTTGATCTGTTCAGGTTTACCGGATATGCAATGGTAGGCATTTTTTTTATAGCTGTTGTTTTTATCGTGGCCAATACGATCCGTCTTGTAATTTATTCAAGACAAAACGAGATTGAAATCATGCGTCTCGTTGGAGCCACCGACCGGTTTATTAAGACCCCTTTTTATATTGAAGGCCTTATTCAGGGCGCTATTGGAGGTATTATCGGGCTTGCAGCGCTTTTTGTTATTTTTATACTTATAACTTTAAATGTTGGACAGGTTTCCTCATCCGACATTTTCCACATCAGATTTCTCTCCCCTGGCGTCCTGTGCGGGATAATGTTATGTAGTATATTTGTTGGATGGCTTGGATGCTATATTTCTCTAAAGCAATTTTTAAAGTATGAAACCGGATAGAATTAAATAGTAGCCGTTCACGGCTTGAAACTTGAAATTGGAAATTTGGGAGAGATGAAGCGAGTTTATGCGTTAACAGTATAAAAGCATGAAGCCCAAATTTACGATTTCAATGTTTCGTGAAAGGTTACCAATGGTTGTGAATTGCACCCATACGACACGATTGTATTATAATGTATAAAGTAGCAATGCATAAAGCAGAGTTTGTTTTTTTGAAAAAAATATTTATAATCGCTGTTGCCGCTATCATTTTGATCCTGCAGTCCAATATTGTTTCAGGATCAGAAAAGCAGGAAATAGGAGTTGTAGTTACGGAAAGACTCAATATACGATCTGAACCCAGAATTGATAAACCTCCTGAAAAAACAGTTAGAAAAGGAACAAAGGTTAAAATTATAACGCATGGTAATAAATGGCTCAAAGTATTACATGAAGGAAAAATCGGTTATATTAGAAACCTGAAGAGCTATATAGATATAATTAAAGAAAATGGGATAAATAAAGGGCGTGCCTTAGATGCTAAAACAATACATATTATAAAAAAAGCGGAAGATATCGGCCACAGAATTGAAAAACAAAAGACCAGGGTGCTGACCTTTGACAAAAAGGAAATCGCAGTTATTGATAGTTTTAACGAGACTGATTTGCTCTTAAACAATGCAAGAAAGCGTGTTTTAGCGCTTAGAGCCGAGCTTGCCGTTCTGGAAAAAAGAATAAAAGAAACTCTAAATACATATAATAATCTATCCATAAGAATTAAAACAAGTGAAGAGTATACATCCAAACGCCTTGTTGCTCTTTATAAGCTAAACTCGCTTGGCAGTACGCATATTCTTGCTTCGGCTGAATCTCTCAATGACCTCTTTCACAGAAAGGCAACTATTGAACAAATTCTAACTTATGACAAAACTGTTTGGGAAAAGCTTGTGAAAAATAAGTCTGAACTTTACAAGCTGTTAGACAGTATGAATGCCCAGAAAACGGAAAAGCTCTCTCTTGAGGCTGATTTAAAAGAACAGATAGATATCAAGTCTCGTGAAAATGCAAAACGCTCAAAACTTATAGAAGATATACACAGCAAAAAATCCCTGGCATTAGCCGCCATTGAGTCGTTAAGGCAGAGGGCAACCGATCTGGACCAAACAATAAATTTTTTAGGTTCGAAATATCGTCGAATAAAACAGGCAAAGGATATTTCTCCCAAAACCTTTACAACTCTTAAAGGATTGCTTAAGATGCCTGTTAAGGGCAAAATAATTACTTCTTTTGGACCATATACAAACAAAAAATGCAATGTGGCGAATTTCAGGAGTGGTATTGATATTAAAACAGACAGAGGTGAACCGGTATATTCGGTATTTGATGGGAAAATACTTTTTTCAAACTGGTTCAAAGGTTATGGAAACATGATCATCGTAGATCATGGAAATCATTATTACACAGTTTACGCTCATGCTGAAGAACTTTTTAAGGTAAAGGGTGATCATGTAGAAGCAGGTGAAGTTATTGCTACAGTGGGTGATACCGGTTCAATGATTGGCCCGGCGCTCTATTTTGAAGTGCGGCATCACGGGAAACCTGTCAATCCACTTGAGTGGTTGAGCGGTTGATTTGACAACCTATAGATTTTCAGATAAATAATTTTACTGCGTTATCAGTCGTCGACGTATGATTATACGCTTTCCTCCTTCTATTCTTGTGAAATTAATTATCTGAAAATCTATATAGTAAAGGGAGTAACCATATAGCCATGAAGAAAAAACAACATACAAAGCTGTGGGTGGTAGTAGTAATTGCCGTAGTATTCTGGACAATGGGAACCGGTTTTTACCACGATCTTGCGGCCGATAGTGAAGAAACATACAAGGGCCTTAAATTATTTTCCGATGTGATTGAACTTATTGAAAAAAATTATGTCGATCCGGTTGACTCAAAGGAATTAATACAAAAGGCTGTTCAGGGAATGGTACACAGCCTTGATCCCCATTCTTCATTGCTGCCGCCTGAAGCATTTGAAGAGTTGCGGATAGATACCCATGGCGAATTCGGTGGTATCGGAATTGTAATAACAATGCAAAAGGGTATAATTACCGTTATCTCTCCAATTGAAGGAACACCTGCCTACAAAGCAGGAATAATAGCAGGGGATAAAATAATCAAGGTTGATGGTGAGTTAACCAAAGATATGATGCTATGGGAAGCGGTAAGAAAGATGCGCGGCCCAAAAGGAGAAACGGTTGTTATAACTATAATAAGGGAAGGGGCTCCAAAACCGATAGACTTCACACTGATTCGAGACATTATTCCTGTTAAAAGTGTAAGGTCTATTGTATTAAAACCCGGATATGGATACATCTGGATTACCAATTTTCAGGACAACACAACACATGATCTTAAAATCGCTTTAAAAAAGCTTGAATCTGCCGAAGTTTCGCTAAAAGGGCTTGTTCTGGATCTTCGCAACAATCCTGGAGGACTTCTTAACCAGTCAATCAAGGTGGCAGACATATTTCTTGAAAAGGGCAAAATTGTTTCCATCAAGGGAAGGCTGAAACAACATACGAAGATATTTAGGGCTCATTCTAACAAAGAAAAACGTGATTATCCCATTATTGTGCTGATAAACGGGGGAAGCGCAAGCGCATCGGAAATAGTGGCCGGAGCGCTCCAGGACCATAAAAGGGCTATTATTCTCGGGACGACCTCTTTTGGCAAAGGATCGGTACAGACTGTAGAAACTTTAAGAGAAGGATATGGTCTTAAATATACGATAGCCAGATATTACACGCCAAGCGGACGCTCAATTCAGGCACAGGGGATTATTCCCGATATAGAGGTTAAGCAAAGGTTCATGGGCGAGGAAGAATCTGACGAGAGGTCGCTGAAGGAAAAAGATTTAAAAAACCATCTTGATGCAGAGCCGCATAAAAGATCAAAAAGTAAAAAGGAATTGATTGAAGAAAAGGATAAAAAGAAAAAAATCGATCCGCATAAAATCAGAACCAGACATACTCCTCTTACACTTGAAAATATCCATGATGATTACCAGATCAAGCGCGCCCTTGAAATTCTGATAGGTTATGATATTTTAAAAGGGGCTCATGGTTAAAAAAAAAACAAAAAAAAGAGCCTCCAGGAAGAGAAGCAGTCAAAAAACGAATTATAAAAAGGCGGTTGCCGGGCTGGCGCTATTGACGCTGTTGGTTATTATTGCAGCGCTTTTTGCTCATCACTTAATACCTGGCAGTCAGGTTGCGCAGCCTGTTAAAAAAGCTTCGATTCATAAAAAGGCAGTTTTTAAAATACCTGTTTTCGAAATATATCCCAAAGAGGATAAACCTGTCCGAAAACCTGCACTTAGACCAAAACCTCTGTTGCCGGATCAATTGCCCAGGGTATCAATTATTATCGATGACATAGGGTATGAAAGAGTTATAGCGGACAAATTTTTAAGTCTTGATGCTGTCCTCACGTTTTCTGTGTTTCCTCACAGCCCTTTTCAGAAATCATTTGTCAAAAAAGCTGCCGCAAAAGGGTATGAAATAATGCTTCATCTGCCGATGGAGCCGAATGGATTCCCTGAAGTCGATCCAGGGCCAGGCGCGTTGCTGACTTCGATGTCTCCTGATGAGCTTATCTGCCAGCTCAATGAAAACCTGGATGCCATACCCTCAATTAAAGGGGTCAACAATCACATGGGTTCAAAAATGACCTCTGTATCTACCCAGATGTATCAAATCTTTTCTGTCCTGAAAAAAAGAGAACTTTTTTTTATTGACAGTTGCACAACACCCGAAACTCTTTGTAAACCATCGGCTCGTCTGCTGCAGATTTCTTTTGCCCAAAGGGATGTCTTTCTGGATCATATACAGGAACCCGACTTTATTCGAAAACAGATAAAAAAATTAATCCATATTGCCATTTCTCATGGTGAAGCAATAGGTATTGCTCATCCGCATTCAGTGACATATGAGATTCTTCGCGAAGAACTCCCGGAACTTCAAAAAAAGGTTCGTCTTGTTCCGGCCTCAAGTATTGTACATTAAGAATTATATAATAATCTTGATGTGTTAGTGCCTTTGTGGCTGAACTGTTATATATAGAGGTTTGATAATGAAAATAGGAATTATCGGTCTTTCCAGATCAGGGAAAAAAACGGTATTTGAGGCGCTGACCAATAATGTTATCGCTGAAGGACAAATGACAGAAAGCCGGATAGGTACAATACATGTGCCTGATAATCGAGTTGATATTCTAAGCGATATGTATAAGCCAAAGAAGACTATTTATGCTCAGGTAGTATATTTTCTTCCATGCATGCAGCGGCATCATATTGAAAAAACAAAGGAACAGAATATCTGGAGTGAAATAAGGGATTGTGACGCTTTGATACATGTGGTGCGGAATTTTGGAGGATATGGCTTTGAAACTCCGGATCCATATAACGATTTTTTCAATCTTGAGCAGGAAATGATTCTTGCCGATCTTGTTGTTGTGGAAAAGCGTCTTGAACGGATTGAATTAGAAAAACAAAGGCACAGAAAAATTGATCAGGAAGAGTCGGCTCTTTTAATTGAATGCCAAAAAAAACTTGAAAACGAAATTCCTCTTAGAAAAAGTCCTGATCTTGCATACGCGCACTCTCTTAAAGGTTTTGCGTTTGTTTCAGCCAAATCGGAGCTCGTTTTATTTAACAACGAAGATGATGACGATAAGTTGCCTAATATAACAGATATAACATCAAAAGAAAGCTGCATGATAATAAGGGGCAAACTCGAACAGGAGCTTGCCCAGATGTCTGATGAAGATGCAGAAGATTTTCTTTCTGAATTTAATATTACCGCATCTGCCATGGACAGGGTTGTCAGCCGGACATACGAACTCCAGGGTCTTACATCTTTTTTTACAGTAGGTGACGATGAGGTGAGAGCATGGACAATAAAAAAAGGAACTCATGCTGTTGATGCTGCCGAGGTCATCCACACAGACATTAAAAAAGGGTTTATTCGTGCAGAGGTGGTTTCATATGAGGATCTGATAAATGCCGGCACATATCATGAGGCAAGAAAAAACGGCACTGTGAGGCTTGAAGGAAAAACCTACGAGGTCCAAGATGGAGATATAATTAATTTTCGTTTTAATGTTTAATACGTAATTTACGGGTTCGTGGTTAACTACGGTTTACAGTAAAGATTCTGGCCCAGAGGACCAGGCTTTGGTTATCCTCAGATGGAATTTGCTTTGCATGAAAAAGATGAACGTCGAACATCGAACGCTCAACATCGAACATCGAATGTGGATATCGCTTCGCTCATTTTTTTTAATAAAATTGAAACGCCGAAGGCGTACCATAATTCGACGTTGGAAGTTCGATGTTCGATGTTGGACGTTCCTTTTTTAAACACAAAAATCCAAGGCAGAGCCATCTATCTCTGACTTGGCCCAGAGGACCAGGTTTCCAAGGGAAAAGTTAAAAAAACCAGCAACCGGTAACTGACAACCGACAACCGTGAACGGTTATATATATGCCTACATTCACTTACAAAGCTCTGGCCGAAGATGGATCTTCACTAAAGGGAACCATTGAAGCTGAATCTCAGCATCTTGCAGCCATGCAGTTGGACGCCATGGGATACATCCCTATCTCTATTTCCGAGAAAAAACTATCCGTTTTTGATGATCTTGGTTCGAGATTTGAAAAAATTAAGACAGAGGATTTAATATTTTTTACAAGGCAGTTATACACTGTCATCAAAGCAGGAATCTCCCTATTGTCAGGACTTAAGGCGCTCCAAGAACAGACTGAAAACAAAAAACTAAAAAATGTTCTTTCAATAGTTGGAAGAGATATTGACCAAGGCAAGAGCTTTTCTGATTCAATTTCCGTTCACCCGGAGGTTTTTGATGAACTTTATGTTAATATGATTGAGGCTGGTGAAGTAGGGGGGAGCCTGGATGAGATATTAGAACGATTGATTTTTATGCTTGAATTCAGCAGAAAGACCGGCGCTAACCTTAAGGCGGCGATACGCTATCCGATTATGGTCGTAGCTGCACTTTTTGTTGCTTTCGGGGTTATAATTACATTTGTCATACCTAAATTTGCGGTAATTTTTGAAAAGTCAACCATAGAACTTCCAATTCCAACGCGCATCATGATGTTTATAAATTTCCTGGTGCAAAACTACTGGTATTATGGGCTGTTTATAGCCGGCTCCCTTGTTGCGGCCTTTTTCTTATATACACGTAGTGAGTCAGGAAAACTTCAATGGGACCATCTAAAATTAAAAATACCTATCTTGGGCAATGTTTTTCTTAAAATTTACATGTCAAGATTTTCAAGTATGCTTGAGACCTTATCGAGAAGTGGAACCTCAATCGTTATATCATTGGAAATCGTTTCAAGAACTATTGGAAATGAATATATTGCTCGTAAAATAAATGGGATTGCTGAGCAGGTAAAAACAGGAAAAGGCATTACTAATTCTTTAAGAGAAAGTAATGTTTTTCCGCCTTTGGTTATCCAGATGGTTCAAACCGGAGAGGAAACAGGCGCCCTGGATGAAATGTTAGCGGAAATCACCACTTATTACGAAAGAGAAATAGATTATACTGTAAGTCGGATGTCTTCCTATATCGAGCCGATCCTGACTGTAGGGTTGGGAATTATGGTTCTTTTTATAGCCCTGGCCATCTTTCTACCATGGTGGGATATGATGGAAGCTTTTAAGGGATAGCGTTGCTGGTTACTGGAAATTTGGAAACTGAAAAATCCCCCTGGCCTCCTTTGCTAAAGGGGAATTAGAGGGATTTGAAGTATGTTATTGACACAGAAAGTATCAAGGTGCTACAAATTAATTAATTAACTACTTGACTACTCGACTATTTAACCAAACAGCCAGGGAGCGCCAGAAATGAAAAAAGAAGAAAAGGGGTTGCTGAGAAACAATAAGGGTTTCACATTAATCGAACTTATCATGGTCATCGTAATTCTGGGAATATTGGCTGCCGTTGCCATCCCGAAATATGTTTCTATGAAAGATGAAGCAGCAGATGCAACAGCCAAAGGTATTACGGCAGGACTGAGAGGAGCTGTGAGTATACTTTATGCCAAGAATTTGCTCGGTAGTACCGACGGAGCTGCCTACAATATCACAGATGTAGTTGACGCTGCTCAGATATCAGGCGTAGATGGCTCGGCCACAGCAGCAACTACTTTTACTGCTACCATTGGAGGCAACGCTTATGTTTGGACTTTTAGTCCTACAGCAAATCTACCAGACACCGCAGGCACAATAAATGAGGATTCCGGCTGGTAGCAGGCTTAACAAAAGTCTTGTTTGCGTCTTACTGCTTTGTGTTTGTTTCCTTTATTTTTATGACATTCTGAACAAAGGTCTTCTTTTTACTGAGAGGGATCTGGCTGTTTACTTCATACCGCCGCGAATGTTTTGGGTGAGTATGATCAAAGATGGCTTACTTCCTCTCTGGAACCCTTACTCCTATTGCGGTCAACCGTTATTAGCTACTCTTCAGACGGGTATTTTTTATCCTTTAAATCTTCTTCTCTTACTTTCCTTTGATCTCGGCTTTAATCTAATCATTGTTCTGCACTTTTTTTTAGCCGGGGTCTTTACTTACTTTTTCATAAAAACACTCAAGGGAAGTAATATCGGCGCCTTGATCGGGGCGCTCACTTTTATGTTGAGCGGCTATCTTCTTTCCGTACATAACCTGCTTCCACATCTCCTTTCCGTAGTATGGCTCCCCCTGATTCTCCTCTGTTATCAAAAATACCTTGTAAAGGGGAGATTAAAGCCTCTGGTGTTTACTTCCGCCTGTTTGGCCATAATGTTCACTGCCGGGGCAGTGGAGATCTTATATGGCACTTTTATCTTGATCTTTGTCCTTCTGTTTTTTTCGGACCCTTTTGGCGTGGGGATCGTGCCGCCTTCCTTCAAAAAAAGGCTCTTTTCTTTTGGATTGGTCGTGTTGCTTTTTCTGCTGCTTTCCGCTGTTCAGTTGCTCCCTTTCCTGGAACTCGCTTTTAACTCTATCCGCTCAGGCGGACTAAATTATCAAGAGGCAATTACATGGTCTCTGGATTTTCAAGATTTGTTACAGTTTTTTATTCCCGATCCTTACGGATACGGCTCTTCTACAGAAAGATACTGGGGCAATCAGAGCTGGTTAAAGACAATATATTTAGGCATTATTCCATTTGCGCTTTCTATTTTTTTCATAATAGAAAAGAGAAGAAAAGCTATTCCTTTTTTAATTATCATATTAGTTTCTCTTACACTTTCTTTTGGTGGCAACACTCCAATTTACAAGTTTCTGTATAACTACGTCCCGTTTTTAAATACAATTCGTTATCCGGTTAAGTTTCTATTCATATTCACCTTTCTTGTTTCCATAATGGCAGGAATAGGATTTGACGGTCTTTGCAAACAGATTGTTAATAGAAACAGAGAAACCAAAAGAATTATTCGCTCTTTTCTTGTTTTCAGCGTGCTTGCTGCTTTTGTGTGGGGCATATTGAATTTTTACGAGATCCGGATTCAAGAATTTCTACAGACCAGCGGGTTTGCCCCACCCGATTATAACTATCCGCTCATCAACTTGCATAATATAAAACGGTTCCTTCTCTTTTGTTTGATGCTTGGGCCGATTTTAGTCTTTGGCTGGAGATATCCAAAAAGGAGAATGCTCTTTTCTCTTGCTCTTCTTTCTTTATTAACTCTCGATCTTTTTTTCGCCAATAAAGGATACTACCAGAAATATGATTCAAAAATCTTCCACGAGCCTTCCGAAAGCATAAGCTTTTTAAAAAATGACACTTCTCTTTTTCGAATATTTACGAGTCCAAAGACAGAAAAAGAAACAATGAAATCTTCAGACATTTTTTCCAATCAGATCAAGGTGAGCAAAGAGAAGATTTTGCCGGGTTTAAATATTGAACATGGTCTTTACAGTATAGATGGTGCTGAGGTAATACGTCTTGGAAATTTTGATAAAATCATGTCGTTGTTAGCGAGTTCGCCCGAGGCGGACAGTACAAATCTTTTAAGTTTATTAAACGTCAAGTATCTCATTTCCAAGTTTGAGATAGACTCAAAGGAATTTGAGCTGGCCGAGATTATCGGAGATAAAGATGATCCTGAAAGCTCTTTGAGGATTTACAAAAACTTAAATGTTCTCCCAAGGGCTTTTCTAATAGAAGATTACAAGGTGGTTAACTCTGAAAAAGAATACAGAGAAATATTAGGTAGCAAAGACTTTGACCCGCGCGAATTAGTCCTTCTGGATGAGGACCCATACTCTCTCTCCATCCTCCGTGGCGAGAGGGTCGGGGTTGAGAATGAAAACGTCATAATGACAGATTATAAACCCAATAAAATAGAACTGGCGGTTTCCTTGACCAAGCCAAAAATGCTGTTTATGAGCGAGACTTATTATTCCGGTTGGAAGGTCTATATAGATGGGAATGAGAGCAGAATATACAGGGCTAATTACGCTTTTCGGGCTGTGCCTCTTACCTCTGGGGATCACAGGGTCGTTTTTGTATACAAGCCGTTGAGCGTCATTCTGGGCGGGATCATTACTTTATTAGGTATTGTTGCGATAGTTTTGATTGGAACTCTTTTCTCCAACAGCGATGATCGACTGCCCCGGCCATGGCAGAACAGGATCTATTAACTTCCAAAACCAGACTAAGCTATCATAAATTTTTAACTGAAATTTATTGAAATGTTTTCTCTTAAGCAAAGACCCGTTTATAAACCAGCCAGGCACACTAACCCTGTTAAAGGTTTTCAAATGTTTGATTTTAAATCCCGAAGCTGTCAATAGATTCTCTATATCTTTTACTTTATATCTCTTCACGTGTCCCAGGGCTCTATCGAGTGAATTATATAGTTTTGGGCAGTTGGGAACAACCAATATAAGTTTGCCGTCCTTTATAAGTAAATCACGCATATTTTTTAGTGTATGAGAATCATTGTTCAAATGTTCCAGCATATTCAGGCACAATATAGTATCATAATGCCTGTCTAAGGCTCTTGTTTCTTTTGTGGTTTCGATATTTAACTCTATTACGTCAACATTAGGTCTGTTCATAAATATATTTTTAAGTGTCACTATATGAAGTGGATCTATATCCGAACAGGTATAGTAATCTCTTGGCAAAAATTCCAACGTCATAGTTCCGATACCTGCGCCCACTTCCAATACGTTGTTTCCTAAATAAGGCTTCAAGTTTGATGCCAGCCATTTGTTAAAATGATGAGTATTTGACATTGATAGAAGGATATTTTTATCTTCATCTTTATAAAGGTCATCAATAAGCCAGAATTTTAATATGACACATATTGCGGCAAGACCGTCTCTCCAGGTAACTTTCTTTCCCTCACGGTAAGTCCGCCCAAAATAGGAAATAGGAACTTCAAAAATTCTTAGATTTCTTTTTGCGATCTTTGCTGTAATTTCAGGTTCAAAACCAAACCTTTTTGACCGCAATGGCATGCTTTTCAATATAGATGCCCTAAAGACTTTATAGCATGTTTCAATATCTGTTAAATTCAGGTCTGTAAACCAGTTCGATAAGAATGTTAAGAAGTTATTACCCAGAGTATGTTTAAAATAGAGGACTCGTCTCATCTCAGAAAAACCAAAACGGGAGCCATAAACAACATCGGCATCGCCATTTAATATAGGTTTTATAAGCTTGTTATAATCCTTAGGGCTATATTCAAGGTCGGCATCTTGAATGAGCGCGATATCGCCTGAAATTTCATCGACAGCCCTTTTTATAGCCGCACCTTTTCCCTGATTTATTTCTTGCCTGAATATTTTTATATTATCGAATGATGCTGCCAAATCTTGAATTATTTCCCAGGTGCCGTCATTAGAATGATCATCTACTATTATCAGCTCTTGTGTCATATTTTCAGGCAAATCTGCATTTAAAACTCTGTTTACACACTCTCTGATGGTATAACGCTCATTATAAGCAGGTATGATAATAGATAATTTCATTGTAATCAGATGTTTTTTGACAGGATATACAGGATTGACATGATAATTTCTTTTATTCAAAAACCAAAAAAAATGATAACGCATTTGCATTTCATAGCGCAAGAGAAAAAAATGAACATCGAACACCCGCCGTGCTCGCGCACTGTCGCGGCAGGTCGAACGTCCAACATCGAATTTTGAATAAGGAATTCTGCCAATTTATAAATTGACGGAGCGTAGCGACATCATTATTCGACGTTGGACGTTCATCTTTTAAAACAATCCCATATGGTATAAATGTACCCTGTGAATGTTTACAAAACAACTTGGCGCTTATGCCACCTGACCCCCTGATCCCTTAATAATATTGACATTAGTTAGTCATTGTGGCAAACAGAAATTATGCGAAATGAAGACGGATTTACCTTAATCGAGCTTATTATGGTTATCGTCATCATCGGTATCCTGGCATTTGTTGCCATACAAAAGTATCCCGCCTCGGGAATCTCACTTGAAACAGCAGCAGACATGATAAGATCGGATATTCGATCTGTCCAGGCCTTGGCGATGTCTCAGCATGCAAGCCAGACCCTCACATTCAGTTCAACTAAATACGAATTCCCAGTGATAGGAGAAGAAAATAATAAAATCAGGAATTTTGCTGATATCTTCAAAGGAGGAATTAGTCTCAGCGCTTATCCGGCTTCAATTTCATTTAATTCTCTTGGAGAGCCGATCGCCGGATATGGAAGTTCTATTACCATAACAACCGGAAGTACAACAAAGACACTGACGGTATTGCAGTATACCGGAAGGGTCGAATAAAATTGATGGCTTACTATAAAATGGCTCTAAAAAATCAAAAAGGGATAACTCTTATAGAAATGATTGTCTTTATCATTGTGGCGGCAGTGGTTATGCCTGTGATTATCAGTCCGGTTTTAACTCTTCTGAAAGACAGCACAAAGCCGGAAAAAGCGGTTACGGCCAACTTTTTGGGCCAGCAGAAGTTTGAGGAAATAACTAAAAACGATTATTCGGATTCAGGTCTGGATATTACTACTACAACAGATGAATTCATAGCTTACTCAGTTGTCGACGCTACCGATTTTCCTGATTACCAATGGTGCTGGAAGGTGAATTATGTCAGTCAAGCTTTAATTGATTCTGGAGCCATCCCAACTGATTATAAAAAAATTACTGTAAAAGTAAAAGATTCTTATAATACTGAATATATTTATTATACATTAGCGACTAAGCGTGCAAATGATCCATAATATAAAATATAAATCTAATGAACTGCCTCCTTTGTGTAATCTGCGCCTGCCCCGTAGGTCCGGGAGATCGTACCGGGGTAATCTGCAGATTAAAAATAATAAAGGGTTTACCCTTATAGAAATAATAATAGTTATTATCGTGCTTGGCGTCTTAAGCGTTTTCGGCTTTAGTTTTATTTCTACAGCTGTTCATACTTATTCCAAGATGGAAAAACAAAAAAGTCTTTTTGATCAGGCTGTAATGGCTATGGAGCGGATCAGCAGGGAACTGAGAGATGCGAACTCTATAGCGCCATCAACAGGTGACGAAACCTTAAAATTTACAAAAAGTCATGTAACTGATCAGGACAGTGAAACTATAATAAAATTTTCGCTTGCCGGCAGTATTCTGCGAAGAACAGGGGACGTAACGGGCGTTTACCTTGTTAATAATGTTTCTGCATTTAATGTAGTGCGGGTAACCTCGGGCACTAACAACGAAAAAGAAGAAATAACCATCACCCTTACCTTACAAGAAGCAGGGGCCGGAAAGATTACGCTTAGAACATGTATTTGCCCCAAGAATTTGGCTTTTGCCGGCGTTGTTTATTCTGGAAGAAATTTCGAGGGAGACTGGGAAGAAAATTATCAATGATTATAAAAATATCTGATAAATTACGTGATGATAAGGGCGTTACCTTAATTACACTCATTATCGCCATAACTATATTTGCCATTTTTATAACGGTTTTTTCCTATGTTATGGTTGCCAAACATGGATCTGCAACACTCTACGTGCAGTCAACGCAGGCTTATGCTGTTGCGCAGGCAGGAATAGAATATGGGATTCGGTGTGCACAGGATAGTGGTTGTTGGGATTATACCACTACTGCTACTCTCGAAAAAGACTTTGGCGGCGGAAGCTTCACTCTCGTTTACGATGATTCTAATAATACATTGACATCAACAGGGACGGTAGGCGTAGCGGAAAGGGCTATCATATTATCTTCATTTAGTGGCTACGTCGAAGCAGCAGTGGGGATAGTGTTAGGAGATCAACCCAGTAGTGGTCAAGGTTCGAATAAGAACATCATCTATGTTCCTCTCATAAACAATTACGACTACGATGTCTACATTTACGAGATAAAGTTGGCCAAGGAAGGAGGGACACAGGCCCAGATGGAATATATCAAGTTTGGCGTTACCACAGTGTGGGCAGGGTCGCTGAATGTGTCTAATGATCCTGGCAGCCTTACAGATTTCCCATTCAATCAAGTGTCTTACCATACTATTATAGCTCAGGGTTCAGATACACTTTCACTTTATACCTCCAACAAGAACCAGGTTGGTGGAACATGGTACTGCACCTTTTTGTATTCCAAACAAAGTGACCTGTCCGACCCTCAGTCGAGTTCAGTGAAATTTGATATGTAATTTCCCCATAAAATTTTCTAATTCCAATAGCCTCTCTTCCCAAAAGGCCTGCAAGGCTGCCGGCATTTTTGTTTCCAGCAGCCTCTACGCATGCATTCCTTTTTTCTTGACAACTCAGCCCTGTTTTTTGATATTATTACTCTTAATGACTGTAAGAGTTCAGCCACTAAGTCACAAAGGCACAAAAGAACTTTAATTTTAAAGCGTTATCAAAAAAGGGAAAAAAGTTGTAGATACAGCATATGCTGTATATTATAATTTTCGTGCTTTGTGGCTGAATTATTAATAATGACTTTTGAGTAAAAGAAGAGATTATGCAAACCGGCGATTCTGATACTGATAGAAGAGAATATATCCGCTTAGACAGGAGTGTGATGATCAGCTATAAAAAAGCGGGATCTTCTGAGGAATACGATATGACAAACACCAGAGATATCAGTAAGGCTGGAATGTTTTTCTTTTCTCATATAAATTACCCTGTTGGAACAAAGCTGGAGCTGCTTGTCAGGTTTCCATTTAGAATTGGAAAGGAGCGTGTTAAGGTAATTTCTAAGATTCAGAATGTAAGAAAAAAAGAAAATCTTTATGGTCTTGGCGTGGTATTTATTAAGATGGATAAAACTGTTTTATCTGAACTTTGTTCATTTATTGATAAACTTAAGAAAAAAATGGGTTAGGGTTGCTATGCAATACATTCCAATCACAAGTGCAAAAAATCTGCTGCTAAACCTTGTTAAAAAAATTAAAGACTCTGATAATACTATTGCTATTACCAGAAATGGGGTGCCGGAGGCCGTGCTGATCAGCATGAAAAGGTTTGAGGACCTGTTGCAGACATCGGGCCTGACTAATAATTTTTCTGGTACTGAAAAAAGACAATGTGTCCGTTTAGACAAGAATTTCGTGATCAGTTATAAGAGAGAATTGGGTTCTGATGGATACGATATCACAAGCATCAACAATATCAGTAAGGGTGGGTTATTTTTTATTTCTCATGTGAATTATCCAATTAGAACAACGCTGGAGTTAATTGTTACTTTTCCCTTTAGAAAGGGAAAGGAGCGTGCTAAGATAATTTCTAATGTTGTGAATGTAATAAAAAAAGGGAAACGTTACGGTATCGGCGTGCAATTTATTAGGATGGATAAAACTGTTTTATCTGAATTTCATTCATTTATTGATAACATAAAGAAAAAATCGACTGCCACGCGGCGCAAGCGCCTGCGCTGCACGTCGACAAATTAGACCATAACTACCGAAGCTGCTTCCTCAAGTGTTGTTATTCCCTGAAAGACCTTATCAGCGGCATCATCTCGCAGCGTTTTAAATTTACCTGCTTCTTTAGCAGCGTTGGAAATTTCCTGGGCTGATTTTTTTTTCAAGATCATGTCCTGTACCATCTCATCGATTACCAGAACCTCATATACGCCGGTTCGTCCCTTGTAACCTGTATTCATACAACTTGCGCATCCTTTTCCGCGCTGAAAATCAGCGTTCTTTGCCGTATCCAGCAGTCCCCATTCGGCCAGCGCTTGTTCAGGCGGCATGTAAGGCTCTTTGCAGTTAGGGCAAGTGGTTCGCATCAGACGTTGCGAAAACGATACCAGCACAACAGATGAAACAAGAAAAGTTTCTATATCCAGAACCATAAGTCGGGTAATTGCCGAGGCAGCGTCATTTGTATGCATGGTGCTCAAAACCCGGTGTCCGGTCAGCGCCGCCCGGATAGCAATGCCAGCTGTCTCCTCATCCCGTATCTCGCCTACCATAATGATGTCCGGATCCTGCCGGAGGATGGATCGGAGGCTGCTGGCAAAGGTCATACCTGCCTTGCGGTTCAACTGTACCTGGCGCACCCCTTCCATTTGGTATTCAACCGGATCTTCGACAGTAATAATGTTGACATCAGGTTTGTTCAGTTCTTTTAGTATTGAATAAAGACTCGTGCTTTTGCCGCTTCCGGTCGGTCCTGTGCTCAGAATCATTCCATAAGGCTTTTTTATAACCGCCCCGATTTTTTTCCTGTCCTCTTCGGACATGCCAAGACGTTCCAGTGTATAAACTCCTGTACTCATGTCCAGGAGGCGCATGACCAGATTTTCTCCGAAAATGGTCGGTATGACGGAAGCCCTGATGTTAATCTCCTTGTTCTCCATCTTAATCGTAAATCGTCCATCCTGTGGCACTCTCGATTTGGTCACGTCCATATTTGACAGGATTTTTATCCTGGAAACAATGGGCAGAATCATAGATTTAGCCGGCGCGGGAACAGCGTGAAGTCTGCCGTCTACGCGAAACCTGACCTGGGCATAATCTTTTTCCGGGCTGATATGTATATCACTTGTCCCCTGCTGCACTGCGTTTGAAATAATTGAATTGACCAAGCGAACGACAGGTTCCTGTTCAGCCATATCCTGAAGAGAGTTTATTTCCTCCATATATGTGCTTGGTTCCACATCCGTCGTGGCGTCAGAATCATATTGCACATCCTCAATATCGTCTACAATGCCGCCAAGAGCCGAATATGTTCCGTAAATCCTGCTGATTAATTCCGTTAATTCCTTCTCAGTGCAAATTACGGGTTCTACCTCGGTATCTGTCAGCACTTCAGCGGTATCCAGCGCTTCTATGTCCATTGGATCCGTCATAGCTACTGTAAGGAGATGGCCTTTTCTCCTTAAAGGAACCAGATGATATTTATGAGCTGTGTCTGCCGGAATAAGGTCTTTCAATTTGGGATCTTCAGGATAATCATCAGAATTGTATTTTGCTAAATGCAACTGTCGGCAGAGTACATCTACGATTTGAGAATCAGTAACAATTCCTTCCAGAGTCAGATATTGTCCCAGCTTGACGCCTCTCCTTTTCTGACCTAACAAGGCCTGGCTGAGCTGGTCTTCTGTTATCAGCTCTTCATCAATAAGCATGTCACCGAGTCTCTTTTTTTTCAATTTTCATCCTCTTTGTTTAGTTGATTAGTCAAATGAGGAAATGGTCGACTATTTTACTTTGGAACATTAGAAAAAAATATAGTATCCTTGTCCCATCCGGTCACAATTTTTGCCTCTGAAGAAACCAGCGCCGGCAACATATCGAGACTGCCTCTCGCTGATTCTTCACTGGCAAAACAATCTCTGAGAAGAATAGCAAATTTCCTGGTTTTCCGGCTATTCCTGTAAGGGAACACCCTGAGAGGAAGCGTCGAATCAGCATATAACCTGGTGAATTCATAGGCCTCCTCAAGAGTGTCTTCCCCAGCTAATTGCACCCACCAGCCGATTGCCGGCAAAGGATTATCCGGCACAGGAACAGCCGGAAAATTGATCACATCCCCAATAACTATACCATTAAGATCTTTAATCTCCGGGTTAAGCCTCGCCAGGGATGACAGTATCCGGTCTAAGTGTTCAGAACATGGAAGACCATACACTTTATAAACTATTTCCAAAACTGTTTCCCCGCTCTTTACTCTTATCTGCCCCAACACTTCAGAAGAATTGTTTACTGCTGCAAACACTTCCGGCATAGCTTTATTTACGCTCTCATGTTCTGTAAAAGGAATGGTGTCTGCCTGAGCCTCAGCAACTTGCATACGAGACATAGCTTCTTGAATCGTTTCTCTTTCACTGTAATCCGGCAGATGCGGTTGAGATGCCAAAGGAAGGACGGAATTTGATGTGGGTGAGCTGGTTTGAACATCTGTTTCTATTTGCTCAGGCTTTGGATTCAATATCAATACCGCGGCTATCAGGCAGCTTAAGGCCGCAGCCGCAGCCCACTGCCATCTCCTTGACTGCTCATGAGGAATTCTCTTAGCGCATGAACGCACAAGGGATCGGCTTACCCTGAACCGATTCTGAATAATCAGCGCAAGTATAATCTGATGACATAAATTTATTATCTTTCTGGGATAACCACCGGTGGCCTTGTATATTGCCCACAAAGCCGGATAACTGAACATAACCGAAGTGTTGTTGCCGCCACTTGCCCTGTCTATGCGAAATTTTATCATCAATCTGCTTTCACGAAAGTTTAGCGGACCCAAAAAGAGACGGATATTTATCCTGTCGGCAAAATTGGCATGTTCGTTCAATGTTTGCTGAAATTCTTTTTGCGCAAAAATAACTATTTGCAGCAACTTATACTCATTGGTCTCATAATTGAGAAATTCACGGAGAATTTCGAGACAGAAGAGAGGTATTTTCTGTCCTTCATCAATAATCAGCACAACCTTCCTCTCTTCATCCACGCCTTTGCGAAAGAGATACTGCTTTATAATCTCTTTTACCTGCCACTCATCGACATTACTTTCGGGTTTACCAGCTCCGAGCATTTCAACAAATGTGTTCAAAAATTCATGCGGGCTGCTAAAATTAGGATCTAGTATAAGATGGGTTTCGGTTGCATCTTCAGCGGCAAATCTGCGAATAATCTGGCGGCAGAGCGTGGTTTTTCCTGTGCCCACATCACCGATAACCACATTCAAGCCTCTTCGCAGGCGAACGGAGAGTTCTAATTTTTGCAGACATGCAAGGTGCTGACTGGACTGAAAGAAAAACTCCGGATCAGGTGAGTTGGAAAAAGGTTCCTTCTTCAAATTTATGATGCTGAAGTAATCCATTTAGCTTCGATTCGTGATTGGTCGAATGATCGACTACTTTTCTTTAAGAATATGCGGGGTTATGAATATCAGTATTTCTTCCATATCTTTACTCTTGGACGCACCCTTGAAAAGATATCCCAATATAGGAATATCTTTTAGCCATGGAACTCCGTATTCGCCCTGGCTCATTGTTTCCTTGCTCAGGCCCCCGACAACTGTGGTTTGTCCGTCAAATAGTATAACGGTGGTTTCAGCGTTTTTAGTTATAATTGTTGGATTGTTATCTACAGTATTGATAAAATCAGGCTCATCTTTACTTATTTTGATTTCTATTTTAATAGTTTTATCGTCAATAACATGCGGCGTCACTTTCAAGCTAAGTGTCGCTTTTTTATACTCTATATCGCCTATATTTTCACCTGATGTAACCTTAAAAGGGATATCCCTGCCGCTTTCTATTACAGCTTTCTGATTGTCAAGAGTTGTAATGGAAGGACTTGATAGAATATTGAGTTTGCCTTCTTCCTCTAAAGCGGAAAGCTGGACATTAAGGATATGGCTGCCTAATTTTCCAGTTACATAACCCAAAGTCATGCCTGATGCCATTGTTGGAAAATCTGACGGAAAATCAACAGCAAGACCTGAAGTTGGGTCTAATGCGGTGCCTAAAGCGCCCCCTAAAACATTTGAGTTTGAACCAGAAGTAACCCATTCGGCTTTACCGCCGCCCATATCGTGTTTATATAATCCCCCCCATTGAACCCCAAGCTCTCTCGCTGTATCCTTGCTTGTCTCAACTATATTTGCCTCTATCAGAACTTGAGGAATCGGTCTGTCAAGCTCTTCAATTAATGGGAGCATTGTTTCAATATCATTCCTCGTTGCCTGCAGAATAAGCGCATTGGTATGTTTATCAACCATTACAGAACCATGAGTCTTTCCATCTGTCTTTTCTGCAAGAAATTTTTCCAGGTTTTTTTTAAGATCTTCTGAATCAGCAAAACTGACCTGAACGACTTTGTTCAAAAGTGGCTCAACTCTTTCCATTTGTCTTTTCTGCGTTTCTCGTGTTATATCCTGTTGCATATCTTCCAGGGTTAAAATGCGGATCAAATCTCCTTGCCATGCATAGGTAAGCCCGTATGAACGCAAAATACCTTCAAATACCTGATCCCAGGAAGCATCTTCAATATTTATACTAACTTTACCACTTACTTTCTCATTGATAATAATATTCTGATTCACTGCTTTTGCTAAAGTCCTGAGAAGCACGGACAGTTCTATATCTCTCATTTTCAAGCTTATTTTACCGGAAGGAAGAGACTTTTCAGGCTCCGGCGACACGCCTTCTTGTTTCGCTTTTTCTTTCATTGCCTTTTCCGGCAGGTCAACAGCGTGTTTTCTGGCAGAAGGGGAAAAGCCCTTCGACTGTTCAGCTTTTATCTTCCATTTCTCAAAGAAAGTATCTTTTGTTTCACTCTTTTTGCCGGCACAACCGGCAACAATAGTGATAATTAAAATAGAAAAAACAAACCTGAGCGCTGTTTTATAAATCAGAGTAACGTTTTTTAAATGATATTTTTTGTTCATATCTAACTCTGCCTGCTTAATTTTGGTCCAATGAAGAAGTGTTGACTTCTTCCAATGGAAGGATGATCATATTTTTACCACCTGTCAGCTCAAGCACTACCCGTGTCGGAAAAATACTACTGACAATATATCCACCGCCGTTGATTAGCATTTCGCCTGCTTTATATTCTATACTATTAATGATGGCCAGTTTCTTATCAGCCATTTCTAAGTATCCTGAATAGGTAAAGTTTAGCTTATCGGCTGAGACTTTAGCCTGGTCGTTCTCCGGCCTGAATTTTACAGGCGGTCCGGGCTTTAAAAAAGGATCTCTTTTCCATTCTGCCCCAGTTTGTGCTATAATAAAGGCTTCGGTTTCTGTCAAGGCCGTCTTATCCACCTCTTTTATAACATCGGCTGTGAGTTTTTTCAAGTCGGTCAATTCCTCTTCCGTCTCAACATGGATACGTTTCGGAGTATCTGCTAAAAAATTGTACGTAGCATATCCGGCGACAAGTATCACAAGACAGAGTATAATTTTTTCTCGTGTTGACATATATAGTTCTTCATTTAGGGATTCGCTTCGCTTAATTGCGAATTTAGGAATTGAAGGTATTCTACTGATTTTAATTCCAGCATTCCTCAATTCCTCAATCCCTCAATTCCTCTATTTTTGATTTAAACTGAGAGCGAGCCATATTTTCACCTTTAATTCTTTTCCTGCCATTGTTCTTTGAATATGAACTCTTTCTATATGTTCCAGGTAAGGAACTCTTCCAAGCTCGATTAAGAATTTGCGAAAATCAAAAAAATCCCCTCGTACAAAAGTATTGACCAGTAAAAGTCCGGAATCACGATCCAGA